>JBAQNC010000148.1:0-8040 GCA_049303435.1 Parvibaculum sp. | reverse complement strand
ATCTAGGAGCGGCAGGCACATGCGACAGGAGAAAAGCAGATGGCGGGCACCGAGAGACCCAGGAGCGAATTGCAGTCGGGAGCGCTGATTACCGTCTTTGGCGGGTCGGGCTTTGTCGGTCAGCATGTGGTTCAGGCGCTCGGTCGCCGTGGGTATCGCATCCGCGTGGCGGTGCGTCGTCCCAATGAGGCGCTGTTTCTCAAGACCTCAGGCGTCGTCGGCCAGATCGAGCCGGTTCAGGCCAATATCCGCGACGACGCCTCGGTCCGCGCCGCCGTCGAAGGGGCCAGCGCCGTCATCAATCTGGTGGGCATCCTCTCTGAATCGGGCAAACAGAAGTTTGAAGCCGTGCAGGCCGAAGGGGCAGGGCGCGTCGCTCGCCTCGCCAGAGCCGCAGGCGTGCCGATCTTCATCCAGATGTCGTCGATCGGCGCGGATGAGGAAAGCCCGTCGCATTATGCGCAGAGCAAGGCCGCAGGCGAGGCCGCCGTGCGCGCCGAATACCCCGAGGCCGCCATCCTGCGTCCTTCGGTGGTTTTTGGCGCCGAAGACCAGTTCTTCAACCGCTTCGCGGCTCTCGCGCGCTTGAGCCCCGTGCTGCCGCTGGTGGGCGCGGAGACGAACTTCCAGCCGGTTTATGTGAAGGATGTCGCCGAAGCCGTCGTCCGCGTGCTCGAAACTGATGCCGGTGACGGCAAGGTCATCGAGCTTGGCGGTCCCGCCACCTTCACCATGTGCGGCCTCATGGAAATCATGCTGCATGTGATCCGTCGCAAGCGCCTGCTGGTGCCCGTGCCGCTGGGTCTTGCCAAGCTCAAGGCTTTCTTCCTGCAGATGCTTCCCAACCCGATCCTGACGGTGGATCAGGTCCGCTCGCTTGCCATCGACAATGTCGTCAGCGACGAGGCGAAAGCCGAAGGCCGCACGCTCGAAGGCCTCGGCGTCACGCCCACCGCCGTCCAGACGATCCTGCCGGCCTATCTCGCCCGTTTCCGTCGTCGCGGCCAGTATGAGCCTGCCGCCGCGCCGCTTGTACAGGACTAGGCCACCTCAGGAGGCCGCGCCATGAACATAGGTGAAGTTGCCCGGCGTACCGGGGTTCCGCCCAAGACCATCCGCTATTATGAGGAAATCGACCTCATACCGGCGCCGGCGCGGGGAAATAACGGCTATCGCGCCTATACCGACGAGGCGGTCCATACGCTGCGCTTCGTCGCCTCGGCGCGCAATCTCGGCTTCACGGTGGAGCAGTGCCGCGCGCTGCTCGCGCTCTACCGCGACAAGGGCAGGGCCAGCGCCGACGTCAAGCGCGTCGCCAATGAGCATATCGACGAGATCGACCACCGTATCGAGGAGCTTCAGGCCATGCGCAAGGTGCTCGCCGATCTGGCGCGCCGCTGTCACGGCGACGACCGGCCCGACTGTCCCATAATAGACGGCCTCAGCGATGCCCGCCCGTCGCCGCCCGCCAGGCGTTCCTAGGCCTGTCCAATATCCCTTTCATCCCCTAGATTGCGAACCATGCGTCACCTGTATCACCTCCCGATTTCGCCCGCCTCCCGCAAGGTGCGTCTTGTGCTGTCCGAAAAGAATCTCGCCTTCGAGATGATCGAGGAGCGCGACTGGGAGCGCCGCGAGGATTTCCTCATCCTCAATCCCTCCGGCGAAGTGCCCGTGCTGATCGACGAGGATGGCGAGGTCATTTCCGGCGCCTACGCCATTTGCGAATTTCTCGAAGAGAGCCATGCCGAGCATCCGCTTATGCCGGGCGCGCCGCAGGAGCGCGCCGAAATCCGCCGCCTTGTCGACTGGTTCGACAACAAGTTCGCCGCCGAAGTCTCCGACGGTCTGATCTTCGAGAAAGTCACGCGCCGCTTTCTCTCCACTGCCGATGGCGGCGGCGCGCCTGAAATGGGCGTGGTCCGCGCGGCGCTCCATAATCTGCGCTACCACCTCGATTATATTTCCTACCTCATGGAGGATCGCAGCTGGCTCGCGGGCGATAATCTGACGCTCGCCGATCTCGCCGCCGCCGCCCATCTTTCCTGCCTCGACTATGTCGGCGACGTCCCCTGGGCCCAATATCCGCTCGCCAAGGAATGGTATGTGCGCCTCAAGTCGCGCCCTTCCTTCCGCTCCATCCTCGCCGATCATGTGCCGGGCATGCCGCCGCCCAAGCTCTATGCCAATCTCGACTTCTGACCGCAGCGGAAAAACCATTTCTCCGTTCAAGGAGCGATTGCAGGCCCGCGCCCGGCAGGCGGGTTTCGACGTCATGGCGGTCACATTGCCAGACGCCACGCCGCAAGCAGCCCCGCACCTGCATCAATGGCTCGCGCAAGGCCGCCACGGCGACATGGCCTGGATGGAAGAGACAGAGGCCCGCCGCGCCGAGGCGCTGACGCTCTGGCCCGATGTCAGAAGCGTCATCATGCTCGCCATGAACTACGGCCCCGACGACGACCCGATGGCGCGGCTGACGCGCACGTCGGAAGGCGTCATCTCCGTCTATGCCCGCCACCGCGACTATCACGACCTCGTCAAGTCGCGCCTGAAGCAGGTTGCGCGCTGGATCGTGGAGGAGACGAAAGCCGAGGCCCCCGATGTGCAGGTAAAAGTCTTCGTCGATACCGCCCCCGTGATGGAAAAACCATTGGCCGCCGCCGCCGGTCTCGGCTGGCAGGGCAAGCACACCAATCTCGTCTCGCGCACCTTTGGCTCATGGCTTTTCCTCGGCTCTATCTTCACGACACTGACGATTGACGCCGACGCGCCCGAGCCCGATCATTGCGGCGCCTGTCATGCCTGCCTCGACATCTGCCCCACCAAGGCCTTTCCCGCGCCCTGGCAGCTCGACGCGCGCCGCTGCATCTCCTATCTCACCATCGAGAACAAGAGCCACATCCCGCGCGAGTTCCGCAAAGCCATCGGCAACCGCATCTATGGCTGCGACGATTGCCTCGCCGTCTGTCCCTGGAACAAGTTCGCCCAAAGCGCATCCGAAATGGCGCTCCGCCCGCGCGACGATCTCGTCGCTCCCACGCTCGCCTCGCTGGCTGAATTTGATGACGCATCGTTCCGCGCGCATTTCTCCGGCTCGCCCGTCAAGCGCATCGGCCGCGATCGTTTCACGCGCAACGTCCTCATCGCCATCGGTAACTCAGGTGATGGGAACCTTCTGCCTCATGTGCGACGTTTGCTCGCCGACCCCGCGCCGGTGGTCCGCGCGATGGCCGTCTGGGCGCTGGGCGAACTCGCGCCCGCCGAGGCGCGCGAGCTTGCCGCCGATGCGCTGACGCATGAAGAAGATGAAGATGTGAAAGCGGAGTGGTTGGTTTTTCTCTAGCCAAAAACAAATGTCACCCCGGGCTTGTCCCGGGGTCCAGGGGCCACACCCTCAGCACCCGCAATCATCCCCACACCCGTCATGCCCCGGCTTGACCGGGGCATCCATCTTTCTTGTGCCACCCAAAAGATGGATCGCCCGATCAAGTCGGGCGATGACGTTTAATCTATGGTGCAGCATCACAAGAATATGCTGTGTCGTCCCGCGATCAAGTCGCGGGATGGCAGCGGAATGTGTATTGAGTTCTGTTCAAACCAAAGCCCTCATCCTGAGGAGCGGCATAGCCGCGTCTCGAAGGGTGGCCACATATTCGGGCGCGTCACTTCGTCCCGTCGCCCATCCCCAGAAATTCCTGCGCCGCCACAGCTCTTGGGTCTTTCTCGCGCCCCATTTCCCTGGCGAATTGCACCACCTGCCGCCAGTCGGTCCGCGCGCCCGGCATGTCGAGCCTGGCCGCCTTGATGCGTCCGCGTTCCAGCAGAGCGGTGAGATTATGCGGCGCAATTTCCAGCGCGCGGTTGGCGTCTTCCAGCGCGGCGTCCAGCGCGCCGAGATTGCGATAGGCGGTGGCGCGCAGCGACAGCGCCTCGGCGTCGGTCGGCAGTTCGGCGAGAATCTTGCCGGTGTCGATCCGCACGTCGTTCCAGTTTCCGGCCAGCGCATGGATGTTCGCGCGCGTCATCAGATAATCGCTCTGGGGGTCGAGCGCCAGGGCCTGCTCGATGGCGGCGAGCGCCTTCTTGGCGTCGTTTGCCAGCATCCAGGCGTCGGCCACCTGCGCATAGGCTTCCGCGCGCGCCTCTTTCGGCGCGTCGGGCTTGCTGTTCATCGCCAGCGCCACTTCGCTCAGCAGGATGGCTGCATCATGGTGCCGCCCCAGCGCCGACATGGCCAGCGCCGCGCAATGTCGCGCGGCCAGCGAGATCTGTCCGTTTGAGCTTTGCCAGGCTTGCGCATAGTCGAGCGCCGATTGCGGGTCTTCCTTCACCAGCCCCAGACAATGATCGTAGTCATGAGCGTCGGCGGCGGCGCTGGAGGGAGCCTCGGGCTCGCCGGGTTCGTCCGCCTTCGCCGCAGGCCTCGCGGGCGCGGGCTTTGCAGGCGCTGGCTTGGCGAATATCACATCGTCCGATGTCGCGCGGTCGGCGGCCTGTGCAAATCCGTTCGCCGAAACGAGCGCGCAGACAAGCCCTATCACAAGAAGCTGTTGGTTCTTTTTCATGGGCGCTAAACTCCGACACTCGCCTGTCCTTGGCAAGCGCCCGCCCGCTCTAAATTGAAGAACAGCATTAATTTACCGAAAGGTCGTCCCTCAAGTGTCAGCTTCGCCCGCCTCCGCACGCCTCTTCTGTTTCGGCCTTGGTTTCAGCGCCCTGACGCTCGCCCGCCGCTTGCGCGACGAAGGTTTTGCCATCGCCGGCACCTGCCGCAGCGAAGCGAAGGCCCATGAGTTGCGCGCGCTCGGCATCGACGCCTTTGTCTACAGTCCCGACCAGTCCCTCGATCCCGCCGCGCTGGAAGGCGCGACGCATCTGCTCTTGTCGATCCCGCCCGACGACAAGGGCGATCCCGTCGCCCGTGATTTCGGCAATACGCTTCGCTCGCTCCTCCTCCAGTGGGTCGGCTATCTGTCGACCACCGGCGTCTATGGCGATCGCGGCGGCGACTGGGTCGATGAGACGTCACCGCTTGCGCCTTCCACGGCGCGCGGTCGCCGCCGCCTCGACGCCGAGGAACAATGGGCCGCCCTCGATCTGCCGCTGCACGTCTTCCGCCTCGCCGGCATCTATGGCCCCGACCGCAATCAACTCGTCACCCTGCGCGAGGGCACGGCGCGCCGCATCGTCAAGCAGGAACAGGTCTTCTCCCGCATCCATGTCGAAGACATAGCCAATGTGCTCGCCGCCTCCATCGCGCACCCCAACCCCGGCGCCGCCTATAACGTCTGCGACAACGAACCATGCCCCCCGCAAGACGTTATCGTCTATGCCGCCGGACTACTGGGCATCGACCCACCCCCGGAAATTCCTTTCGAGCAAGCCGACCTGTCGCCGATGGCCAAAAGCTTCTACGCCGAAAGCAAACGTGTCTCCAATAAACGCCTCCGCGAAGACCTCGGCGTCACGCTCGCCTACCCGACCTACCGCGAAGGGTTGCAGGCGCTGCTCGATCAATGATGCTGTCACCCCGGCCCTGTGCCGGGGTCCAGGGGCCGTGGAATTCTGCGCTCATGAAATCAGATCATCATACAAATCGCGCCACTGCGGATTCATGTCTTCGATTGTCTTGAGCTTGTAAGCGCGGGGCCATTTCTTGATCGTCTTTTCGCGCGCAATGGCGGCGGTAACATCGCCGGTTTCGCCGAACCAGACCAGTCGATGAACTTTATAGCGCTTCGTGAATCCTTCCACCGCACCTGTCTTGTGTTCATGGACACGACGCACAAGATCATTAGTCACGCCAACATAAAGCGTCCCGTTGCGATCGCTGGCGAGGATGTAAACGTAATAGCTTCGCGACATATCCAGAAGTCTACGGCCTCTGGATACCGGGACAAGCCCGGTATGACAGATGAGGGTTGAGGCGCCACCAAAAAACAAATGTCACCCCGGCCCTCCTTTGCAATAGAGGCGGGCCGGGGTCCAGGAGCGGCATCCGATGGGTGAGCCTCACCCCTCAACAACCCCCAGCACCTCCTCCACCGTCGCCACAAGCCGCGCGATATCCGCCGCCGTCGACAGCCGATGATCTCCCGCCTTCGCCAGATTGATCGTCACATCATCAGACGTCAGCGCATCGACCAGACGCATCGCGTGTCGCCACGGCACGTCCACGTCCTTCATCCCCTGCAAGATACGCACAGGCCCCGCGAAACCGATCGGCGCGCCAAGCAGCAGATGCTTTCGTCCTTCCTCGATCAGATTCATCGTGATCTCGTAAGGCTCCTCGTCATATTCCGATGGCCGCCGATAGATGCCGTCGCGCATCAGCGTTGCGCGCACCTCCTCGTCGAACCCCGCCCACATGAGGTCCTCGGTGAAATCGGGCGCGGGCGCGATCAGCACCAGCGCCTTCACGCGTTCGGGTCGCGCCAGCGCGGCGAGCAGCGTGATCCAGCCGCCCATGCTGGACCCGATCAGAATCTGCGGGCCCTCCGTCAACTCGTCGATGGCGGCCAGCGCATCGTCGCGCCAGCGCCCGATCGTGCCCCTGGCAAAGTCCCCGCTCGATGCGCCATGAGCGAAATAATCGAACCGCAGGAAGTTGCGTTCCGCCGCCCGCGCCCATGTGCTCAGCGCTTGCGCCTTCGTCCCCGTCATGTCGGACTTGAAGCCGCCGAGCCAGACGAGCCCCGTCGGCCCCGAAGGCGCGTCGCTCTTGTCGATCTGATACGCCAGCGTCTCGCCATCCGGGCGGGCGAGCTTGCCGGAACCAATTGTGTCAGTCATCTTGTATCCCATGTTTTGAGAGGCGCCATTCAACCCAATTTAGGCGCGTCCGTCGATGAGGACTTGTGAAGATGCCAACCGCCGCGCCTTTTGCCACCGAGTTCAAGGACCTTGCGCGCCCGACCATCCTCCAGGTCATTCCCTCGCTCAATATCGGCGGCGCCGAACGCACCACGCTCGATATCGCACGCGCCATCGTTGCGGCTGGCGGTCGCGCGCTGGTCGCCAGTTCCGGCGGACGTCTCGTGCCCGAACTTCTGGCGATGGGCGCGGAACATTTCGACATGGAGGCCAGGTCCAAGAACCCCGTCATCATGGCGCTCAATGTCGAACATCTGACGCGCCTCATCACGCGTGAAAAGGTCGACCTCGTGCATGCCCGCTCCCGTGCGCCTGCCTGGTCGGCGCTGGCGGCTGCGCGCCGCACCTCGCGTCCCTTTGTGACGACCTATCATTCCAGGGTGCATGAAAGCCCGCGTCTGAAAGTCTTTTACAATTCGGTCATGGCGCGCGGCGACGCCATCATCGCCAATTCCGCCTATACGGCCGAGCGCATCGCGCGCATTCACAGGCCCGACGCGGCGCGTGTCTTCGCCGTGCCGCGCGGCATCGACACGCATCATTTCGATCCCTCCGCCATCGGACAAGATCGTCTGGCGGCCTTGCGTGCGCAATGGAAGCTCAATGATGACGGGCGCGTCATTTTCATGTTGCCCGCGCGGCTCACGCGCTGGAAGGGGCAGGGCCTCGCCATCGAGGCGGCCGCCGCGCTTAAAGCCTTGCACGACAACGTTTTTAAGCTTCTTCTGGTCGGCGATGCGCAGGGCCGCGATGCCTTTGAGAATGAGTTGCGCGCCGTGATCGCCGCGCACAGGCTTGACGATGTCGTGCATCTCACAGGTCCTTGCGACGATATGCCCGCCGCCTATGCGCTTTGCGACGTCGTACTCTCACCCTCTATCGAGCCCGAACCTTTCGGGCGAACAGCGGTGGAGGGACAGGCGATGGAAAGACCCATCATTGCAAGTGACAGCGGCGGTCAGCGCGAAACAGTGCTGACGCGCGATAGGGTCGGTGCGGAAAAGGCGACAGGTTTTGCCGTTCCCGCGAGCGATGCGGAGGCGCTCATGCGCGCTATGGCGGGCCTTCTTGAAATGGGCCCGGACGCGCGTCGCGCGATGGGTGTGCGGGGACGAGCCAATGTGCTTGCCCGGTATTCGGTTGAAGCCATGGCGAGCGCCACAC
>JBAQNC010000147.1:0-27748 GCA_049303435.1 Parvibaculum sp. | reverse complement strand
CTTTTGTTCCTATTGCATGAGTTGGGTCTTTACGAGGCCCAATGTGGAACTGCCATTCGTCAATCTGCGTTCGACGATGCTTGATGACGCATCATGGGTTGTGCCCTACATCGAGTCCTATGTGAGCGAGAAATTGTCCTGGGCGATGACACCTGCAGTGCATAGCTATGACAAATTTCCTGAGATGAATGATTATGCGGCGTTGATCGAGGCTTATGCCGCCAAAGGCGAGCGACCAGTCTAGGCGATCTTGAGCACCATATAGGCGGCGTCGCTGCCATAGGATTTCAGCTTTGCCTTGAGCTTTTCGTTTGGCGATAGGGTGGCGAAGCCTTGTGATTGCCAGAAACCGAGGGAATTGTTAACCGAGACAAGTCCCAGCTTGTCCAAACCGTTTTTCAGTGCGGTCTTTTTCAACAGGGGCACGATTCGGCTTCCAAGTCCCAGCCCACGCGCGTCATCGCTCAGAGCAATGTCATGCAGGAAGAGACAGTCCGCATTTTCCGGCAGCGCGATGATGGTGTCGAGCGGGGCAGGTTCGCCGATGGTTGAAGGGTGCGAAATCGCATAGCCAAGCAACCTGTTTTGGCCCTCGGCGACAAAACAGCCCTGTGGGAAGAGCGCCTGACGATTTTCCACGACGGCGATGTCTTCGGGGAAATCGGGGTGTGCGACTTTCCCGATGGCGTCGACTTCAGGGATATCGTCGGATGTCATGAGACGCCATTCGGCGTGTCTGTTCGTCATGGAAAGCCCTTGAGTGAATTTGCGTCGGTCTTTAGCCCGAAGCGGGCGATTGCGCAAATTTCTCTTGGACCAGGGTTAGTTCAACCTCATTGCCGCGACGAGTTTGGGTACGTTGTTTTCGAACATGGCCGGATAGGTCGGGGCGGAGCCATCTATGGGCGACAAGGCATCCGAATAGAGTTCGCCGCCCATCTTTGCGCCGGTTTCGCGCGCGATCGTATCCATCAGGCGGGGGTCGGACATGTTCTCGATGAAGAGCGCCTTGATCTTTTCCTGTTTGATCTGGTCGACGAGACCAGCAAGGCTGCCAGCGCTGGTTTCGGCCTCGGTGCTGACGCCGACCGGGGCCAGAAATGTTACGCCATAGGCCGCGCCGAAATAGCCGAAGGCGTCATGTGTGGTGATGACCTTGCGCTTGTCGGCGGGAACGGTCGCAATTTCCTGACGGGTCCATGCGTCGAGCTGATTGAGCCGCGTCAGAAGCGTTTGGGCATTGGCCTTGTAGGCTGCGGCATGGACGGGATCGGTCCTGGCGAGCGCGGCCTCGATGTTGTGGACGTAGATCATGCCGTTCTTGATATCCTGCCAGGCATGAGGGTCGGGTACGGTCTGGCCGTCCTCGTTCATTTTGCGCGGTGTGATGCCCGTGCTGGCGATGAGGATCGAGGCTTTTGTGCCGGAGGCCTTGACGAGTTTCTCCATCCATCTTTCAAGCTCAAGCCCGTTCATGACGATGAGATTGGCGTCGTGGAGCGCCTTTGCGTCCACGGGCGCAGGCTCGAATGTATGGGCGTCGCCATCCGGGCCGACGAGCACTTTCAGGGTAATGTCATCGCCGCCGACTTCCTTCACCATATCGCCCAGCACGCTGAAGCTTGCTACCACTTTGAGAGGCGCAGCGAAGGCGGGGCTCGCAACAGCCAGAAAGGAAAGTGTGAGAATTGCGAGGAATTTTTTCATGGAAAAACCCGTTCAGTGTTCGTGAAAATGCGCGCCGGGGAAGAAACGCGCCCGAATGCTGCCGTGCCGCCCGAGCATGATCGAGGCGATGTAGAAGAGGCCTGCCGTCAGGATGATGGCGGGGCCGGAGGGCAGATCGTAATTGTAGGAAACGAGGAGACCCGACCAGCCGGAGATGAAAGCGATCACGATGGACAAGGCTGCCAGCGACCAGACTTCGATCGCCCAGAAGCGCGCGGCGGCGGCGGGCAGCATCATCAGGCCGACGGCCATCAGCGTGCCGAGCGCCTGAAAGCCTGCGACGAGGTTGAGGACGACAAGGATCAGAAAGATCACATGATAGAAGGATCCACGGCCAGCCACGGCGCGCAGGAATCCGGGGTCGAAACATTCGGCTATAAGCGGGCGGTAGATGATCGCCAGTATCGCCAGCGTCAGCGAGGCAATGCTGGCGACGAGCAGCAATGCCTCGTCATTGACCGAAAGGATGCTGCCAAAAAGCACGTGCAGGAGATCGACATTTGACCCGCGCAGCGAAACGATAAGGACACCTGCGGCAAGGCTCATGAGGTAGAAGCCCGCAAGGCTTGCATCTTCGCGTAAGTCCGTGACGCGGCTTATGAGACCCGCGAGAAGCGCGACGGTGAGGCCGACGACAAGGCCGCCCGCCGACATCGCCCAGAGCGAAAGCCCGGCAACGAGAAAGCCGATGGCGGCGCCCGGCAGAATGGCGTGGCTCATGGCGTCGCCCATCAGGCTCATGCGGCGCAGCACGAGAAATGTGCCAATGGGGCCTGAGCCCAATGACAAGGCAAGGCAGGCGATAAGCGCGCGGCGCATGAAGCCGTAGTCGACGAAAGGTGCGATGAGGTTTTGATAGAGATACATCACAATGCCCCTTCATGGTGATGAGGCTTGTGCATGTCGGCCCAACTGTCGGAAAGGGCGCGGGCGCGATGCAGGTTTTTTTCCGTCAGCACCGTTTCCGTCTCTCCCCAACCGACAAGTTCACGCGCCATGAGCAGTGTTTCGGGGAAGTTGTTTTTGACTTCATCCATGTCATGCAGCACGGCGATCACGGTGCGCCGATCGTCATGCCAGTAGTGGATGATCTTCATTAAATCCGCCGTGGTGCGTTCGTCGATGGCGGCAAAGGGCTCATCCAGCAGGATCACGGCGGCGTCCTGTACCAGCAGGCGGGCAAAGAGCACGCGCTGAAACTGTCCGACCGAGAGCTTGGCGATGGGGTGGTTTTCAAAACCCTTGAGGCCCACCTTTTCCAACGCGACGGCGACGTTCCGCCAGAGGGGATCAGTGATCGCCCGCCATATGCCGACATTTTGCCAATGTCCCAGCGCCACCGTATCAGCGACCGAAATGGGAAAGCTGCGGTCGATCTCAGCCTGTTGCGGCAGATAGGCCACCTGACTTCGCTTGAGTCCGTTCAACGTCACGGAGCCTTCACTCGGGCGCAGCAGGCCGACCATTGTCTTTAACAAGGTGGATTTGCCCGCGCCGTTGGGACCAACGATGGCGGTAAGGCTACCCGGCGCAAAGGAGCCGCTGACATGATGCACGGCAGGCTGACGCTCATAAGCGACAGTCAGGTCATTGATCCGGATGAGGGGAGGGCGTGTTGTCACAGGCTGATCGCCCAGCCGACGCAGAGCCAGAGCATGGCGATGCAGCCGGCTGCAATACCCAGGCGAAAAACCACGCTCGCACCCATGAAGGTGCGCGCCAATGGGGGCGTATTCACATGCTTGTCCGGCACCGAAGACCTCTATGCGGCAAGGTTGATATGTAATAATATAACATTCGGTGGTGACAATAGGACAGGCGCTGAAATCCCGCAAGTCTCTTTCAAGCGTCCCTGGCGAGGAAATAAGGTCAGCGCCCTTCGCGCCACCAGGCCAGCGCCAGCGAGCCAAGGATCAGCAACAGGGCGAGGGGACCGGCAAGCAGCGGCACCTGTCGCACGGCGCGGATGAGATATTGCTCGTTGTGTTGGAGCCCTGCCCATGTGTCGCCCGCTGCGACTTTGCCGGGGCGGATGGTTCTGATGCTTGGCGTGTCTTTGGCGTTTGCGCCGACCCAATAGATGCCGCCGCCGGTCGCCGCCGTCAGTGGTTTCATCAATTTGTCTGTAGCGCGCACATCTTCGAATTCACGCGGGTTGAGCGGACCTGCCGCCGCGACGGCGGTCTTGTCGCCTTGCGTGATGCGATAGAGCCCGAGTTCGGTGGCGGGCATTTGAGCTTCGAAGCGACCGGGTGCGGTTTTTTCCAGCTGGAGCGTTGTCGTCTTGCCGGAGGGGAGTTTCACCTCGGCGGGGGCGACCTCGTCGCTCATGCTGCGGCGTTTGATTGTGAGCATTGCGCCATTGATTGCCGCGGAAAGATTTTCTTCCTCGAGATCGGGTTCTTTCATCAGCCAATGGGCAAGGCGGCGCAGCAGTTCGGCTTGTGGTCCCCCGCCTTCATATCCGCGCGACCAGAGCCAGAATTGATCCGACATGATCTGCGCAACGCGTCCCTTGCCCGCATGGTCGAGTACCAGCAGCGGTTCATGGTCGGAACCGTCCATCAGCATCTGCCCGCGATCGATCGTCGAATTGACAATGCGAAACCACGATCCCCATTTGGGGGCATTGATGTCGGCATCGTCAGGCAGATTGGCCGTCACGGGGTGGCGGTCGCCGGTGTCGGTGACATGCGGCTTGAACGCCCCGAGCGTGATGTCGCCGGTCGGCTGGGCGGGCAGAATGGCGGCAAGCGGCGTGCGGTAGAGTGAATAGGGCGAGGCGAAAGCCGGTCCCGCCGCGTCCAGCACCGCGCCGCCGTTTTCCACATATTGAACGACGTTGCTTAAATATTCGAGCGGCAGCACATTTTGTCGCTTGTAGCGATCGAAAATAATCAAATCGAATTCGTCGAGCTTGTCGACAAAGAGTTCGCGTGTCGGAAAGGCGATCAGCGACAATTCATTGACCGGCGTGCCGTCTTCCTTTTCCGGGGGCCGCAGGATCGTGAAATGCACGAGATCGACGGAGGGATCCGCGCGCAGAAGATTGCGCCATGTGCGTTCGCCGGGGTTGGGTTCGCCGGAAATGAGCAGCACGCGCAGCCGGTCGCGAATGCCATTGGCGACGACTACCGCGCGATTGTTGGCGAGCGTCAGTTCGTTGGGTCCGGGCGCAACGTCGATTTCGATCACATTGGGTCCGCCGTGATCAAGCGACAGGGTGATGGGCGTCGGCTTGCCGACCTGAACCGAGGTCTGCATGACCTGTTTGCCATCGATGGTGATGGTGACCGGTGCGGTCTGCGCGCCTTCATTGCCGCCATTTGTGTCATCGACGCGCAGCGAGAGCCTGACGGGTTTGTTGACAATGCCGAAGCGCGGGGCCTCAAGCACCGTCAGGCGTCGATCGCGTTCGTTCTTCTCGCCGACGATGAGCGCATGGACAGGAGCGTCGAAGCCGAGTGCCGTTGCCTTTGCGGGCACATCGTGGATTTCGCCATCCGTGATGAAGATGGCGCCGGCGATGCGTTCGGGCGGAACATCCGCCAGCGCCTGTTCAAGGGTTGAAAAAGCGCGCGTGTCTTCATCTTCCTGCTCGGTGCTTGTGGTGCCGCTGGTGACCGTTGTGACGCGCGTTTCGATGCCGGGCAGGGATTTAAGCTCCGCCTCGACCTTGGCGAGTGCCGCATCCGCGTCGGCGGCGCGTGTGCCGATTTCCATGCTGGCGCTCTTGTCCACGACGACAACAGCGATGTCGGGCACGGATTGACGATCTTCGGCCTGAATTGTCGGGTTGAGCAGAGCGGCAAGCGTGATGGCGAGAGCGATGGCGCGCCAGGGCGTGCCTCTTGCGCCGCGCAGGCCTGCATAGATGATGATGGCGGCGCCGAGCGTTCCCAGAACGAGGATGAGCGGGAAAGGCAGGGAGGGGCTGAAAATGATATTCCAGGAACTGCTCATGATCAGTTCCCCAGTCTTTGCAGCAGGGCGGGGATATGCACCTGATCGGATTTGTAATTGCCGGTCAAAGTATACATGACGAGGTTGACGCCAAAGCGGAAGGCTTGTTCTCGCTGACGTTCGCCACCCGGTTCGCAGGGAAACATGGGTCGGCCTGCGGCATCGCGCGCCCAGGCAGCAGCATAGTCGTTGGAGCCGACGATGATCGCCGAGACGCCGTCATTGGAGCGCCCGCCTTGCGGGTCGCGCAGCGCATTGCTGTTTTCCACCCATAGGGCGCCGCCTGCCCAGCGGCCCGGAAAATCCTTTATCAGGTAGAAGGATTTCGTCAGGACATGATTTCCCGGCACGGGCACCAGTGTCGGGAGATCGAGTTTGCCGATCAGGCGTTGCAGCGTTTCCTGACCCGAACTCGTAACGCCGCTCAGGGCGCGATCCTGATCGCGCGTGTCGAAGAGAATCGTGCCGCCGTGCTCCATATAGTTGTTGATACGCGTGAGTGTTTCGGGAGAGAGATTGTCCTGTCCCGCCGTCATCGGCCAATAGAGGAGGGGGAAGAAAGCCAGTTCGTCATGTGAGATGTCGACACCTGTCGGCGGTGCGGCATCAAAAGACGTGCGCGCCCTCAGGACCTGTGAAAGGCCTTCCAGACCTGTGCGGCTCACGGCGTCGACATCGCTGTCGCCCGTCAGCACATAGGCGAGGCGGGTATTGGTCGCGGCTTCCAGGGCGAAATTGTCGGCGGTCTCGTCGGCTCTTGCGGGTGAGGGATGTACGAGCGCGGTTGCTGCAATGATTGCGGCAATTACGGGCAGAAGATTGAGGCGACGACGGCGACGAATGGGTGTGGCGTCGAAGAGGCCGGTCACATAAAGAGCGGCAATTCCGTCGATGATGATGAGGAGGAGGCCTAGCGCCAACAGGGGCGCGCGCAGTTCCATTTCTGCGGATTCGGCATAGATATGGCGTGTTTTGATGTCACTGAGCGAACCAAGTGTCGCAAGCTTCATTCCCGGTCGCGCCAGATTGAGCGCCCGGGGATCGTCTGATGGGCCATAGAGCCCCGGCGGATGGCGCGGGCTCGCCGGTGTTTCGTCGAAATGGGCCGCCGGCACAGGTGTGGCCATCGGCGGTGGCGCGCCCAGATGACCGAAGCCGTCCAGTGTGCGGACGGGCGACAGCGTGGCCAAGCTGCCATCGGCTTTGGTCTCCGTCACGCTGACGCCTTGGGACATCGCGATGATGCGGCGGAGCATGTCGACATAGAGGCCGGAGAGCGGCAGGTTCGACCAGCTTGTGTTCGCGGTGACGTGAAAGAGGACGACGAGGCCCTTGTTGCGTTTCGCGGCGGTGACGAGCGGCGTGCCGTCTTCCAGCCGCGCCCATGTGTGGCTGCCCAGATCGATTGTCGGTTCCGCCAGCACCTGCTGAGTGACCGTAACGTCGTCCGGCACGTCGAGACCGGCAAAGGGGCTGGAAAGTTCGAAGGGCGCCAGATGTTGTGGCGTCGTCCATGACAGCGCGCCGCCGAGCGCCCGCCCGCCCATGCGCAAGGGCACGGGCATCAGCTGATCGCTGATGAGGGTTTGTCCAAGGCTTGTGAGTTTCGGTCCGGCAAAACGTACAAGCACGCCGCCACTCTGTACCCAGGTCGTCAACGCCTGTCGGTCCATCATCGTCAGATTGCCGATGTCGGCAAGGATGAGTACGGAGAGAGGCGATGCAATGAGGTCGGTGATCTGCGATGAGCCCGCATTGTCGTCGGTTGCGTGACGGATGACGGCATAGGGTCCGATGGCGCGGTCGAGATAATAGAGATCGGAGAGCAGTTGTTGTCCTTCGCCGATCGGCGAGCCTGAGACAAGGCCGACGGTGCGGCGGCGCCAGCGTTCGTCGATGAGGCTCGTCGCCCCTGCCGATGCCTCTCCTGCGATTTCGATCCGGGCCACCTTGTTGCGCAGGTCGAGTGGCAGTTTGATGCTGGCTGTGGCTTCGGTTGCGCCGGGGTCGAGTGTGAAGGGTGCGCTGCCAAGCACGCCGCCATATGCATTGACGGCATGGACGCTGCCGCTTCGTACCGTGTCGGCGGCGGCGCGCAAGATGGTGGCGGTGAAAGCGTCGCCTTCAATCGCCGGGGGCAGGAGGGCGAGTGGGCGGTCTTCCGGTCTGGGCTCTATGAGTTCGACGCCTGCATCCGAGGCGAGGTCGCCCAGTCCTGTCGCGAAGACGTTGGCATGGCCGTAGTCGATCCCATCGCTGAGCCAGACGATCTGAGGTTTTTTCTTGAGGGCCGGGCTCGCCTTGAGTTGTGTCAGAAGGTCGGCGCGATCGGAGGTAAGCGGCATGGGGGTGAGCGCGCGGGCAAGAGCGGCGGCGTCATTTGCAGGCGTATAGTCCAGTGCGGGCGAACTCGTTGTCGGCGCCGTACCTGTTACGAGCACAAGGCGGTCGTCGCGTTTGGCGCTGGCAATCAGGTTTGACAGTGTGTTGCTGCGTTGACGCCAATGACCGGCAGCCGCCCATCCATTGTCCACGACGATGAGAAGCGGACCGGAACCGGTTGTGTCGGGTGCGGGATTCCACAAGGGGCTGGCGAGCGCCAGCACGATAATGATGGCAAGCAGGCTGCGCAGCAGAAGGAGCCAGAGCGGTGTATGCGCCGGGGTTTCCTGTTCCCGCGTCAGGTCGATCAGAAGCCTGATTGCGGGAAAGCGCACGCGCTTTGGCAGCGGCGGGCTGATGCGCAACAGCCACCAGATGGCGGGCACGGCGACAAGGCCCAAAAGCACCCAGGGGGCCGCAAATGCGAGAGGACCGAGTGAAAGCATGGGTCAGTTTCCCCGTCGCGGTGGACGGTGCGCGTCGATTTCACCGCTGAGCGCGCCGTAAAGCGCCAGCAATGCAGTATGCGGCGCGCGGTCGGTGCGATGCGTGGCGAAGGTGAAGTTGATCCGCTGGGCGGCTTCCATCAACCGGTCGCGATGCAGCGCGAGGCGTGCGTGATAGGCTTTGCGCATGCTTTCTGCGCGGCCGATCATCAGACGCAAGTCTTCTTCGATGCCGATGAACTCGGTGCGGCCCGTGAAGGGCAGGTCTTCTTCCGCGGGGTCGAGGACCTGAATGAGATGGCCTCTGACGCCGTCGGTCGCATAGCTTCTGATGCGTTCTATGATTTCTTCGGCTGGTGAAAGAAAATCACTGATCAGAACGATTTGAGCATGGCGTGGCAGATGTGTGGGCGGGGGAAGACTGTCCTGTGTCAGCGCCTTCGAACCTTCCTCTGCATTGTCTACCAGCGCATGGGCGATGCGGCGATAAGCGGTGCGCCCGCCGCTCGGCGGGAAATTACCGCCAAGCGCGGCGACACTTTCGCCGCCCTGCACCAGCAAGGAAGTGAGTGCGAGGGCGAGAACGGTGGCGCGATCTTTTTTCGTCATCGGGGCGCTGTCGGAGGCGTAATCCATCGAGGGTGAACCGTCGCGCCATATCCAGACGCTTTCGGCGGCCTCCACTTCCGTTTCTCTCACAAAGAGATGTCTCGAGCGCGCCGAATGACGCCAGTCGACGGAGGCTGCGGTGTCGCCTTCGCGAAAACGACGGAACTGCCAGAAGCTTTCGCCCATGCCCGTGCGACGTCGGCCATGCACGCCTTGCGCGACCGTATTGGCGATACGTTCGGCTTCGACGACCAGCGGCGGCAACACCTCGGCCAGCGTGTCGGCCTGCACGCGCAGGTCGCTCGTCGCCGGTTTTGTGCTGGTCGAAAAGGGAGGCCGCATCTTGTTTTATACGATCAAATGTTTCGGCAAAGACGATCGATGACACCACTGACGGTCACGCCTTCAGCACGCGCCGAAAAATTGAGGGCCATGCGGTGGCGCAATACGGGTGCGGCCAGCGTCTTTACGTCCTCGACCGATGGCGAATAGCGCCCGTCGATCAGCGCACGGGCGCGGACCGCCAGCATAAGCGCCTGACTGGCGCGGGGCCCCGGTCCCCAGGCGACATGGCGCTCGACTTCTTCCGATGCGCCTTCTTCAGGACGCGCGGAACGGACAAGCTCAAGGATTGCGGTGACGACCTTTTCGCCGACGGGTACGCGGCGCACAAGGCGCTGGGCTTGCATCAAGTCCTCGACCGTCATGGCCGGGCGTACTTTCACATCGTCGCTGCCGGTCGTGGCCAGCAACATGCGGCGTTCCGCTTCCATGTCGGGATAGTTGACGTCGATCTGGGTCAGGAAACGGTCGAGCTGGGCTTCGGGCAGCGGATATGTGCCTTCCTGCTCCAGGGGGTTCTGTGTGGCCAACACATGAAAGGGGGCGGGAAGTTCATAGCGAACGCCTGCGACCGTCACATGCTTTTCCTGCATGGCTTGCAGCAAGGCCGACTGGGTGCGAGGGCTGGCGCGGTTGATTTCGTCGGCCATCAGCAACTGGCAGAAGACCGGACCTTTGAGAAAGCGGAAGCTGCGGGTGCCGCGTTCGCTCTCTTCCAGCACTTCGGAACCCAGAATGTCGGCGGGCATGAGGTCGGGGGTGAACTGGATACGCTTGTCGTCGAGGCCGAGAACGACGCCCATTGTATGGACGAGGAGCGTCTTGGCCAGTCCCGGCACGCCGACAAGCAGGGCATGACCTCCGGCCAGAACAGTGACCAGTGTCTGGTCTATCACCTGTTCTTGCCCGTATATGACTTCACTAATGGCTTTGCGGGCCTCGGCGATTTTTGCGCCCGAAGCCTCGATTTCCTGAACGGTATCGCCGTCCGCTTCACTGAGTGTCTGCATTGACCTAAGTATAGGGTGTGCCGTCGCAAAAGCGATAGGCGCGCGTTTCGGATGATGGACCTATGATGATCAACCTATAGTGTCATCACACCATTGGCCGGTGTTTCAATGGCGATATTATGGCCCCCGGCGCCGTAAAGCATTAGGAAAGCTCGAGATTTATGACTGCTCCGACGCAAAAAGGCCCCGGTCGCGTAAAGGGGACAAGCACGGCTGGCCTGCTTTCCGCAGCGGAGAGCGAAGGCAAGAAGGCGCGCGGGCTGCCGCCGGTCCATTTGTGGAATCCAGAGTTCTGCGGCGATCTCGACATGCGAATCGCTCGCGACGGTACCTGGTTCTATATGGGCACGCCCATTGGGCGCGAGCGGCTGGTGCGCCTCTTCTCGACCATCCTGCGTCACGATGAGGATGGAAAATATTATCTTGTGACGCCTGTGGAAAAGGTCGGCATCACGGTCGATGACGCGCCTTTCCTTGCCGTCGCCATGAAAGTCGAGGGCGAGGGGCGCGATCAGGCTCTCACCTTCACGACCAGTGTGGGCGACGAGACGGTGGCCGGATCCGACCATCCCCTGCGGTTCGAGATCGATGACGAGACGGGCGAGCCGGCGCCCTATGTGCATGTGCGTGCGCGGCTCGATGCGTTGATCAACAGGGCGACCTTCTACGATCTGGTTGAACTGGGCGTTGAAGAAGAACATGAAGGCGAGCGCTGGTTCGGAATCTGGTCGGGGGGCGTCTTCTTTCCCTTCATGCTTGCAAGGGAGATGGCCGTTTGAGACTGCTGGTATGAAAAATTATCGCATATTGATCGAGGAGCGGGTGACGCACGATGCGCCCACGCTTGAAGCGCTGCTGACCGAGCGAGCGCCGAGGGGCGATGGCGACATACAGACGCTCGAATGGGCGGATCGCGAAACGCGGGCCAATCTGCGCGCCGCCGCCGTGCTGGTGCCGATCATTGAATATGACAAGGGCCCGCATGTGTTGCTGACGCGACGTGCCGATCATCTAGGCAATCATGCCGGTCAGGTCGCCTTTCCCGGCGGCAAGATCGAGGTCGGCGAGACGCCCGCTCAGGCGGCCCTGCGCGAGGCGGATGAAGAGGTTGGCCTCAAATCCGAATTTGTCGAGGTGGCAGGCTTTCTCGACGCTTATGAGACCGGCACGGGCTTTCGCATCCTGCCGGTGGTAAGCTTCGTCACGCCGGGCTTTACGCTTGATGTGCATGATGGCGAGGTCGCCGAAGTCTTCGAGGTGCCGCTTTCCTTCCTCATGAACCCGGACAATCACGAGCGTCACAAGGCCACATGGCGTGGCAAGGAGCGCGAATATTACGCCATGCCCTATAATGGGCATCATATCTGGGGCGCGACGGCAGGCATGCTCAAGAACATGTACGACCGAATATTTGCAGACGACTGACGGGAAACGACAAGATGAGTAACGGGACAAAGCGGCTTGAAGCCAATTGGCTCAAGGAAGCCGACACCAGAACTGTCATGGAAGCCCTGGGTGCTGGTGCGCGCTTCGTCGGCGGCGTTGTGCGCAATGAGTTGATGGGCGAGCCTGTCAGCGACATTGACATCGCCACTTCCGAAACGCCCGAGCGCGCGCAGGCATTGCTTGAGGCCAAAGGCATCAAGGTCGTGTTGACGGGCATCGCGCATGGCACGATCACGGCGGTCATGCCGTCACGGCACTATGAGATCACCACATTGCGCGTCGATGTGACGACCGACGGTCGTCGCGCCGAAGTCGAATTCACCGGCGATTGGGTCGAGGACGCCAGGCGTCGCGACTTCACGATCAATGCGCTCTACGCCGATGCCGATGGCACGGTGCATGATCCGCTGGGTACGGGCCTTGACGACATCAAGATGCGGCGTGTGCGCTTTATCGGTGATGCCAATCAGCGCATTGTCGAAGATTATCTGCGCGTGCTGCGTTTCTTTCGCTTCCATGCCTGGTATGGCAAGGGCGAACCGGATGCCGATGGCTTGAAGGCTTGCGCCGAGGCGCGCGAAAACCTTCGCCAACTCTCGGGCGAGCGGGTGAGCGTCGAATTGCTCAAGATCGCCGCGGCTGACGAAGCAGGCGCCGCCTTCCGGCAAATGGCGGCGGTTGGCATTCTTTCTGTCGTGCTGCCCGAGGCTTCGCGTCTCGATCGTTTTGAAAACCTCGCCGAAATCGAACGTGACCAGCTTTTCACCTGCGATCCTTTGCTGCGCCTTGCTTCCATGCTGGAGCTCGACAAGGCGGGTGTCGAGGCGCTTGCCGCGCGGCTGCGACTGTCCAATCGCGAGCGGTCGCGTATCACGGATATGCTGACGGATCAGACCAAGATCGTCGCCTATCTCTCGATCCGCGAAGTGCGCAAGGCGCTTTATCTGATCGGCGCGCAATGCTTCAAGGATCGCGTCATGCTCGGCTGGGCGGCGGACCGTAAGGGACACAATACCTTCCAGTGGCGCGCCATGCTGGCGATGGCCGATAGCTGGCAGAAGCCCGAATTCCCGCTTACAGGCCAGATGATCAAACAGGCTGGCGTACCGGAAGGCCCGGAGATCGGTCGCGTGTCGCGCGAGGTCGAGGAATGGTGGATTGACGCCGATTTCACCGACGACGAGTTTTCGATCATCGAACGCTTGAAGGCTGTGGTGCAGGCGACGGTTTATTGAATGCGTCTCGTTGTTGCCTTGCTGTCTTGTTTTGCCTGTGCCACGCCCGTGCTCGCACAAAGTGCTGGCCCCGACCGTGTGGCGACAGGCTTCTACAAGCTCTATCTGCAAGTCAAACCGCGCGGCATTCCCGACACGGCGACCGGCATGCCGTTCGATCGCTTCCTGACGCCTTCGCTCAGTGATCAGATCAAGCGTGCCGAGCGCGCTGAGGCCGGGCATCGCGAGGCGACACAAAATCAGGAACCGCCGTTGTTCGAAGGCGATCTTTTCTCTTCTCTCTATGAAGGCGCGACAGTCTACAAGATCGACGCCTGCACGGTTGAAGGCGCGCGCGCCTATTGCGATATCGATCTTGCCTTCGTGGCGGAAGCTGGTGCAAAGCCGACGACATGGACCGACAAGCTGGCGCTTGTAAAGCGCATCGGCGGTTGGCGCGTTGACGACATTGCCTTTGGCGGGGCGTGGGATTTCGCGCAGCATGGCTCTTTGCGTGCGACTTTACGCGATGTCATCCGATCTGCAGGGGAGTGACCGGTGCTGCCCGAGCTTGCTCTCTATCTTCTTGCCATCAATGCGGTCGCTTTTGGGGCGTTCGGCTGGGACAAGTTCCGCGCCGAGCGTGACATGTACCGCTTGCCGGAGCGGACGCTTCTGACCCTTGCCGCCATCGGCGGGGCTTTCGGGGCGATCTTTGGCCAGCAGAGATTTCGTCACAAGACGCGCAAGGAGCCTTTTCGTACCCATCTCAATCTGATTGCCGTGCTGAATATCGTCGGCCTGGCCGCTCTTGGCGTGCCTTCCGTGCGCAACGCTTTTTTTGACGCACTGCTTCAGTAGGATATCGGGGCTGTGACATCTCTGCGCCGCGACAATGGGACCGATTGCCCGCGTCGCGGGCAGGACCATAATCCTTTCCATGCGTACAGATCTTATTGAACGATATGACCTGCGTGTGCCGCGTTATACATCCTATCCGACAGCACCGCATTTTGGCCCCGGCGTCGATGGCTCGACCTATGAGCATTGGCTGGGCGAGCTTGCGCCCGATGCGCCGCTGTCGCTTTATCTCCATGTCGCCTATTGCGCGGAGATGTGCTGGTTCTGCGGTTGCCACACCAAGGCCACCAAGCGCTATGCGCCGATTACTGATTATCTTGAGGCATTACTGACCGAAATCGAATTGGTTTCTTCCAGATTGCCTGCGCGCATGGGGCTTTCGCATGTCCATTTCGGTGGCGGCAGCCCGACCGTTCTGAAGCCCTCAGACTTCACCCGCATGGTCGAGGCGATCAGAGAGCACTTCGACTTCCGCGACGGGGCCGAGATTGCCATCGAGCTTGATCCGCGCACGGCGGACGAGGCCTATGTCAAGGCGATGGCCGAGGCGGGTATCACGCGGGCCTCCATCGGCGTTCAGGATTTCAATCCGCTGGTGCAAAAGACGATCAACCGCATTCAGCCTTTCGACGTCACCGAGCGCGTCATCCGTTGGCTGCGCGCTTATGGCATCGACGCCATAAACATGGACCTCTGCTACGGGCTTCCCCATCAAACGGTCGAGACGGTGCTTGAGACGGTCGAACAGGCCGTCAGCCTGCGCCCGGCCCGCATCGCCTTGTTCGGCTATGCGCATGTGCCCTGGATGAAGACGCACCAGCGCCTTATCCCCGAAGACGCGCTGCCCGATATGGCCGAGCGCTGGCGTCAGTCCGAGGCTGCCTCTTCGCGGCTTCAGGAACTGGGCTATGTCGCCATCGGGCTCGATCACTTTGCGCTGCCGGACGACGAACTCGTGCAGGCGCAGACGAAGGGCGCGTTGCATCGCAATTTTCAGGGCTATACGACGGATGCCGCTCCGGCGCTCATCGGTCTCGGCGCCTCGGCCATCGGCGCGCTGCCGCAGGGCTATGTCGCCAATGAAATCGCTATCGAGCGCTACAAGACCTTGGTGCGGGCGGGCGAATTTCCCATCACGCGTGGTATTGCCATTTCAGAAGATGATAAATTGCGCCGCAGCGTCATCGAGCGTCTGATGTGCGACATGGGCGTTGATCTCGATCAGGTCGCCGCGCTTTATGGCAAGGCAGGCGATGTCTTTGCGCCGGAGCTTGCCGCGCTCAGCAATCTCGAAGCCGATGGGCTTCTCATACGCGATGGTCACCGTCTTGTCGTGACCGACGAAGGCAAGCCTCTGGTTCGCGCCGCCTGCGCCGTCTTCGACCGCTATCTCACGGCGGGTGAGGCCCGCCACTCCAAGGCGGTTTAGGCTTTCGGGTTCAAGGCCACTTCACCTCAGGCGGCATGGACGAGAGGATCGAGTCTACATTGCCGCCGGTCTTGAGGCCGAAGGTCGTGCCGCGATCGTAAAGCAGGTTGAATTCGACATAGCGCCCGCGACGGATCAATTGTTCCTCGCGTTCTTCCGGCGTCCATGCCTCGTTCATATGTCGGCGCACGAGCTGAGGATAGATGTCGAGGAAGGCGCGGCCGACGTCCTGTGTGAAGGCGAAGTCTGCGTCCCAGTTTCCGCTGTCGAGATGATCGTAGAAGATGCCGCCCGTGCCGCGCGGTTCCTTGCGGTGGGGCAGGTAGAAATACTCGTCGCACCATTTCTTGTATTTTGGGTAGTAGTCGGCGTCGTGCGCGTCGCAGGCGGCCTTCATCGCGGCATGAAAGTCAATCGTATCTGGATGATCGTCGCAGCGCTGGATGTCGAGGACGGGTGTCAGGTCGCCGCCACCGCCGAACCATGATTTCGTGGTGACGACGTGGCGCGTGTTCATGTGTACGGCTGGCACGCGCGGATTCTGCATATGCGCGATCAACGAAATGCCCGCCGCCCAGAAGCGCGGGTCTTCTTCTGCGCCCTGCATCTGCTTGCGGAATTCTTCCGAGAATTCGCCATGCACGATGGAAATATGGACGCCGACCTTTTCGAAGACCCGACCATGCATCACCGACATTTCGCCGCCGCCGAGATCCTGGCTGCCGTCGCCGCGTTTCCACAGCGTGCGTTCGAATTTGTCTGGCGCGCGATCCGACAATGGGCCGGTCAGTTCGTCTTCGATCTTTTCGAACTCGGCGCAAATCTGGTCGCGCAACTCGCGAAACCATTGGGCCGCGGTTGCCTTGTGCGATTCGATCAGGGTCGGGGAGGCGCTTGCCGTCATTATCTCGCTCGTTTCCTTATGCGGGTTCACGGTCGGGGCTCGCGAATCCTTTTGTCTGTCTCAATGCTTCGCCCAAAACCATGGCGGCGGCCAGAGCAATATTGATGGATCGTCGCCCCGATTGCATGGGAATGGTGATCCGCGCATCAACGGCTGCATGGACCTCGGGCGGCGCGCCGACTGTTTCCTGACCCAGCAGCAGGGTATCACCCGGCTCAAAGCTGAAGTCGGTATAGGCTGTATCGCTTTTGGTGGTCAGAAGCACAAGCCGCGCGGTCTCCTGCTTCGCTAATTCCGCGTGCGCGCTGTAAAAACTCGTCCAATCCGCATGTCGTCGGACTTCGGCAAATTCCCAATAGTCGAGACCGGCGCGTTTCAACGCCCTGTCGCCCCAGGGAAATCCGGTGGGTTCGATGATATCGATACCAACGCCGAGGCAGGCGCCGAGCCGGATCAGCGTGCCGGTGTTTTGCGGGATGTCGGGCTGAAACAGGGCGAGCCGCATGAAATTGCCTTTGTTGCGAATTGATCGCAATAGAATCCGCAGTTTATGTCTATTTGGATATCAAATTCGATGCCAATTGCCTCGTAATTGACTTGTTAACGAGTGTGCGGCGATGCGTCATCCTGCCACAACCAACGATCCCCTAGACAAGGCGTTGATTGGATGCCACAAAACCCGGCACATGGGGCGAAAGCAGGGGATTCGTGTCCGCATATCGCGGTAACTTTCGTCCAGTCAAAATTAGGTTTAGGGCACGTTGCCTTTGATTTCCTGATGGGGGCAATCCCCGGAGGGATCTGCCGGGCCAGGCGGATGGGGCGACGCGCGTCATAATTCTTACGAGGAGAGCCCAACCGTGGCAGATATCCACGCGGTCGAGCCAACACGGCGCGATTTCCTTTATGTGGCAACCGGAGCGTTTGCAGCCGTTGGCGTAGGCGCGGCCGTTTGGCCCCTGATCGATCAGATGAACCCCGACGCCTCCGTTCTGGCGTTGGCCTCAATTGAACTGGACATCGGGTCTGTGCCCGTTGGTCAGGAAATCACGGTCAAGTGGCGTGGCAAGCCTGTCTTCGTCCGTCACCGCACGGAAGAAGAAATCAAGGCGGCCGAAGCCGTTGACATCACCGAGTTGCGCGACCCCGAGACCGACGATGCGCGTCTGAAGACGGGCGTCGATGGCAAGCTCGAAAAGCAGTGGCTCATTCTCATCGGTATCTGCACACATCTCGGTTGCGTGCCGCTGGCCTACAAGGGCGAATATGACGGCTATTTCTGCCCGTGCCATGGTTCGGTTTACGATACGTCCGGGCGCATCCGGCAGGGACCAGCACCGCTTAATCTGCCGGTCCCGCCCTATGAGTTCGTTTCCGCCACCAAGATCAAGATCGGCTGAGGGGAGCGAAAATCATGAGCGGCCACAGCACCTATAATCCCAGCAATGGTTTCACACGTTGGCTTGATGCCCGTCTGCCGATCCTTCGGCTCGGGCACGATACGGCGGTCAGTTATCCGGTCCCCAGAAATCTCAACTACTGGTGGACCTTCGGCGGCGTTCTGAGCTTCATGCTCGCCGCGCAGATCGTTACGGGCGTCGTCCTCGCCATGCATTACGTGCCGACGACGGCTGGCGCTTTCGCCAGTGTCGAGCACATCATGCGTGACGTGAATTTCGGTTGGGTCTTGCGTTATACCCATGCCAATGGCGCCTCGATGTTCTTCATCGCGGTCTATATCCATATGTTCCGCGGTCTTTACTACGGCTCCTACAAGGCGCCGCGCGAAGTCCTGTGGATCCTCGGTTGCCTTATCTATCTCCTGATGATGGCGACGGCGTTCTTCGGTTATGTGCTTCCCTGGGGCCAGATGAGCTTCTGGGGCGCCACGGTTATCACCAACCTGTTCGGTGCGATCCCGGTCGTGGGGCAGTCCATCGCCACATGGCTGTGGGGTGGCTTCGCCATCGGTGACCCGACGCTTAACCGCTTCTTCTCGCTGCACTACCTCTTCCCGTTCCTCATCGCCGGCGTTGTGATCCTTCACATCTGGGCGCTGCATGTCACCGGTCAGAACAATCCGGCTGGCGTCGAAGTGAAGAACAAGGATCAGGACACCGTGCCCTTCACGCCGTATGCGACGGTGAAGGATGCCTTTGGTCTCAGCGTCTTCCTCGTCATGTTCGCCTATTTCGTGTTCTTCGCACCGAACTCGCTTGGCGACGTGGAAAACTACTCGATTGCCCAGCCGCTCAAGACGCCGCTGCATATCGTGCCGGAATGGTATCTCCTGCCTTTCTACGCGATCCTGCGTGCCGTGCCGTCGAAGATCGGTGGCGTGTTGCTGATGTTTGGCGCCATTGCGGTACTCTTCGTCCTGCCTTGGCTCGACACATCGAAGGTGCGTTCGGCGCGCTTCCGTCCGCTGTTCAAGCAGTTCTTCTGGCTTCACCTCGGCGTTTGCCTCGTTCTCGGCTGGTGTGGTGCGCAGATGCCGGACAATGTGCTCTTCAGCGTCGGATCGATCGATTTCACGGTCACCTATCTGGCCCGAATCCTCTCCTTCTACTACTTCTTCCACTTCCTCGTTCTCTTCCCGCTTCTGGGTCTGATCGAGAGGCCGAGGCCCGTGCCTGAAAGTATTGCGGCGTCGGTTCTGGGCGGCAGCGCTGCTGCGGCCAAGGCTTGAGTGGGGGAAAGACGGATATGAAAATGAAGATGATCCAGAAACTCTCCATCGCCGTTGCTCTTGCGACGGTCACGGCAGGGGCGAGCTTGCTCCCGATCCCGGCGGCTCATGCCGAAGGCGCGGAAGCGCATTTCGAGCACATGAACTGGTCGTTCAATGGCCCGTTCGGCGCCTTCGACCGCAGCCAGTTGCGCCGCGGTTACAAGGTGTACAAGGAAGTCTGCGCGACATGTCATTCCATGGAGTTCATGCACTTCCGCAATCTGGCCGAGGCGGGTGGTCCTGAGTTTTCCGAGGCGGAGGTCAAGGCCATCGCTGCAGAATATCAGGTTCAGGACGGTCCCGATCAGGCTGGCGACATGTTCGAGCGTCCCGGCAAGCCGCAGGATGCTTTCCCGTCACCCTTCCCGAACCCGGAAGCCGCGGCCGCCTCGCTTGGTGCTGCTCCGCCGGACCTTTCGCTGATGGCCAAGGCGCGTGAAGGTGGCCCGGATTACATCCATGCCCTGCTGATAGGCTATAAAGAAGCGCCTGCCGACGTGAAGATTCCCGCCGGCGGTCACTACAATCCGGTCTTCGTTGCAGGTAACGGCTTCATTGCCATGCCGCCGCCGCTTGCCGACGGTCAGGTCGATTATGACGATGGCACGCCCAATACGCTCGACCAGATGTCTCAGGACGTTTCGGCCTTCCTGATGTGGACGGCGGAACCCAAGCTTGAAGCCCGTCACCGTATTGGTTTCCAGGTTCTGATTTATCTGCTCGCCCTGTCAGGCCTGCTCTTCTTTGCGACCCGCAAGGTCTGGTCAGACCAGCACTAAGCGCAGGTTTCAGCTATGCGTTCGGAAAAGGGCCTCCTTGGGGGCCCTTTTTCATGCCCCTGTTTCAATTGTTTGTTATGTTTCGCGCCTTCCACATGATGTGCGCCCCGGAGGTCGTATGACGAAAACAGTTCTTGGTGTCATTGGCGGTAGCGGCGTCTACGAGTTTCCCGGTCTCAAGAATGAGCGTTGGGAGCGTGTCGAGAGCCCCTGGGGCGAGCCGTCCGACGAGTTGCATTTCGGGACGCTGCCGACGAAGAATGGCGATGTCGAGATGGTGTTTCTGCCACGTCATGGACGCGGGCATGTGCATTCGCCGACCAGCATCAACTATCGCGCCAATATCGATGTGATGAAGCGGGCAGGGGTCACCGATATCATTTCCGTGTCTGCGGTCGGATCGCTCAAGGAGGAACTACCGCCGGGCACCTTCGTCATCGTCGATCAGTTCATCGACCGCAGCTTCGCGCGTGAAAAGAGCTTCTTCGGTCCCGGCCTCGTTGCGCATGTCTCGATGGCTGATCCGGTATGCCCGCGTCTTGGCGACCACATCGAAGCGGCCTGCAAGGTCAATGGCATCGCCTATGCGCGCGGCGGCACCTACCTGGTGATGGAAGGCCCGCAATTCTCGACGTTCGCAGAAAGCAACCTCTATCGTTCATGGGGCTGCTCGGTGATCGGCATGACGAACATGCCGGAAGCGAAACTCGCGCGCGAGGCTGAAATCCCCTATGCGACTATCGCCATGGTGACAGATTATGATTGCTGGCATGCGGAGCATGAAAATGTCGATGTGGCGTCGGTCATTCGCATTCTTGGCGAGAACGCGGAAAACTCGCAGGTCGTCTTGCGCGACATTGCGACCGCAATCGGTCCGAAGCGCCAGCCGTCGCCTATCGATCATGCGCTTCAGTTCGCTTTCATCACCGCGCCTGAAAAACGCGATCCGGCGCTGATCGCCAAACTCGATGCGGTTGCTGGCCGCGCCCTCAAGATCTGAGAGACAAGTTCATGGACGTCAAAAGATTCATTCGCACGATTTCCGATTACCCCAAGCCGGGCATCGAGTTTCGTGACATCACGACGCTCCTTGGTGATGCTGAAGGCTTCCGGACGGCGGTTGACGCCATGGTGCAGCTTCATCAAGGCGCGAAATTCGATATCGTTGCGGGCATTGAGGCGCGCGGCTTCATCCTCGGCGGCGCCATCGCTCATCAGCTCGGGCTTGGCTTCGTGCCCGTGCGCAAGAAGGGCAAACTGCCCCATTTGGTGATCTCCGAGGAATATGCGCTTGAATATGGCACCGACACCGTCGAGATTCATACCGACGCCATTGTCGAAGGTGCGCGCGTTCTCCTGATTGACGATCTCATTGCCACGGGCGGCACGGCCGAGGCGGCGGTGAAACTCATTACGCGGGCGGGCGGCAATGTTCTGGCGTCGAGTTTTGTGATCGAATTGCCCGAGCTTGGCGGGCGTGAGCGGCTTGAAGCACTCGACATCGAGGTTTTGTCGCTTTGCTCCTATGAAGGCCATTGAGCGGGAGCCTGTTCCATGAAGATTGACGGCGCGCATTATCGTACGATCTGGATCGCCGATGATGGTTGGTCGGTCGAAGTCATCGACCAGACGAAATTGCCTCATGATTTTCAGACCCTGCGTCTTGCGAGCGCCGACGATGCGGCGCGCGCCATCAAGGATATGGTGGTGCGCGGCGCACCCTTGATCGGCGCGACGGCGGCCTACGGGATCTGCCTCGCCTTGCGCGAAGATCATTCGGACGAGGCGCTGCATGAGGCCTATGCCGAGCTTGCGGCCACACGCCCCACTGCCATCAATCTCAAATGGGCGCTGGATGAGATGGTCGAAGCGGTCCGGATTGAGAGCGGGTCAGCGCGCGTCGAGGCGGCCTATGCCCGCGCGGCAAGGATTTGCGACGATGATGTCGAGATTTGCCGCCAGATCGGCGAGCATGGATTGTCGCTCATTCGTGGGCTGGCCGAGATGAAACCCGGCAAGGTGGTCAATGTATTGACCCATTGCAATGCGGGCTGGCTTGCCTGCGTCGATTGGGGTACGGCGCTGGCGCCCATCTATATGGCGCACGATGCGGGTCTGCCGGTGCACGTCTGGGTGGACGAGACCCGACCGCGCAATCAGGGCGCCTCGCTTACCGCTTTCGAGCTTGGCCGACATGGCGTGCCGCATACGATCATTCCTGACAATGCGGGTGGACATCTGATGCAGCACCGACGAGTCGATCTCTGCATCGTCGGCACGGACCGCACCACGGCGCGCGGCGATGTCGCCAACAAGATCGGTACTTATCTCAAGGCGCTGGCAGCCTATGACAATGATGTTCCCTTCTATGTCGCGCTGCCGCATACGACCATCGACTGGACGCTTGATGATGGTGTTGCGGAAATTCCAATCGAGCAACGTTCGCCGCGCGAGGTCACGCATATGACAGGCCGCAGCGAGACGGGCGAGATCGTGACGATCGAGATTTCTGCGCCTGGCAGTTCTGCGGCCAATTACGGTTTCGACGTGACGCCCGCGCGCCTTGTGACGGGTCTCATCACCGAGCGCGGCATTGCGCCAGCGACGCGCGAAGGCCTGCTCGCGCTTTACCCCGAGCGTGGACATGGTTGAGATTGCAGGCGACGCATGGGCGCGCCAGAGCGTCATCGATACGGCGCTCGATCTGACGCGCACGGGTCTTTCGCCGCAACAATCGGGCAATGTTTCCTCGCGGGCGGCCGAGGGGATGCTGATCACGCCAACCGGCATGTCCTATGATGATCTGTTGCCGGACGATATTGTCTATATGTCATTGGGTGGCGGCGTGCTCGCGGGCCAGCGTCTGCCGTCGAGCGAATGGCATATGCATCTTGCGATTTATGCGGCGCGACCCGATGCGCAGGCGATTGTGCATGCCCATTCCGACTATGCCGTTTCGCTCGCCGTCATGGCGCGCGATATTCCTCCCTTTCATTACATGGTTGCGCTGCTCGGCGGGCGGGACATTCGCTGCGCGCCCTATGCGACGTTCGGTACGCCGGAACTCGCCAGCCATGCTGTCACGGCGCTTGAAGGGCGCAAGGCTTGTCTTCTTGCCCATCACGGCCAGATCGCGCTTGGCGTCGATCTTGCCGAGGCGCTCAAGCTAGCGCATGAGGTCGAGACGCTCAGCGGGCAATATTGGCGCGCGCTGCAACTCGGTGAGCCACCTCTTCTTGATGATGAGGAAATGGCGCTTGTGGTCGAAAAATTCCGGACCTACGGGCAAAAGCCCCTCTGACGACCCTCGTTTCCTGGCTGAATTTGGTCATATTTTCTCCCGTTTCCAATAAGGCTTGCGCGCGCTGTATTGCTAATGGTACCCATTAAAAAGGGAGCGATGGGCTTTAGGGGAGGATGACATGAAATTTCTGAAATGGGGTGGCGCGGTCCTGGCCACGCTGGCCGTCATTGCAGTGGGTGGTGGCCTCTACTTCAAGCAGCATCCGATTGTTCTGGTGAAGCTGATCGGACAATGGAGAGACCCTATCGGTCCGAACCAGCCTGTTGTCTGGCAGCAGGGACCGGAGACGCCAGCATCCGGCAAGCGCCCGCCGAACATCGTCCTCATTCTCGCCGACGATCTTGGTTACAACGACATCACGCTCAATGGCGGTGGTGTCGCAGGCGGTGTCGTGCCGACACCGAATATCGATTCCATCGCGCATGGCGGTGTTGATCTCACCGGTGGCTATGCAGGCAATGCGACTTGCGCGCCATCGCGCGCGGCGATCATGACGGGTCGTTATGCGACGCGCCTCGGCTATGAGTTCACGCCCGCTCATCCGCTGTTCATGAAGATGGTCGGCGAGGCGCATGTTGGCTTGCGCGAGTCGATCTATCGTTCCGAAAACGCGGAGAACTATCCCGCCGTTAGTACGTTGGGTGTGCCGCATAGCGAAGTGATGGTTGGTGAAATTCTGCAGAAGCAGGGCTATCACACGTTGATGTTCGGCAAGTGGCATCTGGGCGAGCTGAAGGAAATGCAGCCGCAGAGCCAGGGCTTCGACGAGTCGCTGGCTTTCCTCATGGGCGCGCAGATGTATGCGCCTGCCGGTTCGCCGACGGTTGAAGAGTCGCGCCAGCCCTGGGATCCGATCGACGAGTTTCTCTGGGCGGCGCTGCCCTATGCGGTCAGCAAGGATGGCGGCCCGCGCTTTGCGCCCAATGAATATATGACGGACTATCTGGGCGATCAGGCCGTTGCCTCGATCAAGGCGAACAAGAACCGCCCCTTCTTCATGTATCTGGCGTTCAACGCGCCGCATACGCCCTTGCAGGCCAAGAAGGAAGACTATGATGCGCTGCCGATGATCAAGGATCATCGTCTGCGTGTTTATGCCGCCATGATCCGCGCGCTTGATCGCAACATCGGTCACGTCCTGCAAACGCTGAAGGATGAGGGGCTCGACGACAATACGCTGGTCATTTTCACCAGCGACAACGGCGGCGCCAATTACATCGGCCTGCCTGATATCAACAAGCCTTATCGCGGCTGGAAGGCGACCTTCTTCGAAGGCGGCATTCGAGTGCCTTACTTCATGAAGTGGCCGGGCGTGCTGCCCGCAGGCGTGAAATTTGCCGAGCCGGTGGGCCATGTCGATATTTTTGCCACTGCCGCGGCGGCTGCCGGCGCTTCGGCGCCAACGGATCGTCAGCTCGACGGCGTGAATCTCCTGCCTTACATGGAAGGTCAGGAATCCGGTCGTCCGCATCAAACATTGTTCTGGCGTTCAGGTGACTACAAGACGTTGCTGGATGGCGACTGGAAGTTGCAGGTCTCCGAGCGGCCCAAGAAGAACTGGCTCTTCTACCTCAAGGACGATCCGACGGAACAGAACGATCTCGCCGACAGCAATCCGGCCAGGGTGCAGGAGATGATCAAGGTGCTGGACGGGATCAATGCTGAGCAAGCGAAACCTGCATGGCCTTCGCTTGGCGAAATGGCGGTCTCCATCGATCATCCCGAGGACCCGGACAAGTTTCCAGACAGTCCCGATGACACCTATATCTACTGGGCAAATTGACCCATATGCGTAAGCGCCTTCCGTTCGTCATTTTGCTGGCTGTCATTGTTTTGGCAGCCAGCGTCTTGACCTGTCTGTGGTTTTCCGGCGGGCAGGAGGCCGCGCGTCTGGCGAGCGCCGAGCCGCACAAGTGCCTCGACGCCACGAGCGATCTTGAAGGCGAACATCCCGGCATGGTCTATGTGCCCGGCGGCACTTTCGAGATGGGCGATACGGTCTATCCCGAAGAAGGTCCGCTGCGTCGCGTCAGCATCAAGGGGTTCTGGATTGACGCCCATGAAGTGACGAATGACGAGTTCGCGCAATTCGTGAAGGCGACCGGCTATGTGACGGTGGCCGAGCGCCCGGTCGATCCCGTCACTCATCCTGAGCTCCCTGAAGACATGCGCAAGCCCGGCGCCGTGGTTTTCGTCATGCCGAATGACATTGATGGCAGCGGCAACATAGCTCAATGGTGGCAATATATTCCGGGTGCCGACTGGCGACATCCCGGTGGGCCGAAGGCGTCTATTGATGGACGCGGGGCATTTCCGGTGGTGGCTGTGGCTTACGAAGACATTGAGGCCTATGCAAAGTGGAAGGGCCACAGCCTGCCCGACGAGGCGCAATGGGAGTGGGCGGCGCGCGGCGGCAAGGCCGGCAAGCCGGATCATGAACAGCCGAAAGAGGCCAATACATGGCAGGGCATTTTCCCGGTCATCAATTCCGCCGATGATGGTTTTGTCGGGCTTGCGCCGGTTGGTTGTTACAAGCCGAATGCCTACGGTCTTTACGACATGATCGGCAATGTTTGGGAATGGACGACCGACATTTACGAGGGTGACCCGAAGCGCCGTGTCATCAAGGGCGGGTCCTATCTTTGCGCGCCAAATTATTGCATGCGCTATCGCTCCGGCGCGCGGCAGGGGCAAGAGGCCGATCTTGCGACCAGCCATCTCGGGTTCCGCACCGTACTTGACGCGCCTGCGCTCTGATCAGCTTTTCAGAAGCTTCTCGACCGCTCTTTCGAATTTGGCGCTATCAGGGGCCGTCACGCTGGCGAACCAGTCTTTCAGCTTGCCGTCGCGACCGATGAAATATTTGTAGAAATTCCATCGCGGCTTGGCGAGGAAGCCGCCCTGTTCGCCGATCCAGGTGAAGAGCGGGTGAGCTTCCGCGCCTTTGACATGGACCTTCTCTGTGAGCGGAAAGTCGACGCCGAAATTGATTTCGCAGAATTGCTCGATTTCCATCGAGTCGCCGGGCTCCTGACCTGCAAAGTCATTGGAGGGGACGCCCAGTATGACAAGCCCGTCCGCCTTGTGGAGCTGCCAGACTTCCTCCAGTCCCTTGTATTGAGGCGTGAAGCCGCATTTGGAGGCCGTGTTGACGATGATGACCGGCTTGCCCGCATAGGCGCTGAGCGGCATGGGCTTGCCCTTGATGCTGGTGAATTCGAAATCGAAAGCTGACTTGTCCTTGGCCATGATCGGCTCCTGTTTGTCGGTACAGCAATTATATATCAGGCAATTATATTGTACACAATATAAATTCTTAAAAAATATATTCCTGCTTATTCGGCCAATGAAGACTGCAATTTCGTCAATTGCCTCCGCAGCTTGATCATTTCCGGGATGCTCATGCCCGTGGCTGCGGCGGCGCGGGCGGGGATGCTCGCGGCGGCGCGTTTCAGGCTCCGGCCCTTGTCCGTCAAATGGATAAAGACCTGTCGCTCGTCAGCGCCGCTTCTTTCGCGCTTCAGGAGCTTGGCCGCTTCCATGCGTTTCAGCAGGGGCGTCAGCGTGCCGCTGTCGAGAAAGAGCTTTTCGCCCAGCGTTCCCACCGTCACGCCGTCCTCTTCCCAGAGCGCCAGCATGGTCAGATATTGCGGATAGGTGAGACCCAGCTCTTTCAGCAACGGCTTGTAGACCTTGGTCAGCAGATGCGACGAGGAATAAAGCGCAAAGCAAAGCTGATTGTCGAGGAGCAGGGGGTTGAGCGGGTTCTTCATGCGGGGACCTTTATAAGGAAAGCCTATTATATCGAAATCAAGTCTCTTGTGCACAATAGAGTTTGACAAAAAATAGGAGGCCGAAGCCTCCCCAATTCATGTCGCCTTAAGCGCTCGCGAAGAGATCCAGCGTCCGCTTCAGCGCCAGTTCCGCCGAAGGTTTGTCATAGTTGGCGCGGCGGTCGGAGTTGAAACCGTGGTCGGCGTCATAGACATAGACCTTCACATCCGGGTGCGCGGCTTCGATGGCGCGGACGTCCGTCATCGGGATGCCATGATCCTTTTCGCCGAAATGGCAGATGGTCGGCACTTTCGGGTTCTCGGTGATGAAGTTCTTGATCGCGCCGCCGTAGTAGCATGAGGCGGCGTTGAGGCCGGGGACGCGGCAGGCCGCGACCCAGGCGACTGTGCCGCCATAGCAATAGCCGGTGATGAAGACCTTCTCGCAGCCGTTCGTCTTCAGCTTGTCGACGCACATCCCCACATCGTCGACGAAGTTCTGCGTCGTGATCTCGGCGCGATATTTGAGGGAGGCTTCGATGTCTTCCTGGGAGTAGGTCGCCTGAAAGTCCTTGACCTTACGATCGTAAAGTTGCGGCGAGACGACGTCATAACCGTGCGCGGCATAGCCGTCGCAGAGATCCTTGATGTGATCGGTGACACCGAAGATTTCCATGATGAGGACGAGGCCACCTTTGCGGCTGCCTTCCGCCTTGACGTGATAGCAATCGACTTCTGTGCCGTCGGCGCTTTTCAGCGCGATCATCTGACCCTTGTGGGACATGCTGCTCTCCCTGATTTGTCTTGATGACCTATCATGTCATTGG
>JBAQNC010000146.1:0-1972 GCA_049303435.1 Parvibaculum sp. | reverse complement strand
GGTTATGCTGGTTGCCATCGTGGCCGCCGCGATCAGCGCCCGCCCAGTAATCAAACTTGAGCCAGGCGTTGTCTTTGCCGGCCGTTGAAATACCTTAGCCTGTTCGTCATTTCCCATGACACGGATTAAAAGAATTCGCGCGGATGCTCAGAGAGCCTGCCAACCGTCTTCAGTCGTCGCTATTCCAATAAAAGCATATAGCGCCTAGACTCTCATCGCGCAGAATTTCAAATTGCTAACACTATCGCCATGCGAAATTATCTTGCGTTGCACAATTTATCGATGGGAGAAACAGATGCACATGTTTCCTATTCTCGGAGCGCTACTTCACGGAACGGTACTTGCGGTTCTGAGTTTTTTTGTTTTGTTCGCCGCATCAAAGGCAGACGGACGCATCAAGAGCTTCGGAGTTATCCTTGGCACCTGGCTAGCAATACTAGCATTGATTGCCGTGATTGGGCTGAGTTTCATGCCAAGAACAGGGCCCTACGGTGGAATGGGCTATGGCATGATGCAGGGCTCTGGTCCAGGCTGGATGCAAGGCGCAGGGCCGGGTTGGATGCATGGCACCGACGGGACTCAGCCTGATACGACAAAACCTTGACGATAGATGATCTGATACAGGAGTTATCCTCAACCAAGATTGGAAGTTCGGTAGGAACTTGACTTCTTGAGTGGATTAAACAACAGGCCTGCACGCACTGCAGATTGCCATGGCCCCGCTTGCTGGCCTGTTGTGACGCTTCCACATTTGCCTACTTTTCAGGTGAGCCCATTTTGTTGTCTTATTTCAGATTGAGGCGTTCAGTGACTGGATGCTCAAACCATTTTCAATCGTGATCATGGTTTCCTTCTGTGATCGGATTGCGCGCAAGAAAAACCCACTCGAACAGGAACACAAGCGCCATACTGATCGCGCCAAACCCGACGATCAACGGATCGAACTGCAACTTGATCGCTGCGAAGGCCGCCAGCACAGCCACGTCGAGGGCAATCGCCGTCAGCAAGACCCAGCCCCGCGCGCCGATCTCCTGTCGGAGCGATCGGAAGACGCCCCAATGAATAATGATGTCCATCACCAGATAGAAGAAGGCGCCAAGCGATGCGATGCGGCTGAGGTCGAAGAAGATGGTCAGGAAGCCTGCGATCACTACGGTGTAGACGAGCGTGTGGTCCTTGATTGTGCCCGGCATCCCGAAATGGCTATGCGGGATCATCTTCATCTTGGTGAGCATCGCCAGCATCCGTGAAACAGCGAAAATACTCGCGATCAGGCCGGAAGCCGTAGCCACAAGCGCCAGCGCCACCGTCAGGTAGAAACCGGTCGGCCCTAGAGCAGGCTGGGCCGCTTCAGCCAGCGCATAATCCTTCGCCGCCACGATACGGTCCAGCGGCAGGCTGGAGCCTACGGCGAAGGCGACGAGCAGATAGACAGCCACACATATTGCGATCGACAGGACAATGGCTCGGCCCACGTTGTGATGCGGGTTGGTAATCTCCGCGCCGCTGTTGGTGATCGTCGTGAAGCCCTTGAAGGCTAGGATTGACAACGCCACGGAGGCCACGAAGCCGATTGCACCGGTATCACCCCCAGTCGCCTCGAAGGTAATGCCGCTCGCCCAAAGACCTGCCATCCCAAACAATGCAATGCCGCCGACCTTAAGCACAGCCATGACGATGGACAGAAGTCCGACGGAACGGCTTCCTGCGACGTTAACGAGGTAGGCGAAGACAATCAGTCCGACGCCAAGAACCGGGACGAGGAAGCTCTTCGAATCCCCTCCAAAGGCCCGGAGTGTGTAGGTTCCGAAGGTGCGCGCGACGAGACTTTCGCTGATGACCATCGACAGCGCCATCAAGAGGGCGGCACCTGCCGCGACCGTCGTCGGCCCGTAGGCTTTCTTCAGGATCATCCCGATGCCACCTGCGGACGGAAAGGCGTTCGACATCTTGATGTAGGTATAGGCGCTGA
>JBAQNC010000145.1:0-5740 GCA_049303435.1 Parvibaculum sp. | reverse complement strand
GAGCCGACGACGATGAGGATGACGAAGAAGCGGAAGCCTGACCGCTTCTCCCCTGCGCTTGGGGGGTATGGAGGGACGCAAGGAGAGAAGCGGCGACGCGGAACGCCTTAGTGGCTCATGCCGTCGTTCGACATTTCGTCATGACCCATCTCGTCCTTCGACATATCGTCTTTCGACATGTCGTCCTTCTTCATTTCATCCTTGGACATGTCGTCTTTCGACATGCTGTCGCTATTCATTGCATCGGAGTTCATTGCATCGGGAGCCATTTCGCTGTTCGACATGCCGTCATGGGACATCCCGTCTTTCGACATGTCGTCCATCGCGGAGGCCGCGGTAACACTGCCGAAAAGAACGACGAGCGAGAGGCCCGCGGCGGAGATGGCTGAAAGGACAAGCTTGCTGCGCAGGGTCATATGAATTTCCTCAAATTGTTGCATCAGACGGCAATTCCCGCCGCTGTATGAGGGTTACGACCCGACGCAGCGCCCGGTTACAGGCGACGCGAATTATTTTGAGGGGTTGAGAAGATTGCCGCCGAGCAGGCGATTGGCGCTGACCACAATCGCGATGGCGAGCGCATGCACCGCAAGGTCCGAAATCGTGACATTGAAGGGATGCACGAAGTTCAGCAGCGTCGCGGCGGCCGAGGCCACCGCCAGCCCGCCGACGATGGCGGTGAGATTGGGGCGCAGCGTATAGGCGCGGCGCAGCATCCAGATCATGATGATCGACAGCGGGATCGACATGCTGATGATGAAGATGAAGCAGTCATCCGGATCGGCAACGGAGATATGGCCAGAGGCGGGCTCGATCAGCACGCGCAGGCAGCCAAACCCGCTGGCGCCGATCCACAAAAGAGCGCCCGGAAGCGGCAACAAGGCCCAGCGGGGACTGCGGTCCGGCAGGCTCAGCTGGAAGACGGCAATAGCGGCGAGGATCGCGGTCGATGCGGAGCCGATGACGGAAAGCCACATGTCGGCGGCGGCCCCGAGACGATGCAGCATGGCGGCGACATCGGTGGTCATCGAGAAATAACCCGCAATCGCCAGCAGGAGCCCGATCCAGAGGCTCGCGCGGAGCCACGGAGCCCGGAGACGGCGCACCGGCACAAGTTCGTCGGTGAGCTGGCCGATCAGCCGGTCGACACTTTCGTGCTCCTTCATGGTGTCATTCTCACTCATAACTTGCCCCCCAGACGCGCGCGCAGGGTCTTCATCGCCCGGTGCAGATTGACTTTCAAGGCGCCTTTCGACTTGCCGGTGAGACGGGCGGTCTCGGCCAGCGACAACTCACGGATCGCCAGATGCTCGACCGCTTCGCGCTGGCCGTCTGAGAGATCGCCGATGGCCTCGCCCAGCATGCGGGCCCGGTCGGCCTCGTCGCGCGGCCGATCGGGCTGCATATCGGGTTCGGCGTAGGACTCATAAGCCAGCGGCGCATGGCGCTCGCGTTTGGAATGGCGCGAAGTGCGGCGCAGGATGTCGATGGCGCGGCGCTGGGAAATGGTGGTGAGCCAGGCCGCAAAAGAGCGCGACGGATCATAGGTATGGCGCGCCTTGTGGATTGAGGTCAGCACTTCCTGCACGACATCGTCGACGTGATCGCCCTCGACGCCCTGACGCCGCGCGATACGCTGGATCATGGGCACGATTTCGCGCAGCAGGCTGTTATAGGCCGCGCGGTCGCCGGATTGGGCAGCGGCCATCCAGCCCGACCAGCGCTGGTCGGCCATCTGGCGTTCATCAAGGACTTCATCCTGCGGCATCGGCGACGGCACGGCTTTCAGCTTTACGATACGGGACCCCGCCCTGCGGCCCGTCTTTTTCGGGGCCGGGACATGGGCTCTCGGGGTCAGAGTAGCCGTTATCGCCATTTTCGCCAGTTCAAGATGAAACAAGAGGATGCTTATGGCGTATTCGCTGCAACGTGAGCGCGGGTTACACCCTGCGCGCTTGTAAGACTTGCCTGGAGCGAAGGGATTTGTGCCGGGTTGGCAGGCAGGTCTATTGTTTCGTCATCATATTCAGAGGAGAGCGAGTTTGGCGGCGAAACATGCGGAGACCGGCTGCACATGGCCCGGCACTGACCCTCTTTATCTCGCCTATCACGACGAGGAATGGGGCGTGCCCGAATATGACGACCGGGCGCTTTTTGAAAAGCTGACCCTCGACGGGTTTCAGGCCGGGCTCTCATGGATCACGATCCTGCGGAAGCGGGAAAGTTTTCGAAAAGCCTTTGATGGTTTCGAACCGGAACGGATTGCGCGCTATACGCCAGCCAAGGTCGACAAGCTGCTCCAGAACGACGGCATTATCCGTCATCGCGGCAAGATCGAGGCGACCATCGGCAATGCGCGCGCCTGGCTCGACATCATGGAAAAGAGCGACGGGTTTTCGCCCTATCTCTGGGACTTTGTCGGCGGCGTCCCTGAACAGAACAAATGGAAAAAAATGAGCGAGGTGCCCGCCTCTACGCCGATGAGCGAGGCCATGTCGAAATCACTTAAATCAAAAGGGTTCAAGTTCTGCGGGCCCACAATCGTTTATGCCTTTGCGCAGGCGGTCGGCATGGTCAATGATCACGTGATCGGTTGTCCTCGCCATAAAGCCTGTGCGAAGCTCGCGACGAAATGAAATAAATTCGATCCCGCATGTTTGGTAAAATTAAACCATCAAAGAAGTTCACTATTACAAGCTGCTCATGGTTTCGCCACAATGTGGTCGCGTGCTGGTCAAGGTAGGCGCCTAAACAGATTCCCGTTGCCAACAAGCGTTAGGGAGACCACATAATATGTTCAAACGTCCGAAGGACACCGATCAAGACGCATCCAATGTCGATGCGCCGCCACCGTCGAGCGGTTCGCGCATGATCGAGAAGACCGCATCCAGCGAGGGCGATCAGCCCGCCACGCGCGCCGTTACCCCCTCATATGAACTAAGGAAGCCTGCCGTGCGAACGCTTCAGACAAATTCTCCCTCTTACGGCTCTTCCAGCGCGAGCGGCATCACGCCTGCCAATCTGCATGTGGGCCGCGGCCTCAAGCTTGAAGGCAAGATCCAGTCCTGCGATACGCTGGTCATCGAAGGCGACGTGCAGGCGACCATCGAAAGCGGCTCGTTGACGATCTCGGAAACCGGCGAAGTGCGTGGCGAGGCCACCGTCGATGAAGCGGAAATCAACGGCAAGTTCGACGGCACGCTGATCGTCAAGAAATGCCTGACGATCAATGCCACGGGTCGGATCACCGGCACGGTGCGCTATGGCGAGCTGAAGGTGGAACAGGGCGGCAAGATCAGCGGCGAAATCGAGGCCTCCGAAAATGGCAAGGCGGCGACGACGTCCACCAAGGACAAGGAAAGCGTCGCCAACAAAGCCTGACGCAGGCTTTTACCAACTGTGAGGCGCTTCAGTCCGACTGAAGCGCCCCATCAGGCCTTCAAATTGCACCGTAAACAGCAATATCCGGTCCCTATCACGGGAAACCGGTGCTTTTGACTGTCCGTTGTTGCACCTGGACAGTGGAATCTCGCGCAAGCCTGGCCTAATTTAGCGCTGCGGGTCCGGGGAAGACCCCAATGGTCATGTGACATCGGCAGATAAAATGAAAATGCCTGTTTCACAGCCATCAGATGAAAAAAGTAACCAGGTGCACCATTGACCAAAGTCGTCATCAGCGGAACGGGCGTCTTCACACCGCCCTACTCGATCAGCAATCAGGAACTTGTCGAAGCCTTCAATACCTATGTCGGTAATTTCAATGCGGCCAATGCTGACGCCATTGAAAAGGGCGAGGTGGAAGCGCTTGTCGAATCAAATGCGGAGTTCATCCAGAAGGCGTCCGGCATCGAGGCCCGCTATGTGATGAACAAGACCGGCATTCTCGATCCGGAAGTGATGACCCCTATCCTGCGCGAACGCTCCAATGACGAGCCTTCCATTCTGGCGGAGATGGCGGTCGATGCGGCCAAAAAGGCGCTCAAGCGCGCGAACAAGACGCCCGCCGATATAGACGCTGTGCTTGTCGCCTGTTCGAACCTCGAACGCCCCTACCCGGCCATCGCGGTCGAGGTGCAGGACCTGCTCGGCATCGAAGGCTTCGGTTTCGACATGAATGTCGCCTGCTCGTCGGCGACCTTCGGCATCCAGACCGCTTACGATATGTTGCGCTCGGGCTCGGTGCGCGCGGTGCTGATCGTGGACCCGGAAATCTGCACGGGCCATCTCAACTTCCGCGACCGCGACAGTCACTTCATCTTCGGCGATGTCTGCACCGCCATCGTGATGGAACGCGAAGAGACCTGCACCGCCAAGGGCGCATGGGAAATTCTCGGCACGCGGCTGATGACGAAATTCTCCAACAACATCCGCAACAACTTCGGCTTCCTCAATCGCACCGCGCCCGAAGGCATCGGCGCGAAGGACAAGCTCTTCGTGCAGGAAGGCCGCAAGGTCTTCAAGGAAGTCGTGCCGATGGTCTCGCAGCTCATTCTCGACCATATGGCCGACGAAGGGCTCGACCCCAAGGACCTCAAGCGCATGTGGCTGCATCAGGCCAACAAGGGCATGAACGACTTCATCGGTCGCAAGGTGCTCGGCCGCACGCCCGAACCGAGCGAGCAGCCGAACATTCTCAACGAATACGCCAATACGAGTTCGGCGGGGTCCATCATCACCTTCAGCCAGAACAGCGAAGACCTGAAAGAAGGCGATCTGGGCCTCATCTGCAGCTTCGGTGCGGGCTATTCAGCAGGCAATGTTCTGGTGCGCAAGCGCGCCTGAGCGCAAGATATCAGACGGGTTCGACCGTATTGATGTGGAAGGTGCGCATCTCTCCGTCCTCTTCCATGACGGAGAGATAGTCGCCGACTTCGATCTTGTGACGGTCGAGCTTGAAGAAAGGCTCGTCACCCGAGCGCGTCGAGGCGTCGAAGTCGATGGTCCAGCCGCGACCGATGTGACGCAGCAAACCGACCTGAACCGCCTCGTCACCCCAGAAGCGGCGCACGGTGCATTCCTTGGAATGGGCTTTCCAGGCTTCCGAATCGAGCATCGATTCATTGTCGAGCGGCACAACCATGTCGTAACCATGGGCGCGCGAGCCGTCGGGGAAGTCTTCGTTGCGGGCGAGTGTCATATGAACACGGTGCAGCGCCATAGATTTTTTTCCTTTTTGTCCGTTTAGTCAGCTCTCATGTAGCACAAGTTCAATGCGCCATCAGGACCGGAATTGTCGCATGGGAGCGGATATGCTGGGTTGCGCCGCCGACGATGAATTCGCGCAGGCGTGAGTGACCATAACCGCCAACGACGAGAAGGTCAGCCCCCAGTTTTTCCGCCTGATCGAGCAGAGCGCCGCCGACGGAGCGGCCTTCCATCTTTTCAGCCAGATGAATGGCGGCGGCAATGCCGTGCAACGAGAGATAGTCGGCCAGCAGACTGCCGGGCGCGGGGTCCAGCGTATGCTCGCCAATGCAGAGAATGGTGACGCTACTGGCCTTTTGGAGGAACGGCAGGGCGGCGGTGATGGCGTGAGCGGCCATGGCGCTTTCGTCCCAGCCGATGGCGATGGTGCTGCCGACCTCGCCCGCGCATTTCCGGGGCGCAATGAGGACGGGACGCCCCGCGCTCATCATGGCGGCTTCCAACGTGCTGCCGCCTGCGGCGCCGACATTGCCTTCGCCGAAGACGACGATATCCGAAAGACGGCTATGGGCGGCGACCACATCGTCGCGATGGC
>JBAQNC010000144.1:0-1511 GCA_049303435.1 Parvibaculum sp. | reverse complement strand
GAAGTCGGCGATCTGACCGTCGAAGGCGAAGTCGCCGTACTCACACTGAATTCGCCGCCGGTGAACGCGCTGTCAGTCGGCGTCCGCACGGCCATCGATGGCGGTATCCGTCAGGCGCTGGAAAATCCGGCCGTCAAATCAATCGTCCTGATCTGCGAAGGCCGTACCTTCATCGCCGGCGCGGACATCACCGAATTCGGCAAGGCTCCCACGGGCCCGAGCCTGTTCGATGCGCTGGCCATGATCGAGAACGCCTCAAAACCGGTCGTCGCAGCCATTCACGGCACAGCCCTCGGCGGCGGCCTCGAAGTCGCGCTTACCTGTCATTATCGCGTTGCGGTACCGTCTTCCAAATGTGGCCTGCCTGAAGTCAATCTCGGCCTGCTTCCCGGCGCTGGCGGCACCCAGCGCCTGCCGCGCATTGTCGGTCCGGAAAAAGCCCTTCAGATGGTCACCAGCGGCCAGCATGTCGGCGCAAAGGCCTGCCTTGAAATGGGTCTGGTCGATGAACTCACGGAAGAAGGCAAATTGCGTGATGGCGCCATCGCCTTCGCCAAGAAGATCGTCGCCGAAAGCCGTCCGCTGAAAAAAGTTCGCGATCTTTCCGACAAGGTCGAAGCGGCCCGCGACAAACCCGAAATCTTCGCCGATTTCCGCAAAGCTAATGCCCGCAAGTTCCGCGGCTTCCTCGCGCCGGAATACAACATCCAATGCATCGAAGCGGCTGTGAACCTGCCCTTCGATGAAGGCATCAAGGTCGAGCAGAAACTCTTCCGCGAACTCGTGACCGGCGTCCAATCGGCAGCCCAGCGTCATGTCTTCTTCGCCGAACGTCAGGTCTGGAAACTTCCCGACGTTCCTGCCGACACGCCGCAAATCCCGGTGAACTCGGTCGGCATTATCGGCGCAGGCACAATGGGTGGCGGCATCGCCATGAATTTCCTCAATGCTGGCATCCCCGTCACCATCGTCGAAACCAAGCAGGAAGCGCTCGATCGCGGCCTCGGCGTCATTCGCAAGAATTACGAAAATACTGCCAAAAAGGGCCGCATCACGGATGCCGACGTCGAAAAGCGCATGGAGCTGCTCAAGGGCACCCTCAATCTTGAAGACCTGAAGAACGCCGATCTCATCATCGAAGCCATTTTCGAAAACATGGCCGTCAAGAAGGAGGTCTTCGCCAAGCTCGACAAGATCGCCAAGCCCGGCGCCATCCTTGCGACGAATACATCGGCGCTCAACATCGATGAAATCGCCACCGCCGTCTCGCGGCCTGAAGCGGTCATCGGTCTCCACTTCTTCTCACCAGCCAACGTCATGCGTCTGCTAGAAGTCGTGCGCGCGGACAAGACCTCCAAGTCAGTTATCGCCACGTCAATGGCCATCGCCAAAAAGATCGGCAAGATCGCCGCGCTCGTCGGCGTCTGCCCCGGCTTTGTCGGCAATCGCATCCTCGCCCAGCGCCAGCGCGAGGCGCAGAAGCTGGTCATGGAAGGCGCTATGCCCTGGGA
>JBAQNC010000143.1:0-49873 GCA_049303435.1 Parvibaculum sp. | reverse complement strand
TGATCCGTGTACCCTGGAATGGCGCGCAGTTTGCCCAACCCGTTTCGCCCTATTTCCGCGATACGTCGGACAATAAATATTACCGGCGTGCCGGGCATTGGCTGGCGCGCCTGAGGCTGGCGTTGATCCACCCGATCCTGGCGCTGACAGCCAAGGTCTATAAATCCTGAAGTTACGTCTGTCAGCTGAATAGAAGCCAGATGATCGGCAGCCAGATGGCGGTGATGATGCCGTTGAGCGTCATGCCGACGCCGGAGAATGTGCCCGCCAGCAAGCTTTCCTGAAAGGCACGCGCCGTGCCGATGCCGCCTGCGGCGACGCCCATCGCAAAGCCCCGGGCGCGCTGGTCTCTCACCTGCACCAACCTGAACAGAGCGCTTGCGAAGACAGCGCCGATGATGCCCGTGAAAATCACAAAGGCCGCCGTCAATGCGGGAATGCCGCCGATCTGTTCAGCAATGCCCATAGCGATCGGCGTGGTCACGGTTTTGGGCGCGAGCGAACGTACCGTTTCGATGCTTGCGCCAAGCATGGTTCCGATCACCACGGAGGCGAGAACGGCAACGACAGACCCGACCACAAGCGCCGCCGCCATCGGCAGCCACGCGGCGCGCACACGGGAAAAATTGATGTAAAGCGGCACGGCGAGCGCCACCGTGGCGGGCCCCAGAATCCACAGGAGTACGATGCCGCCCTCCTGATAATCGCCGACCGGCACGTTCCAGAGCGTGAGGATCGCCATGATGGGCAAGGCGGCGAGGAGCACGGAATTGGCCAGAGGATTGCCCTTCGCCGCGCCCTGGATGCGGCGCGCGACGAAATAGAGGACGATGGTCAGGCCGAGCCAGCCAAGCGCCTTGAGGGCACCCCAGATAATGAAATCGCCGCCGATGTCGCTCATGGCTCACCTTCCGGCGCTGTGTCCTCCTTGCCCGTTACACGCAACACCCATTGAAAGGCAAGCGCGGCGGCGATGATGGCAAGGAAGGTGCTGGCAAACATGGTAATGACAATGGACCAGAGGTCCTTTTCGACAAGCGTGAGGTAGCCCAAAACGCCGACACCTGCGGGCACGTAAAAGAGATTGAGGTGGCCCAGTAGAAAAACGGATGTCGACTGCAACGCATTCGGCACGCGACGCAAGGCCATGAGCGCAAGCAACAGGATCAATATGCCGATGACGGTGCCCGGCACAGGTACGCCTGTTTCGTGTGCAATAAAATTCCCCGCTTCATTGCAGGCAACAAGCGCCAGAAACGCCAGAATCCATTGAATGGCTTTGAGCACCCGCATCGTTCAGAGGGCTTTGAAATGTTTCGACAGCTTCAGGCCCTGACGCTGGTAATTGGAACCAAGCCCGGCGCCATAAAGTATGGTGGGTCGATCCGTCAGACGCTCCAGAACGAAGCGCCCGATGATCTGGCCGTCTTCGAGAATGAATGGCACTTCGTGACTGCGGACTTCGAGCACGATGCGGCTGCCCGCGCCGCCCGCCTCGCGCATGCCGAAACCCGGATCGAAGAAGCCCGCATAGTGGACGCGAAACTCACCGACCAGCGGATTATAAGCGACCATTTCGGCGGCATGAGTTGCCGGGATTTGCAGGGCCTCGCGCGAAGCCAGGATATAGAATTCATCCGGGTCCAGAATAAGCCCCTTGCCGGGGCGCACTTTCACGGGATCCCAAAAGTCGAGCACCTCATAGGCGTCGACCTTGTCGACGTCGATCACGCCCGAATGACGCTTGGCACGGTAGCCGACAATATCGTGTTCCTTGTCGGGTGTGAGATTGACGGTCAGCGCGATGCCGCCATCGATATCCGCCTCGCCATCGACAAGCCCGATCTCTTCATGCAGCCGCTTCATCTCTGCGTCGGAACTCGTATGCGACCCACGGCGGAAACGGATCTGCGCAAGCCGCGAGCCGGGACGCACGAGAATGGGGAATGTGCGGGGCGAAATTTCGAGGAACAAATGTCCCTTGTAGCCTGCGACAACCTGATCGAATTCGGTGCCAAAATCGGTGATGAGACGGGTAAAGACGTCAAGGCGGCCGGTCGAGCTTTTCGGATTGGCTGAGGCTGAAGTTCGTTCGGTCAGCGCCAGAGCCTCCACCAACGGCACGAGATAGACACAGCCTGTCTCCAACACCGCGCCGTCGCTCAAGTCGATCTTGTGCAGCATCAGGTCTTCCACGCATTCCATGACACCGCGTGTCGGACCGGGAAGGAAGCTCGCGCGCAGGCGATAGGCCGTGGCGCCCAGGCGAAGATCGAGGCTGGCAGGCTGGATTTGATTGGCATCAAGCTCGCGTGTGCCCCAGATTTCCTGCTCGCGGATCATCGTCTCGATGCCGTGGGACGGCAGGATGCCTGTGGCATGGAGCTGTCCCGGTCCGCGCCGGATTTCGAGCCCATCATGGTGGGGAAAAAGATCGTCCGCCGATTTCGTCATGTCCTGCCTTTTGGGGCTTTCCCTGCTGGATGCCCGTTATAAGTCTGGGCGGGGCTCAGGCAAAGCCCTGTCTCGCCTCCATCATCGCTTGACGAGGCCAATTCATGCGCTTAGCTTTCGGCCCCAGAATTCGTGGTGATTTGAGCCGACCGGCTTGCGACCACGTTAAATAAATCGCTAAAAAGGTCGGGTTTTGCGTAAACCCCGTCCTTTTCGGTCGGGGTTTTTATATTTTCGGCCCCATTGGAGGGGCGCACGCAGGACGTTCGATATGACCAAGACCCTCAGACCCCGCACACAGCTCGTTCATGGCGGCACATTGCGCAGCCAGTATGGCGAGACGAGCGAAGCCCTCTTCCTCACCTCGGGCTACGTCTATGAGACCATGGAAGCAGCGGTAAGGCGCTTCAAGAATGAAGAACCGGGTTTCATCTACTCGCGCTTCGCCAATCCCACGATACGCATGTTCGAAGAGCGCATGGCGCTGCTGGAAGGCGCAGAAGACGCGCGCGCCACGGCGACCGGCATGGCGGCGGTGACGTCCGCCCTGCTTTGTTGCCTCAAGACAGGCGACCATGTGCTGGCGAGCCAGGCGCTATTCGGCTCCTGCCGCTTTGTCATCGAGGAATTGCTGCCGCGTTATGGCATCACCTCGACACTGATCGACGGGCGCGATCTCGACGCCTGGAAACGGGAAATCCGCCCCAACACCAAGGTCGTATTTCTGGAATCGCCGTCGAACCCGACGCTTGAAATCATCGACGTGCGCAAGGTCGCGGAAATCGCCCATTCCGTCGGCGCGTTGCTGATGATCGACAATGTATTTGCAACGCCGATCCTGCAGCGCCCGCTGGAACTTGGCGCCGATATCGTCGTCTATTCTGCAACCAAACATATCGACGGACAGGGCCGCTGCCTTGGCGGCGTGATCCTGTCGTCGAAGCAGTGGATCGACGAGAACCTGCATAATTTCATGCGCCAGACGGGGCCCTCGATCAGCCCGTTCAATGCCTGGGTAATGCTGAAAAGCCTTGAAACGCTGGACCTGCGCGTGCGCGAACATGCGCGCAATGGCGAGGCAGTCGCCCGCTTCCTTGAAGGGCATCCGAAGGTCGCCCGCGTTCTGCATCCCTCGTTGGAGAGCCATCCGCAACATGAACTCGCCATGTCACAGATGGAGATGGGCGGCAATATCGTCGCCTTCGAAGTCAAGGGCGGACAGGACGCTACGTTCCGCTTCGGTAATGCGCTGAAGGTCATCAAGATTTCCAACAATCTGGGTGATGCCAAAAGCCTGATTACGCATCCGGCCACGACCACACATCAGCGGCTGACCGATGAGCAGCGCGCGGCGGTCGGCATCACAGCGGGTATGCTGCGTCTGTCCGTCGGGCTTGAGGATATTCAAGACCTGATCGAAGACCTCGATGCGGCACTGGCCAAGGCGTGAACAAACGTTAACCTTTGCGACAAAATCCATTAATCCGGGATTAGCCGATTTCGGCTAGACTGAATGCCGAGGTTCATGATCCATGGCCCCGGCAATTGCTTCAGGTACAAACGACATCCCGGCCAGAAAGCCGCGGTGACGAGACCCAACCAGAGACGCATTCGGGCAAGGAACGCCAATGTTTAGCGCGACAAGTCATTCGATCCATATTGAAGTCGAGCCCACCTTTCTGGAGGATCAGTCCGAACCGGAGAAGGACTATTTCGTCTGGGCCTATCACGTGACTATCGAAAATCGCGGCGAGCGGACGGTGCAATTGCGTTCGCGTCACTGGCGCATCACCGACGCGGCAGGCCGCCAGCACGAAGTGCGCGGTCCCGGCGTCGTCGGCGAACAGCCCGTGCTGAAGCCCGGAGAATGTTTCGAATATACCAGCGGCACGCCGCTCTCGACGCCTTTCGGCATCATGTTCGGCAGCTATCAGATGGAAACCGAAAAAGGTGAAACACTAGAGGTTTCGATCCCCGCCTTTTCGCTCGATTGCCCGCTGGTCACCCAACTCCCCAACTGATCGTAAGCGACCCCGGTTTGCGTTATAGTCTCCGTTCCAGACAGGAGACTTCCATGCCCGCCCAGCACTATTCAACCCGCGAGATGATTGCGAAGCTCATTTCGTTCGACACGACGAGCCGTAATTCCAATCTCGACCTCATCACCTTCGTCGAAGACTATCTGGCAAGCCACGGGATCGCGTCGACGCGCGTTGCTAATGAAGACAATACGAAGTCCAATCTCTTTGCGACCGTCGGACCGAAGGACCGCGCGGGTGGGATTGTGCTTTCGGGTCATACGGACGTCGTGCCCGTTGACGGACAGGACTGGGAAAGTGACCCTTTCGACGTCGTGGAGCGCGATGGCTATCTCTTCGGTCGCGGCACCAGCGACATGAAAAGCTTTATTGGTTGCGCGCTTGCCGCCGTGCCCGATTTCATTGCGGCGGATCCTTCGCTACCGGTGCATCTGGCGCTTTCCTATGACGAGGAAGTCGGCTGCCTCGGCGTACGGCCCATGATCGAGACGGTCATTCGCGATCTACCACGCCCGCAAGTCGTGATCGTCGGCGAACCGTCCAACATGAAGGTCGTCAACGCGCATAAGGGCATCCGCTCCTATTACACGACGGTGACGGGACTTGAATTTCATTCAAGCCAGACACATCAAGGCGTCAGCGCCATTCAATATGCTGCGGAACTCATCACCGAATTGATGCGGCTGGCGGAAGAAATGCGCCAGCGTGGCGATGCATCGGGACGCTTCACGCCACCCTATACGACGATCAATATCGGCATGATCAAGGGCGGCACGGCGGTCAATATCATCCCGCACACCTGTTCATTCGCCTGGGAATATCGTTCGCTGCCGGACGCCGACGAGACGGAAATCCTGACGCGGCTCAACACATTTTCTAAAGATGTTGTGTTGCCACGCATGCGTGCGGTCCATCCCAAATCATCCATCGTGACGGTAGTACGGGCGGAAAGTCCAGGGCTCGCGGCCTGCGAGGGCGATCCCGGCGAGACGCTGGTGATGAAGCTCGCGCAATGCAACACCGCCGAGGCTGTCTCCTATAATACCGAGGCCGGTCTTTTTCAGATGGCGGATATTCCGACCGTCATCTGTGGGCCGGGCTCAATCGATCAGGCGCACAAGCCCAATGAGTTCATTGCGCTATCGCAGGTCGCCGAATGCGAACGCTTCATGGCGCGGCTGGCCGATTTCGTGCGACAGGCATAGACAGTCGCCTGACTTCAGCGCGCCAATGCGCTGGACATAACGCGATTGACCTCTGACGTGGCGGTCTTGTCGAACTGGTTGGCGAGATTTTGCATCAGCGTGAAATAGGCGCTGTCGCGATCATTCAGCGTTGCGCTTTGCAGGATGGTCTGCTCGGCATCCGCCATAACGTTGACTTTATAGGTCGTGACCGCCTTGCCGACACCCTGCCCTGTCGCCACGATGAGTTCGACGCGCAGCTTGCCAACGAGCTTTGAATCGACCTGATCGCCAAAAAAGCCGGTGATCCCACCCTTGATTGGCAGCTTTTCCTGCACAACGCTGGCATCAATAATTTTCAAAACGCCTTGCCCGCTCGTGCCCATAGGCACGACGCGGGTTTCAAGCCAACGCCGCGCGACAGTCGAGGGCGTGACTTCATGTAATTGCTCGACATTGGGGGCCTTGCCCGGCGGCTGGTATCGATTGTCGATCGTGATCTGCGCCACTTCAAGTCTCAGAGGCGCGCCGATAAAACCGATCGTGGCCTGTGGGGTGGGCGGTGGCGGCGTGGCGCAACCGGCCAGAGAAATGACGCCCGCGAGAAGGGCCGATGCAACAAGAACGCGCAGTGCAGACTTCATTCGGTGGCCTCTTTCAATTCCTCAGGCGCGAAGCGATAGACCTCGCTACAGAATTCGCATTTCACCTCGACGATGCCGTCCTTGACCATCTCGTCGATCTCCTCATTGTCGAAGGAGCCGAGAACGGATCGTGTGCGCTCGGGGGAACAGCGGCAGGCAAAATCGACATGAACCGGCGCAAACGCCCGGACGCCCTCTTCATGGAAGAGGCGAAACAGCAATCGTGTCGGCGCAAGAGACGGGTCGAGCAACTCGTGATCTTCTACCGTATTCAGGAGGATGGTTGCGCGGTTCCAGTTTTCTTCATCGCTGGTCGGCTCATGCGATTCGTCCGTTTCGCGATAACCCGTGAGACCGCCCTCACGCGCAATATGCTGGATCATGATTGCACCCGCGCGCCATGTCGTGTGCGCGCGGCCGTCGGCATCGCGCTGGAACAGGGGTCCTGCCGCCATATGCATTGTGGTCGCAACCTGCTCGGAACTTGCAAAATATTCATGTGCGCTTTCGGACAAGCCGACAGGGTCAAGCGCCACAATGCCTTGATAGCGTTCCATATCCGCACCCTGGTCGATCGTCAGCGCCAGATAACCCGCTCCGAGGAGATCGCCCGTTGACGATCGCCCGGCTGCAATCGCATCGGCGACGCGTTCGTCATCCATTTGCGCATAGCCGCGCAGCCGTCCGTGCGGATGTTCTGCATCGGGCGTTTCGTAGTCGGCAACGACCAGACGCACCGGCCCCTTGCTCTGTGCCTGCAAGGTGAAGCGCCCCTCGAACTTCAAGGCAGCGCCGATCATGGCAGTCAGCGCTAGCACTTCGCCCAACATGCGCGAGACGGGCTCGGGATAATTGTGCTGCGTCAGAACCCGGTCGACCAAAGGCCCGAGGCGCACGATACGACCCCGGATACCCAGCCCCTCGATCTGGAATGGCAGGACGAGATCGTCACCATCATCAATCTGGCCGGTTACGCTCAGGCTTTTGTTCATCAATTATTTTGTCCAAGCGCGGGCACGCCCGCGTCTTACGAGAAACACCAGGCCAGAACGCCTTTCTGGGCGTGGAGGCGATTTTCGGCCTCATCAAACACGACCGACTGAGGACCGTCGATGACATCGGCCGTCACTTCCTCATCCCGATGCGCCGGCAGGCAATGCATGAAGATCGCATCCTTGCCTGCTGCTGCCATGAGACGGGTATTGACCTGATAGGGTGCCAGCAAATTATGGCGATGTTTGGCCCGCTCATCTTCCATACCCATCGAGACCCATGTGTCGGCGTTGACCGCGTCGGCGCCCTTGACTGCTTCATAGGGATCAGTCGACACGGAGACCCTTGCGCCCTTGGACCGAGCCCAGTCGAGCGCCTCCGGATCGGGCGCAAACTCATCGGGGCAAGCAATCGCAAGCTCAAATTCGAGCTGCGTGGCGGCATGAATCCACGAGGTCACCATGTTGTTGCCGTCCCCAACCCAGGCGACCTTACGTCCCTTGATCGGGCCCTTGTGTTCTTCAAAGGTCATCACATCGGCCATCAACTGACAGGGATGCGAGCGATCCGTCAGGCCGTTGATGACGGGCACGGTCGCATATTCGGCAAGCTCGGTGAGGTTATCGTGGTCGGAGGTGCGGATCATGATGGCGTCCACATAGCGCGAAAGCACCCGGGCCGTGTCGGCAATGGTTTCGCCGCGCCCGAGCTGCGTATCATTGCCGTTCAGCAGCAGCGTCTCGCCACCCAGCTGACGCATGGCGACATCGAAAGAGACGCGCGTACGCGTAGACGGCTTTTCGAAAATCATCGCCAGCAGCTTGCCCTTGAGCGGGCTGTCCTTGTCCGGCAACGCATGGCCCATGCCGTTGCGCTCGGTCTTGCGCTGCAAGGCGTCGCTCAACATATCGCGAATATCGGTGGGGGTAACAATATCGAGGTCAAGAAAATGGCGCGTCATGCGACATCTCCCTTCGCGGCTTTGACTTCCAGCGCGGTACAGGCGCGGTCGAGTTTTTCGATCGCCTCGTCGAGCTGGGCTTCATCGATAATAAGGGGCGGCAACAGACGCACGACATTATCGCCCGCACCGACGGTGAGAAGGTGTTCAGTGCGCAGCGCCTCGACAAGCTCTGTGTTCACGATGCGTGTCTTGATGCCGACCATCAGGGCCTGACCACGAATGCTTTCGATAATGGTCGGGTGCTGATCGGCAAGCATGGCAAGCTTCTGCGAAAGCTTCACGCCCATCTCGCGGACATGTTCGAGAAACTCGGGCTTGGTCATTTCCTCGACCGCAGCGCTTGCGACCGCCATGGCGAGCGGGTTGCCGCCATAGGTCGAGCCATGCGTGCCAACCACCATGCCGCGCGCGGCTTCTTCCGTCGCAAGGCATGCACCGACCGGGAAGCCGCCGCCGAGCGCCTTGGCAATCGGCATGATGTCCGGTGTGATGCCCGCCAGTTCATGGGCGAAGAGCTTGCCCGTGCGGCCAAAGCCCGTTTGCACTTCATCGAGGATGAGAAGGATGCCTGCCTCATCGCAAGCGGCCCGGATTTCACGCAGCGCTTCATTGGGCAACACGCGAATGCCACCCTCGCCTTGCAGCGGCTCGATGAGAACGCCCGCCGTGTGGGGTCCGATAGCGGCTTTCAAGGCCTTTACGTCGCCGAAAGGCACCTGCACGAAACCGGGCATGGCCGGACCGAAGCCTTCGAGATATTTCGGATTGCCGCCAGCCGCGATGGTCGCGAGCGTGCGTCCATGAAACGCGCCCTCGAAGGTGATGAGATCGGTACGCTCGGGATGGCCACCCGCATAATGATATTTGCGAGCCATCTTGATGGCGCATTCGAGCGCCTCGGCGCCGGAATTGGTGAAGAAGACCGTGTCGGCAAAGGTCGCCTCGATGAGCTGACGCGCCAGCTTTTCCTGACCGGGAATGCGGTAGATGTTGGACAGGTGCCAGACCTTGCCCGCCTGCTCCACCAGAGCCTTGATCAGCTTGGGATGGCTGTAGCCCAGCGCATTGACAGCGATGCCCGCGCCAAAATCGAGATAGCGGGTACCGTCAGCGGTATAGAGGTAGGGGCCCTCGCCCCGTTCAAATTCGAGGTTGGCCCGCGCATATGTCGGTAAAACAGGGGTAATCACGAGCGTCTAGTCCTTCTCAAAATCCTTGGGAACCGTGGCGCTCAGATGAATGATTGAGCTTGTCGGGTCCAGGCGAGGTGTCGGGGGTCCGGTGGGCAGATATCGCGAAAACCGCAGAAACCCTTGTCAGGCCTCACGGTTCAGATCCATCAGCGTCGTCGGCTCCCGTACATGATCATTTCGATCTCTCCGCGCCTCGCAGGGCCGGGCTTCGAATGAAAGCCTGCGCCCAATAGAAAAAGCCGCCCGTTATCGGCGGCTATCCGAGAAGTGATGAAGTATTACGGAGTGCGCGGGGACCTGTCAATCGGGGGTTTTCGTTCCGTTTGACAGGTCCCAGCAGCAATTTCTATCCCTTGAGCCGATAGCCCTTGCGGAACATGCGGTCAGACATGAACCAGAGGACAGCGTTGACACCAATGGTCATGGCGACGCCGATATAGAGTGAGCCGTCGGCATGGCCGGTGAAGCCGTAGCGGAAGCCGTCGATCAGGTAGAAGACGGGGTTCCAGTGGGTGATCGCCTGAAAGACCGGCGGCAATTGGGTGACCGAATAGAAGGTGCCCGAAAGGAAAGTCAGAGGCAGCAGGATGAAGTTCGTCACCGCCTGAAGGTGGTCGAATTTTTCCGACCAGATGCCCGCCATGATGCCGAGCAGCGCCAGCATGAGCGACGCGCCGACAGCATAGAAAAGCACAGCCCAGATATGAATCGGAACCATATTCACGAAGATCAGCATGGCAACGCCGGTGGCGACGCCGACAAAGATGCCGCGCGTGACGCCTGCCGAGGCGATGCCGAAATTCAACTCGCCGGGCGATAGCGGCGGCATCAGATAGTCCACCACATTGCCCTGCACCTTGGAGATCAGGAGAGCCGACGAGGTATTGGCGAAGGCGTTCTGGATCATCGTCATCATGATGAGGCCGGGAGCCAGAAAGGCGATGAAGGGGATGCCGTGAATATCGTGGCGCAGCTTGCCGACGGACAACGAAAAGACCGCCATATAAAGCAGCGTCGTGATCATGGGCGCGAAGATTGTCTGCGTCATGATCTTGGTGAAGCGGCGGACTTCCTTGGTATAGAGCGTCCAGGTGCCAAGCCAATTGAACATGCCGAAGCGGCGGACGCCGGCCATTGGAAATTCCTGTTGGGGAAATCCCTGTCGGGGAAATTTCTGTTCGATTTCTGTAATCACGTTCATGGCGCGTCCCTTCCCCAGGTCGTCGATCATTTTCGATTATCGGCTGATCCGCTCATATAGGCACTCTCTTTGGCTGATGCTCGCCGTTTTTGAGCCGTTTGCCAGATTTCAGGTGTTTTCTGTGGATAAGGGATCGCCGTCAAGCCTTGCGGAGTTGCGACGCCCTACCCTGATATTGTATATTTTCCCTTAAGGCCCACGAAATCTAGTGTGCTGTTGAATTTTTGGGCTGGGTTTCTATGGGACCATGCGGCGCTCCATGTCGGAGGCGCGGTGTGCCTGGAAAATGCCCGGAGATGGCCCTCCGCACAAGGCGGACAGCCACCCAGGCGAGGGGAAGATAAACCATGTGGACCGAAGAACGCGTTGAGATGTTGAAGAAGCTCTGGGCGGAAGGCTTGAGTGCAAGCCAGGTCGCCAAGCAGCTGGGCGGGGTCACGCGCAATGCAGTGATCGGCAAGGTGCATCGTCTGGGTCTTTCCGGTCGCGCAACGCCAAGCCGTCCGGCACGCCCGAAGGCCCCCGCCCCGCGGAATCTGACCCATGTGCGCGGTCGCCCCGATCCGCTGGTGGCCGAACGCCGTGAGGAGAGCGACGAAATCGAGACCGTCGCCAAGTCCCGCGAGACTGTGCGCGAGGAACTGGACAGCGGCTCCAGGGAACTTACCACCGTGCTGACGCTGACCGAACGCAATTGCAAATGGCCGATCGGCGATCCAGGCAGCCCGGATTTCCACTTCTGCGGTCGTGGCGCAGATGGCAATGCGCCCTATTGCACGGAACACGCGAAACTCGCCTATCAGCCGATGCAGCCGCGCCGCAATCGCGAACGCTCGCGCAACAGCAGCTTCGCTGTCTGAACCGCTCGGCGAGCCAAGAACACAGAGTCGGCGACCGTTTTACGGATCGCCGACTTTTGTTTGTCCGGATTTTGAAGGGCAGAGAGCCTAGCGGCTGAACTGTTCGTCGAGCGAATATCCGGCGGAGCGAACGGTGCGGATAGGATCGCGTTCATCAGGATCGTTCAGCGCCTTGCGCAGACGGCCGACATGCACATCCACAGTACGGGCTTCGACATAGACATCCGAACCCCAGACGGCATCGAGCAACTGCTCGCGGCTGAAGACGCGACCGGGATGCTGGATCAGATGGTCGAGAAGACGATATTCCGTCGGGCCCAGATGCACTTCGCGGTCGCCGCGGCGCACGCGGTGGGCGGCGCGGTCGATGACGATGTCACCAAAGGTGACGAGGTCTTCCGACAGGGCCGGACGAATACGGCGCATTACAGCGCGGATGCGCGCCAGCAGCTCGGTCATCGAGAAGGGCTTTGTCACATAGTCGTCGGCGCCCGTATCGAGGCCACGAATGCGATCGGCCTCTTCGCCGCGCGCCGTGATCATGATGATCGGCAGGTTGCGGGTTTCGGGACGACCGCGCAGACGGCGGCAAAGTTCGATGCCGGAAAGGCCGGGCAACATCCAGTCAAGAAGAACGAGATCGGGCGTCACTTCACGAATCATCATGGAAGCTTCTTCGCCGTCGGCAACCGCGACGATCTTGTAGCCTTCCTTTTCGAGATTGTATTGAAGCAGCGTGGACAGCGCCTCCTCGTCCTCGACGATCATGACGGTAGGCTTCATACGACGCTCGAAATTCGTTGTGACTTCACGTTCCAGAGTGATCGACATGAGTTTCTATTCGTCCTCATTGAATGGCGACCGGGGTCGTACTTGTCGTATCGCCCTTGGGACGACTGTCCGACATGGTCTCACCCGTCACGACATAATAAACCGTCTCGGCCACATTGGTCGCATGATCGCCGATACGCTCGATATTCTTGGCAATGAACAGAAGGTGGGTACACACACCGATCGTGCGCGGGTCTTCCATCATATAGGTGAGAAGCTCGCGGAAGACGGAGTTGTACATTTCGTCAATTTCCTCATCTCCGCGCCAGACTTCCATCGCCATCTGGGCATCGCGGTTAGAGCAGGAATCGAGGACCGACTTGAGCTGACCCTGGGCCAGACGGCCCATGCGGGCGATGCCCTGAATGAGACGGACCGGAGTTTCGAAATCCCCCTGAATGACGAGAGCACGCTTGGCGATATTCTTGGCCAGATCGCCGATGCGTTCGAGATCGGAAGCAATCTTGATGGCGGCGATGGCTTCACGCAGATCGGTCGCCATGGGCTGGCGCAGGGCGATGATGCGGACGGCGCGCGCTTCGATCTCGGCTTCCAGATTGTCGATGCGACGATCCTGCTGAACAATGCGTTCGGCCAGATCGTTGTCTCGCCTTGCCACGCTTTCGATCGCGCCCGCCAATTGCGCCTCTGTCAGCCCACCCATCTGGGCAATGCTTGCGGCGATTCCATCCAGCTCTTCCTGGAACGACTTAACTGTGTGATCCGTCACGCTTTGTCTCTCCTCTTTACCCGTTTTGCGATGCGCGACACAGGTAAGGCTACATCGTTTGACGCAAGCTATCGACTGCCCGCGATGTGTTTACGACATAAGCATGTCGTTTTTTTGACAGTCCCGACCCTTCGTCCACCTGTAACCATTGTCGACAGGGCCAGATTGACCGTCAATGCTCGAATAGCGGCAGTTTCAGGCCGAATTTTGCTCGTTAATGGTCGGGATCAGAACCGTGAAAGTCGATCCGCGCCCCAGCTCGCTATCGATGGTCAGCGTACCCTGATGGCGATTCACGATATGCTTGACGATCGCAAGCCCAAGCCCCGTGCCGCCCTTGGCGCGGCTTGCGGCAGCGTCAACGCGGTAGAATCTCTCCGTCAGCCGCGGCAGGTGCTCGCGCGATATGCCCGTTCCAAAATCACGGACTGAAAGGCGCAACATCGGCTTACCGCCGCGCGTATCAGTGCCGAGCGTGACCTCGACGCGCTTTCCCGTGCGGCCATAGCGCAAGGCGTTGTCGACGAGGTTCTGCACCACTTGCGCCAGCTCTTCGGCTTCACCGCGCACACGCGGCAGATTGACGGGTGAAGAAACCAAAATCTCCATGCCATTCTTCTCCGCCAGATGGTTTAGCCCATCGACGACATCGTTTACGACGCCCAGGACATCAACAATCTTGCTGGGGTGCACATGCTCGCGCAGTTCGATGCGGGAGAGCGAGAGGAGGTCATCGATCAGACGGCGCATCCTCTCGGCCTGATCCGCCATAATTTCCAGGAACCGCTCCTGCGCCGCGGGGTCGTCCTTGGCGTGACCGCGAAGCGTATCGATAAAACCGGAAAGCGACGCCAACGGGGTCTTGAGCTCGTGGCTGGCAAAGGCAACAAAATCGACGCGCATGTCTTCGACGCGGCGCACCTCCGTTACGTCCCGCAGCACAACCAGCACGGCGCGCGAGCGACGTCGCCGCGCGGTTTCGCTCAATCGCCCCTGAGATACCGGATAGGAATCCGTTTCGATCGGCGTGATAAAGCCCGTGAAATTGCGCTCCACCGGCACCGGCAAGCTGTAGTCAACCGACTGCGCACCACTGCCGTTCAAGACCTCATCAATCGCGGTCATGAGAACGGCGCTCCTCAACATGGTCGCGACATGCTTGCCCTTGGCCTGTCCGCCAATCAGGCTTTCGGCAGCCCGATTGCCAAAGACAATGCGACCGCTTCCGTCGAGCACGATCACCGGATCCGGCAATTCCGTGAGGATGGTGGCGCCTGCGCCGCTGGCCAGCGCCTCAAGGCCACTGGCAGGCGCACTGATGGGGGCGCGCATGACGCCTTCGGACTCGCCAATGATGATAGCGCGCACGATGCTGATGCCGGCGAGGAAGATGAAGCAAAGCCCCGCCAGCCAGACGGGCAAAGCCTCGGTCATCGCCAGAATCAGAAACAGCGCCGCGGAGGCGATGACAAAAGTGCGTCCGCCACTCCACTTCAGGGCAAGGCCACGTGCGCGGCCCCGCAAGGTGTTGCTGTCTATGTCCGTTGACGCCATGACCCTGGCCAAGTTCCTATTTACGAATCACTCAGGCCCCAAAATCCCAACTCATGGCATCGTGGTAACATTTGAGAACGCTCCTTGCGATGACAATACGATGAACTTCATCGGATCCATCGGCAATTCGAAGCGTGCGGGCGCCCAGATACATGCCCGCAAGCGGCGTAGCGGCTAAACGCCCAATGCGCCATGGACGTCACGACCGATGGAGCGCTTGCACATGGGATCGAAAGCCCGGCGCATCTGGCCGATGGTCATCCATAGAAATGCGGCCTCTTCGCCAAGTCGGCCCGCCGAGATCGACCTTGGATTTTGCGCCTGCGAAGGCTGCGTGACTTTTGGGGGATTTCCCCTAATTTAGGCGGCTTGAGCGCCCGATAGGCCATCGAGCGGGGCATATGCGAACCAGAGGACCGAAATGAGCGAGATCAGGGGCAAGGTTGCTGTCATTACAGGCGCGGCGAGCGGCATCGGGCGGGCGACCGCTGTGGCGCTGGCGCGCGAAGGCGCGCGCGTGGCAGCCGCCGATGTGGACCGCAAGGGACTTGCCGAAACCGCTCGCCTTATCGAAGAAATCGGAGGCACGGTTTCAACCTATCTGCTCGACGTCTCGTCACGCGAGGCGGTCTATGACTTCGCCCAGGAAATCGAAGCCCAATTTGGCGGTGCCGATATTGTCATCAACAATGCAGGTGTTGCACAGGTCGCTTCCATCGCCGAACTCGCTTACGAAGATTTCGAATGGGTCATGAATATCGATTTCTGGGGCATGGTCTATGGGACCAAGGCGTTCCTGCCGCAGCTCACCAAGAAAGGTGCGGGCCATATCGTCAATGTTTCGTCGATCTTCGGGCTCTTCGCCGTGCCGACACAGGCCGCCTACAATTCAGCAAAATTCGCCATTCGCGGTTTTACAGAGGCGTTGCGCCACGAGATGAAAGGGTCCGGCATTCAGGTTTCTTGCGTCCATCCCGGCGGCATCAAAACCAATATCCTGCGCAATGCACGCTTCCTGCAAAGCGTCCAGACCACGGAACGTGAACAAGCCATGAGCGGCTTTGACAAGCTCGCCCGCACGACGCCCGATCAGGCCGCCCAGACGATCATTAGCGGGATCAAGAAAAACAAACCGCGTATCCTGATCGGCATGGATGCGCGCATTCTCGACTGGATCATACGCCTTCTGCCTGCCTCCTACGGCAAGCTGCTGTTTCGCGGCGACCCGACGGGCGGCAACATTCTCGGCAGCACCTCCGAATAGAGACCGGGCGCCCAGAGAAATCTCGCATTTGAAAAAGGGGCGAACAGGCGCCCGACAATAAGGTAGTGTGGCTCATCCCAACATTCAGTCAGGCTCCCATGTCCCAGTTGATCGGCCCCGTTTCTCGCTTTTATGTCTCCCAACGCCTTCGCCTCCACTATGTGGACTGGGGCAATGAGGACAAGCCGCCGCTTCTGCTGGTGCATGGCGGGCGCGACCATTGCCGCAACTGGGATTGGGTCGCGCAATCGCTTCGCGATCGCTATCACATCATCGCGCCCGATCTGCGCGGGCACGGCGACAGCCAATGGATGGTCGGCGGCACCTATGAGTTCAATGACTATGTCTATGACATTGCGCAGCTTATCCATCAGCTGAAACTTGCGCCTCTGACGATCCTTTCCCATTCGATGGGCGGCGCCATCTCGCTCCGCTACACAGGACTTTATCCCGAAACGGTGAAGAAGCTCATCGTCATCGAAGGTCTGGGCCTTCGCCGAAGATGATAGCGGAACGCGAGAACGAAACGGTCGACGAACGCCTTCGCAAATGGATTGGAGAGTTACGAAAATCATCGTCGCGCATGCCGCGTCGCTATGCCTCCGTGGAAGAAGCCTACAAGCGGATGCAGACGGAAAACCCGCATCTCTCGCCCGAACGCGCGCGGCATCTGACGCTGCATGGCATCAACCAGAATGAAGACGGCACCTATAGCTGGAAGTTCGACAATTACGTGCGGACCTTCTCGCCCAACGGGTTCGATGTGCGCGCCACCATGCAGTTATGGTCGAAGGTCACTTGCCCGACGCTGCTTGTTCGCGGGGCGGACAGCTGGGCGAGCGACCCGGTCGCCGACGGCCGCGCGTCGCATTTCCAGAATGCGGAAGTTGCCACCATCGAAAGGGCGGGCCACTGGGTACATCATGACAAGCTCGATGAATTTCTCGCGCTGATCAATGCATTTCTGGAAAAATGACAGCCTGAGCCGACAGCCAACCCTATGCCGAAATCGTGTCTCCGGGGCAGGCGATCAACGCCGTGCGTTCAAGACCTGCCTCGCGATGCACGGAGGCCTCGCGATAGTCGGGCATGTCGATCATCTTGAGGAAGGCGGCGCGATTGGGATAGCGCACAATGGCGACCATATCCCACTCGTCGCCGAGGCCGCCGACGAAAGTCTGCGCGGTTGGCGCGGCCCAGAAAAGCCGTCCGCCGACTTCCGCGATCTTGCGCATGGCGACTTCGCCATAAAGACCATAGGCCGCCGCGCCGGAGAGGCCACCCGCGTCGCGGCCATCGGCATAAAGGGCGTTTTCACGGAACTTGAGCAGGTTCACCATCGCGATCGGCTTGGTCTGATCCGACGCGGTAAATTCTTCCAGCTGAGCTTTGCTGGGCTCATGCGACGATGACATGCTATTTTTTCTCTTTCTTGCGGATCGACTTTTTCAGTAGTTCAAGCGTCTCTTCAGACACCTTCGCCGTGAGAAAGCCGGCGATAGAATCGAGAAGATTGGCGAGGAACAATTCACGCGCCACAGTCTCGTTCACCGAATCATTGTGACGCGACCAGATGGCAAGCGAACTCACCACCATCTCGACCATGAACCGCTGCCTCTGAATGATGATCTCCGGCGTGATGTCACCCAGCGCCGCGACAAGGAGCCCATTGGCCTTGGTCACACCGGGCAGGTTGCCGCGCAAAGCCATGTCGGGCAGGTCGAAATCGGGGTCGTTGAGCACCTGGGCCAGAAATCGGATGAATCGCACGCCGTTCTCGTTACCCAGCAGTTCCATCATGGGCAGGAACATTGCCTTGAGAACTGCGTTCAGGTCTTTTTCCTGACCATTGGCGAGCAGCGCCTCCACCCGTTCCATTCGACTCAAATCGATGTCGCGCGTTCTCAGGATGAGGATCGCTTCGACCAGAGCCGGCTTGGCGCCGAAATGGTAGTGCAAAGCGGACTCATTGCGCTGTCCGGCCGCTGCATTTATGTCCTTCAGCGTGACGCCATGAATTCCCTTTTCGCCAAACAGCTTCTCGGCGGCGGTGATGAGGCGAAGACGCGTATCACCCCTTGCTTTGCGCGGTTTTGTCTCTGTGATCATCATCTCAAAATACTAATGTTTTCCATTAAAAAACACAAGGCGAGGGCTTCGTCCAACCGTCGATCCCTGTATGATCCGCTCATGCTGTTCATGGACTTGTATATCGCCCTGCTTCTCAAGGAAATTGTCAGATTATCCAGAAGGCTAATGCGTCTTGTCGCACAAGACCAGTTGGTCAATCTGCGTGTAAGTCTCGCTGTTTTCGTTCTTGTTTGCCTTGGGAGTCTGGTTCTTTTCTCGCCAGCTTACGACGCCCGGGCGGCTACAGCCGACAATTCCCCCTCACAAGGCGGCAAGACGGGTGGGCAAGGCAGTCCGGCGGCGCATTCGGCGTTGAAATTCTCGGTCGATGTCAAAGGACAGAAACTGCCCGACGACATCAAGGCGCAGATCGAGGCCTCCGTTCAACTCGGTAAAGACGAAAGCACCTCCACTCCAACCACTCTCGGTCAATTGCGCCGCCGCGCCAATGACGAGGCGCGGACCCTCAACAAGGTTTTGCGCAGTCAGGCCTATTTCAGTGGCCGCATCGAGCCCATTATTACCGAGGCGCAAGGCGGGGCATTCGACCTCACCTATATCGTGACGCTCGGGGTCCGCACGATGATCGAGAGCTTTGCCGTCATCTACTCCGATCATCCAAGTGACGAAGCCTCGCTGCCCAAAGATGCCAAAGTGCTCGGTCTTGTGCCCCATCGTGCGGCCCGTGCGCAACGTATCATCGATCTCACCAATGACGCGCTTGTCTGGCTTCAGAACCACGGCCACCCCACTCCCAAATTCGACAAGCGCGACGTCATCGTCGATCTGTCGAAGGCAACGGCAAATATTACGCTGGCGATCAACGCCGGCGCGCCAAAATATTTCGGGCCTCTTGTCATCAAGAACGAAGCGCATGATCACACGGCCCCCGACACATCGCCGGACTACATTCGCAACCTCGCCACCTTCAAGACGGGCGAGCTTTACGACAAGCGCAAGGCCGATGCGACGGTGGCGGCGCTGCGCAACAGTAATCTCTTCGATCAGGTGACCATCTCTCTTGTGGACGCCAATGGCGTGACCGGGAAGGAAAAGTATCAGGAGGTCACGCCCGAACTTACTATGACCGAAGCGAAGAGCCGGTCGGTCGGTCTGGGCGCACGCTGGTCGTCGGACGAAGGCGCTGGCGTGACAGGTTTCTGGGAACACCGAAATCTCTTTGGGCGCGCGGAGAAGTTGCGGGTCGATCTCTCCATTGCCCAGACCAAGCAAAGCGCCACAACGACTTTCACCAAGCCGCATTTTTTGCGCGCCGATCAGAGCCTCGTCGCGAACTTCGAATATGCGCATGAAGACACGGATGCCTATAACGAAGACAGCCTGAAGACAGGCGCGGCGCTTTCGCGCGCACTGTCGCCAACCATCCAGGCCAGTGCTGGCCTCTCCTTTGAAATCTACCGCACAGAGGACAGCACGGGCGTACATTCCTATCGCCTGTTCGGCGTGCCGCTGACCTTGCGGTACAATGGCAGCGACGATCTGCTCGATCCCACCGAAGGCTCGCGCCTCAACGCCGCGCTGACCCCCTATGTCGGGAAGAGCGATGGCGCAGCCACCGCCTTTTCCAGATTTGAAGCCGGTGGTTCGACCTATTACAGCTTTGGCAAAACTCCCGACGTGACGCTCGCCTTTCGCGGCCGCTACGGGCTCATGCTGGCGAAAGACATGACAGATGTTCCCGGTTCACTGCGCTTCTATGCCGGTGGCGGCGGTTCCATTCGCGGCTATGGCTATCAGCTCGTCGGCCCTCTGGATGCAGCGAACGATCCCGTCGGCGGACGGTCGGTGCTTGAAGGGAGCACGGAATTGCGATACCGCCTGACGGAGACAATCGGCGTCGTCGCCTTTGTCGATGGCGGCAATGCCTATTCCACCGTGACCCCCCAGCCCGGCAAGGGGCTGCAATGGGGCGCCGGTATCGGCCTTCGCTACTACACGCCAATCGGGCCGGTGCGCGCCGACATCGCAATGCCGCTCAACAGGCGTCCCGGCTTCGATGATCCCTTTCAGGTCTATTTTTCGCTCGGGCAGGCATTCTGATGGCCACAGAAAACTCCGGATGGTCGTCACCGCCCGCAATTGCCCGGACACTTGGGCGCTGGGTTCTCGGCGTCGTCGCCGCCATGCTTGTCCTGCTCGTCGTCGCGCTCGGTCTCTTGCAGATAGGGCCGCTTCGCAATTTCATCACCGAGTTTGCGCTCGCGCAAATCAATCAAGGCGACATGCATGTCACCATCGGCGAGACGAGCGGGGCATGGCCCTATCACCTGCACCTTGCCAATCTCAGCATTGCCGACGGCAAGGGCGTCTGGCTGAAGCTGGATGAAGCGGATATGCACTGGTCACCCTTTGCGCTGCTGACGGGGCGTTTGCATGTCGATGATTTCACGGCTCAAGGACTTGAGGTATCGCGTACGCCAGAAAGCGCGACACCACCGGCAGACGACGCGGCGACGTCTTTTGCGCTGCCCTCCTCTCCTTTGGCCATCCAGATTGATGCCGCGCACATCACCCGCATTTCGCTGGGCCGGGGTCTGGTCTCACCCGACGCGAAGGGCGTGCTCGTACAGCTCGATCTCGAAACCCGGCTTCAGATCGAACGGAACGCGGCAGACCTTTCCCTGCAGATCAAACGGACGGACGACGTGCCGGGGGACATCAATCTCAAGGCGTTGATCGATCCCGGCGCCAAACATATTGCGCTTACGCTTAATGTCCACGACGGAGATGCGGGCCATCGCGGACTCATCTCCGAACTGGCGGGCATGGACAGCGACTCCTTGCTGGTCACGGCAAAGATCGACGGCGTCAACGGCACACTCAATGGCCACGTCAATGTCAATGGGGGCCCGAATTTCCTTCTGGAGACTTCCGTCAAAGGGGCATGGACCCGCGATCTCGATATTGCCCTTGAAGCCAATGCGTCGGGTCACATGGTCAAGGCGGCGCTTGCGGACATCAGCGGTGCGGACAAGCTCGCGCTTCGAACAAATTTCCAATGGGATCACAACGACAATATTTCATTGCGCGGCCTCAATGCCGAAACTGGCCCTGTCACCCTCTCGGGCGACGCGAGACTGGGATCGGCTTCCAGCGGCGGGCGTCATGTGCTCGGCGGCAATGGCGAGATCAAGGGTCTCGACACCTTTCTGGAAAATCGGGGAAATGCCGCGCTCGCCGTTCTCCACTGGCAGGTCGAAGCCAAACTCGACCTCGACAAGGGCATGGCGGACGTAGACATCTTGAAGCTTACCTCGCCTGCTGGCGAGATTGACTACAAGGGCGCTCTCGCGCTCGATGGCTCTACAATGAAGGGCGACCTCACCGGGATTATTGCCGACCTCACGCCGCTTGGCCCGATCCTGGGGCAGAAACTGTCAGGCAGCGCCGATGTCGCGCTCGCGCCCTTCGTCAGGCAGGCCGATGGCGACATTGCTGGCGACTTCGTGATCCATACCAAGGATGTCAAAACCGACAATCCGACACTGACGCAACTTGCCAGTGCGGTCACCGCCGACGGCTCCCTGCTCATCCCCGGCGCTGGCGGCTTCGCCCTTCCCTCCTTTTCCATACGCTCGATGGCCGGGGCTTATGCGCTCAAAGGCAACGTCGCGTCATCGGCATCCGGCATTCTGTCTGGCGAAGCCCAATTCAAGGCAGACAACATCGCCAATGTTCTGGCCGACGGTAGTGCGTCTGGCGCTTTCACCGCTGACGCCACCCTCGGCGGCACTGTCAATGCGCCGGAAGCCATGCTCACCGCCGAACTTTCCAATGGCCAGATCAGGCAAGTCAAAACGGAACGGCTAGCGCTGAACGTGAAAGTGGTCACGGGCGGCACGGGACCTGTGAATATCGAGTTCCAGGGTGCGCCGGGAAAAGCGCAACTTGTTGCTCAACTGACCCTGCCGCGCGAGGGCGGTGTGCAGCTTACCGCGATTGACAGCGATGTCTTCGGATCGCGCCTTACTGGCGACGTTATCCTCGACAAAGCATCACTCGTGACGGCAGACATCAAGGGCGAGCACGTCATTCTTGCGCCATTGGCGTCGCTGGCAAGCGCGTCGCTTGATGGCGTCGGTACTTTGTCGATCAAGGCTCAACCGGTCGGGGCGCGTCAATCGCTTGATCTGAGTTTCAAGACGCCAACTCTGGGCGCATCGGGTATCGAGCTTGATCGCGTTACCTTGATCGCCAAACTCACAGACCTGTTCGACAAGGCGACGCTTGACGCCTCGCTTGTGGCGCAATCCGGTCAGGTCCAGCTTGTCCATCTCGACAAGGTCGAGGCGCGAGCAACAGGGCCGTTCGATCAACTCGACTTGCATTTCAGTGCCGCCGGAAAGAACGAAACAACCTCGCCAAAGGATGTCTCGCTCGAAGCTCACGCAAGAATGCTCAGCGGGTCGAACAGCGCGCTCGACCTTGCAGACTTCAAGCTTGCGCTGGGCGATGCGCAAATGACGCTTGCCAGACCTGCGAGGGTCGATCTCTCGCAAGGCACAGTGGTCAAAAATGTGCAATTCAATCTGACAGGCGCGTCCGGGCCGGGCCGCATTACCGGTGATCTCAGCATCGCCAATGCGGCGGCGCTCAATCTTGAAGTGACCCATGCGCCGCTCGACCTGCTGGCGCTGGCGATGTCGGTTGATTCCGTTCATGGCTCTGCCAACGGCGAAGCCTCGCTTGATACGGCGCGCGGAAAGGGGAAGGTCGCCCTTACCTTTGACGAGGTTCACATTTCGCAGGATATCGAAAGCGAAAACCCGGCGTTTAACGGCACTTTGCTCAGCGACTGGACGGGCAAACGCCTGAATCTGACGGCAACCGCGCACGGGGTTTCGCCCGAGCCTTTCGTTTTCAAGGCTTCGCTACCTTTCGTTCGCTATCAGGGCGCAACTTTTCCGACACTTGCCAAACGGGGCGCAACGTCTGCGTCACTTGATTGGAAGGGCCCGCTCTCCTCACTGACGGCGCTTGCCGACCTGAGCGGACAGCGGTTTTCCGGCGATGCGCGCGTTGCACTCAAGGCCAGTGGCGATATTTCAGCGCCCGTCGTTAATGGCGTAGCAACGCTTACAGATGGAAGTTACGAGAATTTTTCCAGTGGAACCGTTCTGCAGAAGCTCAATGTGAAGCTCGAAGGGCATCAAAGCCAGAACCTCGCCTTTACGCTCAGCGGTACAGATGGCGGCGATGGTCGGATCGACGCGAATGGCCGGATTACGCTCGACAAGAGAGCTTCGCAGGCCATCGCAATTTCTGCAAAAATCTCCAATGCGCGGATTCTGCGTCGAAGCGACGTCGACGCAACAATCGACGGTGTGCTTGAGTTGACTGGACCGGTCGTCCCGCCGACCCTGGACAGGCCCGCCTTGCTAAAAGGCACAATCACATCGAAGGCAATGCATATTCGCATTCCCGAAAGTCTGCCGGTCGATGTGCCGCTGGTGGATGTGACCGAGATCAACGGTACTGGCGCGGAGCCTGTTCCGCAGATCGTGAGCGCAAAGCCCCTTCCCCTGATGCTCGACATCGGTTTTGCCACGGATACGCCTGCGCGCATTAGCGGTCGCGGGTTGGACAGTCTTTGGGTCGGCAAGCTGGCGGTGACCGGACGCGCTGACCAGCCGCTGATCAAGGGCAAGTTGACGAGCGAGCGCGGCACGCTCGATTTCATCGGCAAGACATTCACGCTCGACACTGGCAGCGTGAACTTCCCCGGCACCTATCCGACGGAACCGGCATTCAATGTCGTTCTGAGTTACACACGCACCGATTTCAAAGCGAAGATTTCGGTTAGCGGCGACCCGGCCAAGCCAACGGTCAAATTCTCGTCGACACCCAGCTTGCCGCAGGATGAAATTCTCTCCCGCATCCTGTTCGACAAAAAGGTCGGAGAATTGACACCAATGGAAGCCGTGCAGCTTGCACGCGCCCTGGCGGAAATGTCGGGGGTCAATATGGGAAGAAGCGGCAGCGGTATCCTGAACCGCCTGCAGGAATCCCTGTCGCTCGATGTGCTGCGTATCGATAGCAGCCCCTCGGGCGCGACGACCGTATCGGCGGGAAAATATATCCAGAAAGGCGTCTATGTTGGCGTGGAACAGGGCGCACTGGCCAGTGACAGTTCGGTCAAGGTCGAGATCGAGGTCACGCCACAAATCTCAGTGGATACGCGCATAGGACAGAACGCATCCGGTGATGTCGGCGTCAACTGGAAGTGGGACTACTAGAAATCCCGGCAGGGCCCTAATAGGGAGCGCGAGGGGGGAAGCCGGCGTCACGCGCACCCAGATCGCCGCCAAGCGTGCCGGAGGGCGAAGTCAGCGTGTTCATGTTTTCAAGCATGCGCTTGTCTTCCATCTCCTTTTCCTTGCGCTTGCGCTCATATTCCTCGGCATACATTTCGGCATCATGCTGAGCAGGCGTGTCGTAGCGCTCGTCCTCATCGGAACGATAATTGACGGGTGGCGAGTCCGCCTCATCGGTAATTTCATAATGCTGGTCGGTCGGGATTTGGGGCCCGGCTTCACTATCGCCTTCTGCGGCGAGAACAGGACCGGACAGCGCGCCCATGAGAAGCAATGCGCCCGCTACGGCGAAAACAAATGAACTCGCATTGGCATAGAATTTCGTGGCGCAGCATGTCATGTCCGACTCTCCCGTTTTCTGTTCATCGCCAAGGACCCTCAATGTCATCCCCAAGACGATAAAAATTATTTTACAAGATTTTCGCGAACCCCGAGTGTCTTAATTTGGGCATAGCGTGGCGCGCCCGGCACAGTTTGCCGATATTTGAACCCTAACGGACGAGAAAGTCCTGCCCGGCGCAGGATAAAACGCCGGACAGGAGCCTGTAGCGAAGGCCGAGAGACCTTATGGCATCACGATCTCGAACCAGAACTGGAAGAAATCGAGCATTGAAATCAGTTCGGACACGGTCGTCGTTTCGCCGCTTGCCTTGATCTTGCCATCCGCAATGAGGTCATCAAGCGTCGCCTCGCCGAGCACAAGTCTGGCAAAGGTGTCGCGCGTGAGGGTCAGCGACGCATCGGCCTTGTCGTCCCGCTTGCCGTGGAAATGATGCAGGACGGCGTTTTCGACGGTGAGCAGAAAACGCTCGCCCGTATCCGTCACATCAAGATTGATTGCGATGTAGCGGGAGCCTGCCTTGGGGCCGTTGAGACGCACCGACAGAGAATCGAGCAATTGCTCCATCGGCAGTTCGCGAATCTGGCCCGCGCCGCCAATGCCCCGGCCGCTTGTCGGCGGACGCGGATTGCGCAATTCCATTGCGGCGGTCAGATAAAATCCGCGCCAGGGGCCGCTTTCCGCCTGATAGCCGAGTTGCTCCAGCGCATCGGCCTGAATGTGGCGGGCGTCCGCATTCGTGGGATCGGCAAAGACGAGGTGATTGCCAATTTCGGCGGCCCAGCGATAGTCGCCCGCGTCGAAGGCCTCGCGAACCTTGGCGAGCAACTTGTCCGGCCCACCGGCCAGTTCGACATAGCGCTTGCCCGCCTCGACCGGTGGCAGCTTGTGAAGATTCGCCGGGTTGCCATCGAACCAGCCGAGATAGCGCTGGTAGACGGCCTTGGCGTTGTGATTGAGCGTGCCGTAATAACCGCGGCTGTACCACTCTTCGGCAAGCGTCGGCGGCAGGGCGATTTCCTCGGCAATCTCGGTCGGTGTCAGACCATGATTGGCGAAGCGCAGGGTCTGGTCATGCACATATTTGTACATGTCGCGCTGCTTCTTCAGAAAATCGATCGTCGTTTGGCTGCCCCAGCGCGGCCAGTGATGACTGGCGAAAAGCACATCCGTCTTGACACCGAAGAGTTCGATGGCCTCGTTGATGTAATACGACCATGACTTGGCGTCACGCACCTGCGCGCCGCGCGGCGTGTAGATGTTGTGCATATGGCAGGAGCAGTTTTCCGCCATGCAGAGCGCCTTCATCTGCGGGAAATAAAAGTTCATTTCTGCAGGCGCTTCCGTATCCGGCGTCATCTGGAAGATGATCTCGACACCATCGACCACGAGCTTTTCACCCGTCTCCTTGATCAGCACATTCGGCGGCACGAGGCTTACCTTACCGAGCGACACTGTCTTGCCAAGACCGGCATCGACATGGCCCTTGGGCCCGCGCGGCAGAAGCGCGCCATACATATAGGTCGCGCGGCGACCCATGGCGACACCCGCCAGCACATTCTCACTGACGGCTTCTTCCAGAAAACCCTCCGGCGCGATGATCGGCACTTCGCCGCTTGCGATATCCTCATCCGCCAGCACGCCCTTGACGCCACCATAGTGATCGACATGGGAGTGGGTGTAGATGACGCCCGTCACCGGCTTGTTGCCGCGATGCTCGCGCATGAGGTCGAGACCGGCGCGGGCGGTTTCTGCCGAGATCAGCGGATCGATGATGACGTAGCCTTTGTCGCCCTCAATGAAGGTGATATTCGACAGGTCGAAATTGCGCACCTGATAGATGCGGTCCGTCACCTTGAAGAGGCCGTGAATCTTGTTGAGCTTGGCCTGACGCCAGAGACTTGGATTGACGGTATCGGGCGGTGTCTCTTCATCCTCGAAGGCAAAGGAGGTCATTTCCCAGACAGGATGGCCCGCTTCGTTAACGATGCGAGCATCGGGGATGGTGGCGATGAAGCCACGGGTCGAATTCTCGAAATCGTCCTCGGAGGGCGCGGGCAGGTTTTTGCGCAACCGGGCATGGGCCGCGCATGTGGCATGAGTTGCGTCCTTCGCATCCTTGGGACCCGGCATCTCTATCTCCCTGTCTTTTTCTTACCGTCCGGCGGTTTTGACCAAGACTAGCCTGTGGTTTTTTCAAGCACAAAGCAAAGCGAGCGGCGCGCAAGAGGCCGATCGAGGCAGCCTTTTGAGACAGGCCTTGACCTTCCAGTTGCTGGAAGCCCTATATTTAAACAACTAGCAAATCCGAATTCCGCGAGGCAGACAATGAGCGATGCACATTCTCATACACATGGCGGCCATTGCGGGCACGGGCATCATAGTGAGGTGGCCACCGATCCCGTCTGCGGGATGAGTGTCACGATCGAAACGGCCAAGCACCATCACAAGCATGACGATCAGGACTATTACTTCTGTTCAGCCGGGTGCCGGACGAAGTTCATCACCGACCCGGAGAAATATCTCGCCCCCAGGGGCGAAGAGGAGCCCATGCCCGAGGGCACGATCTATACCTGCCCCATGCATCCCGAAATCCGCACCGACAAGCCCGGCCCCTGCCCTATTTGCGGCATGGCGCTGGAGCCGCTTCTCGTCACGGCGGATACCGGGCCGAACCGCGAACTCCTCGACATGCAGCGCCGCTTCGTTGTCGGTCTCGCTCTCACCGCGCCCGTCTTCGTGCTCGAAATGGGCGGGCATCTCACCAGCCTCGCCATGCGTCTCGGCGGCTGGTCGAACTGGATACAGTTCGCGTTGGCGACGCCGGTGGTTCTCTGGGCGGGCTGGCCCTTCTTCCAGCGCGGCTGGGCCTCCATCGTCACGCGCAACCTCAACATGTTCACGCTGATCGCAATGGGCACCGGCGTCGCATGGGGTTATAGCGTCGTTGCAACGCTCGCGCCGGGCATCTTCCCGCAAGATTTTCGAGGGCCGGACGGAACGGTCGCCGTCTATTTCGAGGCCGCCGCCGTCATCACGGTTCTGGTTCTGCTCGGGCAAGTGCTCGAACTGCGCGCCCGCGAGCGCACCAGCGGCGCCATTCGCGCGCTGCTCGATCTCGCGCCGAAAGTCGCGCGGCGCATCGGTGCGGGCGGGCAGGAAGAAGACGTCGCGCTCGACGCGGTCGTCGCGGGCGACCGGTTGCGCGTTCGCCCCGGCGAGAAGGTGCCTGTCGACGGGACGGTTTTGGAAGGCCGCTCGGCCATCGACGAATCCATGATCACCGGCGAGGCCATGCCGGTGACGAAAGAGCCCGGCGACCGGGTGATCGCCGCGACGCTCAACCGCTCGGGCGGCTTCGTCATGACCGCCGAGCAGGTCGGGCGTGACACCATGCTCGCGCGCATCGTGCAGATGGTCGCCGACGCGCAGCGCTCGCGTGCGCCGATCCAGCGTCTCGCCGATCAGGTCGCGGGCTGGTTCGTGCCGCTGGTGATCGCCGCCGCCGCGCTCGCCTTCGCCGCCTGGGTGACGTGGGGGCCGGAGCCACGTTTTTCCTATGCACTTGTCGCCGCCGTCACGGTGCTCATCATCGCCTGTCCCTGCGCGCTCGGCCTCGCGACGCCGATGTCAATCATGGTCGGCGTCGGGCGCGGCGCGGGCGAAGGCGTCCTCATCAAGAACGCCGACGCGCTTGAGCGCATGGAGAAGATCGACACGCTCGTCGTCGACAAGACCGGCACATTGACCGAGGGCAAGCCCTCCGTCATCGCCATCGCGCCCGCGCCGGGCTTCGACGAGGCCGAATTGCTGCGCCTCGCCGCCAGCATCGAACGGTCGAGCGAGCATCCGCTGGCCGACGCCATCGTCGCCGCCGCCAAGGCGCGGGGTCTCACTCTGGGCGACGCCGCCGATTTCGCGTCGCCCACCGGCAAGGGCGCGCTCGGCACGGTCGAGGGCAAACGCATCGTCATCGGCAACGCGGCTTTCCTCTCCGAAAACAATGTCGATGCATCGTCGCTTGCGGACCGCGCCGAGAGCTTTGCGCGCGACGGCGCGACCGCGATCTTCGCCGCCATCGACGGCGAACTCGCCGGCGTCTTTGCCATAGCTGACGCGGTCAAGCCGACGACGCAAGCCGCCATCGCGGCTCTCAGGGCCGACGGCATCCGCATCGTCATGTTGACCGGCGACAACGAAACCACGGCGCGCGCCATCGCCAGAACCCTCGGCATCGACGAGGTCGAAGCGGGCGTGCTGCCGGACGGCAAGGCGCGCGTCGTCGCCGATCTGCGCAAGCAGGGCCGCGTCGTCGCGATGGCGGGCGACGGCGTCAACGACGCTCCGGCGCTCGCCGCCGCCGATATCGGCATTGCGATGGGAACCGGCACGGATGTGGCGATGGAAAGCGCCGGCATCACGCTTCTGAAAGGCGATCTCGCCGGCATCGTCGCGGCGCGGCGCCTGTCGGCGGCGACCATGCGCAACATCCGGCAAAATCTTTTCTTCGCCTTCTTCTACAACGCGGCGGGCATCCCCATCGCGGCGGGCATTCTCTATCCCGCTTTCGGGATTCTCCTGTCGCCGGTCGTTGCGGCGGCGGCGATGGCGCTTTCCTCGGTCAGCGTCATCGGCAACGCGCTGCGCTTGCGCGCCGTGAAGCTCTAGACAACAAAACGGGAGCGGCTTTGCGCCGCTCCCGTTCCGATACGCTTCTAGATATTCAGTTCACAACCCGCCAGGAACCATCGGGCTGTTGGCAGGCCGTGCCATAACCATATTGCATGCGACCCCCCACGTTCACCTGTGACTGGTATTCGCGGCAATATTGGCCCGACTGCGTTTGATAGATGACAGAGGAAGGCACCGCCTGAATGGGAGCCTGACCATAGCCGTAGGATTGGCCATAGGGCGACGGCGCATAAACCGGCTGCGACTCGGCATAGGCTGGCTGACTGGCAGATGAAAGCAGCGCCGCGCCAAGAAGCACGCCGCCAATGATGGCGACCGCTGCCAGAGCGTCATCGTTGCCATCATCGTGACCTCGATAGTGGCCACCGCCCTGTCCTCGCCGATCGTAATATCCACGATCGTCATGGCGCCGATCCGACCAACTCCATCCACGCCCGTCGTTGCGATGGTGGCGACCGTCGGCAAAGGCCGGAGCGGCAAGCGTCAGCGACGTCGCAGCAACCAGCGCCACCGCCGTCGCCTTGACGCCAAAATTCTTCGGATGTGCGTTCATTTTCCAAATCTCCCGAGGCAGACGCCGCGAGAGAATCTCTGGGGGACCGTCAGCCTTCGATGCTATCGGTATAGATAAGTCTGGCTGAATGGCACATGAACAAAAAGAGCGGCCATCCCAGCAAGGATGGCCGCCCCAAATTCAGCGTTATGGCGATTTAGCGCGCGACGTTAATGACCTGAAGCTGGGTGAATTCAGCCAGCCCTTCTTCGCCAAGCTCCGTTCCCAGACCCGACGACTTGGAACCGCCGAAGGGAATATTAGGTGCAAGTTCGGCATGTTTATTGACCCAGACCGAACCCGATTCCATCTTCAGCGCCAGATCGTAGGCACGGTCAGGATTTGACGACCAGATCGAACCGCCAAGTCCATAGGGGGAGGCATTCGCACGAGCAACCGCATCATTCGCGTCGGAATATTTGATCACAGGCAAAACGGGACCGAACTGCTCTTCATCGACAAGGCGCGTGCCGTCTTCAATGTCACGCACGATGGTCGGCTTGATGAAAAAGCCAGCGCCTTCCATAGCAGCGCCGCCAGCGATAACGCGACCATGCTTTTTCGCATCCTCAATCACTTCCTTCACCTTGTCGAACTGCATCTTGTTTTGTAGCGGCCCGAGTTGGGTGCCCTGCTTCAGGCCATCGCCGACAATGGCGGCATTGGCAAGCATCGCCAGCTCATCGCACATTTCGTCGTAGATCGACTCATGCACATAGAGGCGCTTCATGGCGATGCAGACCTGACCATTGTTCTGGAAGGCGCTGTTGAAAAGAGCAGGCGCCATTTCCTTCGGGTTCACGTCGTCGAGCACGATGCCCGCATCATTGCCTCCAAGCTCAAGCGTGATGCGTTTCAAGGTTGCCGCAGCGCCTGCCATGACCTTGGCCCCGGTCGCCGTCGAACCCGTGAAGGAAATCTTGCGCACGTCTGGATGCGCCGTCAAAGCGCCGCCCAGATCGTTGGCATCGGTAATGACGTTCACCACGCCTGCGGGCACGATGTCCTTGATGAGTTCGCCAAGACGGAGCGAGGTCAGCGGCGTCGTGGGCGCGGGCTTCAGGACAACCGTATTGCCTGCGAGCAAGGCTGGCGGCAGCTTGAAGGCCATCAGAATCATCGGGAAATTCCAGGGCACGATGGCGCCGATGACGCCCAGAGGCTTGCGGTGCAGTTCAACCTTGCGGCCTTCGCTGTCATCAATCACCTTGACCGGCAGATCGAGCGCCGTGAAATAGCGGAAGAAGGCCGCCGTGCCGAGCACTTCGCCCGTGGCGTCGCCGAGCGGCTTGCCCTGTTCCTGCGTCAGAAGGCGCGCAAGCTCCGTGCTGTTTGCTTCAATCGCATCGGCGATTGCATTCAATGCCGCCTTGCGCGCGGCCATCGGCGTCGCCGCCCAGCCGGGGAAAGCCGCTTTGGCGGCAGCGACGGCGTCGTTCAACTGAGCGATCGACGCGCGCGGCGCTTTCGCCAGCACCTCTTCCGTCGCCGGATTGATAACATCCATTTCCAGGTCGCCTGCGACCATCTTGCCGCCGATCAGCAATTTATATTCACTCATCCTGCATCTCCCTGATCTTTTTTTGCGCGTAAGCGCAGCATTTGTGGGCGATCTTGTCCCGCATTGTCCCGATGAGCAAGCGTCTTGGAATTCCGCAGCGGAAGCCTACATAGTGTTCAGACTCCTATTTCGCCTATTTCACAATCTGAACTGGATGACCTCATGCCAACGCTATTTGATCCCCTGAAGGTCGGTGCTCTCGAACTGCCCAACCGCATCATCATGGCGCCGCTTACCCGCGCCCGCGCGGGCGTGCCGCGGGTGCCCAACGCAATGATGGCCGAATATTATGCGCAGCGTGCAAGCGCCGGTCTGCTCATCAGTGAAGCGACATCCGTCACGCCTGCCGGCGTCGGGTATGCCGATACGCCGGGCATCTGGTCGGACGAACAGGTCAAAGGCTGGAAGCTCGTCACCGACGCCGTGCACAAGGCAGGCGGTCGCATCTTCATGCAGCTCTGGCATGTCGGACGCATTTCCGATCCTGTGTTTCACGATGGCGCAGCGCCTGTCGCCCCGAGCGCCATCGCGGCAAAGGGCGATGTCAGCCTGCTGCGCCCGAAGCGCCCCTATCCCGTGCCGCGCGCGCTCGAAACCTCGGAGATTGCAGGTATCGTAGAAGCCTATCGCAAGGGTGCGGAAAACGCCAAGAAAGCAGGGTTCGACGGCGTCGAGCTTCACGGCGCCAACGGTTATCTGCTCGACCAGTTCCTGCAGGATGTGTCGAACCAGCGTACCGACCAATATGGCGGCAGCCTTGAGAACCGCGCACGTCTGATGTGCGAAACGGTCGATGCGGCAATCTCGGTATGGGGTGCAGATCGCGTGGGTCTTCATATTGCGCCGCGGGGCGATGCCCATTCGATGGGAGACAGCGATCTCAAGACGACATTCACCTATGTCGCGCGCGAAATGGGTAAGCGTGGCATCGCTTTCCTTTGCGCCCGCGAACACAAGGGCGACGACTGGCTCGGCCCGCAACTCAAGAAAGAATTCGGCGGCGTCTATATCGCCAACGAAGGCTTCGACAAGGCGTCTGCGGAAGAAGTGCTCGCCAAGGGCGAAGCCGACGCCGTGGCCTTCGGCAAGCTCTATATCGCAAACCCTGATCTCGTTGAACGCTTTCAGCGCGATGCGGAGATTAACCCTTGGGCGATGGAAACTTTCTACGCGCCGGGACCGGAAGGCTATACCGACTACCCGAGCCTCATCATCGCCTGAACAGGTATCGACCGGACAAAGAAAAAGGGTGGCTCACAAGGCCACCCTTTTTGCATTCTGTGGAGAAACGCGAAATCAGTGCGCTGCTTCCGGCTTCGTCATCAATTCGACCAGCACGCCGCCCATATCCTTTGGGTGCAGAAAAATGACGGGCACACCATGTGCGCCCATGCGCGGCTCGCCGGTACCGAGCACCGTCGCCCCCTTGGCGCGCATGTCGTCGCGGGCGGCAATGATGTCATCGACTTCAAAGCAAACGTGATGCTGGCCACCCTTGGGATTTTTGGCGAGAAAGCCGTGAATCGGCGAATCTTCGCCATAAGGCTCGATCAATTCGATCTGGGAATTAGGGAGGTTGACGAAGCACACCCATACACCCTGTTCGGGCATGGCCCATTTTTCGGTGATGTCGGTCACGCCCATCACATCGCGATAGAGCTTCACGGCTTCGTCAATCGAAGGCGTTGCAACGCCCACATGGTTCAATCTGCCAATCATTGTCAGGTCCTGACTGAAAAATAGTGAGAAACGGGCCCGTCCGAACCCTCTTCATTGGCTGCATTGTACATTTTTGCAACCCCGTTCGTCACCTTTGTTGCGGACGCTGCGTCAGGGAGACGCGTCTAGGTCTTGGTATTTCGCCATGAGACCGATAACGTCAGCACAAAACAACCTTCCCGGGAGGCAAACCAATGACCGACCGCATTGTCACAACCATTACCGAAGGCGTCGCCGATGTGCGTCTGGTGCGCTCAGACAAGATGAACGCGCTGGATGACGCCATGTTCACCGCCCTCGTCGAGACCGGTGAAAAACTGAAAGCCGACAAATCCGTCCGCGCCGTCGTCATTTCCGGCGAAGGTCGCGCCTTTTGCGCGGGCCTCGATATGGGCAATTTCGGACGAATGGCCGCTGGCGAGAAAAACGACACCAATGCCGTCACCAATCGTCTGGCAAAGCGGACGCACGGCAACAGCAACCGCGCGCAATATGCGGCCATGGTCTGGCGCGACGTGCCGGTACCGGTGATTGCCGCCGTGCATGGCGTCGCTTTTGGCGGCGGCTTTCAGGTCGCACTGGGCGCCGACATGCGTTATGTCGCGCCGGGCACGCGCATGTCGGTCATGGAAATCAAATGGGGCCTTGTTCCCGACATGGCGGGCATGACGCTGATGCGCACTTTGGCGCGCGACGACATCGTGCGTGAACTTACCTATACGGGCCGCATCTTCTCAGCCGAAGAAGCCCTCGAATATGGCTTTGCCACGAAGGTCGTCGAAGCCCCCTATGCGGCAGCCCTTGAGACGGCGCGCGAGATTGCCGACAAAAGCCCGGTGGCGATCCGCGCCGACAAGCGCATGCTCAACGCCATTGCGGATTCCGACGAAGCAGCCATCCTGCTCGCCGAATCCGTGGAACAGGACAAGCTTATTGGCGGCACCCACCAGAAAGAAGCCATCATGGCCAATCTGGAAAAACGCCGCCCCGTGTTCAGAGACTGACAATCAGATACAAATTCAAGAGGCAGGAAATTAAAATGAAAACACGCATTACAGAACTTTTTGGTATTCAGCATCCGATCATCCAGGGCGGCATGCATTTCGTAGGTCTGGCGGAAATGGCGTCTGCGGTTTCCAATGCAGGTGGGCTCGGCATCATCACCGGGTTGACGCAGTCGACGCCGGAACTGCTCGCCAAGGAAATTGCCAAGTGCAATGACATGACGGACAAGCCCTTCGGCGTGAACCTGACCTTCCTGCCCGGTTTCGCCAATCCGCCCTATCCTGAATATATTCAGGCCATCATCGAAGGCGGCGTGCGCATTGTGGAAACGGCGGGCCGCAGTCCGGAAGCCTATATGCCTGCGATGAAAGCGGCGGGCGTCAAGGTCATTCACAAATGCACCTCCGTGCGCCACTCGCTGAAAGCCGAACGCATCGGTTGCGACGCGGTGAGCGTCGATGGTTTCGAATGCGGTGGCCACCCCGGCGAAGACGACATCCCGAACATGATCCTGCTGCCGCGCGCGGCGGAAGAGCTGAAGATTCCCTTTGTCGCTTCCGGTGGCATGGGCACGGCCTCGCAGCTCGTCGCTGCTCTGGCGTTGGGCGCCGACGGCATCAACATGGGCACGCGCTTCATCGCGACCAAGGAAGCGCCTGTGCATGAAAATGTGAAGAAGGCGCTCATTGCCGCGTCGGAACTCGACACGCGCCTCATCATGCGTCCGCTGCGCAACACCGAGCGCGTGCTTGCCAATCCGGCTGTTGAAAAGATCGTCGCGATCGAACGCGAAAAAGGCGCAAGCCTCGGCATCGACGATATTCGCGAACTCGTCGGCGGCGTCTATCCTCGCGTCATGCAAGAAGGCGACATGGATGCAGGCGCATGGAGCTGCGGCATGGTCGCTGGCCTCATCCACGATATTCCGACCTGCAAGGAACTCATCGACGGCATGATGGCCGACGCCAAGACCATCATCCAGAAGCGTCTGGAAGGCCTGCTCGCCGCCTGACCCTGCCGAAATTTATCAAGACAAAACCCGCGCGCCCCAATTGGTTGCGCGGGTTTTATTTCGTCGCCCATCCGGGCTCATCGCGCAGCAAGGCTTCCGCCGACATCATGAGGATCTTCGTCACCTGCGCAACGCTGAGCTTCTGGTCGATGCGCATGTGACGCCAGGCGTCGAAACTCATCACCAGATTGAGCGCTTCGAACTTCAGCGGATCGAGCCTGCTCTTGCCGCCAAGCGCCGCTTGCAAGGTCCGCCGTTGCATCCCGATGACTTCGGCATGTTCTTCGTTGAGGAAATCAGACCGGTGGCGATGCACATCGGCGGCGATCTTGAAGGGCATCATTTTTTCGAAGACACGCCCACGTCGCTGGACGAGATCGAAAATGCGATCCTGCCAGCTTCCTTCAGGAAAGGGTGCCGTCGCGATGGGCATCAGTTCCGCCGACATCAGCGCTGAAATCTCGCGATAGAGACTGTCCATATCGTCAAAATGGCGAAAGACCGTTCGCAACCCGACTTCGGCACGGGCTGCGACTTCTTCTGCACTTGGCGAGATCATACCTTCACCGATCAGCGCAAGCATGGCCTCAACAATCTTGCGGCGGTTTTCCTGCCCGCGAACGCGTCGCCCGTCAACAGCCGCCGCATCGTTTCTAACTTCTGGCATTCCGCAACCCAGTTCTGCCTCCCCAAAGCGCAATAAAGCCAACGACAAGTTTGAACGGTCGACGACCTTCCATCGCGCCGCCCTCAAATGGCATTGTTGAGAGAAGATCGGATGAGTAACTGACCTGCGAGACCTGCCTCGCGATGCACACCGATCTCCGCAACTTCCGGCGAGGCCGCAATGGCAAAAAAGGTGGCGGCAGAAGGATATTCCACCAATGCGACGACATCCCACAGGTCGGAAACTTCGCCGATGACCACATCCTTGAGGTCGGCGGAAATCAGCATACGCCCGCCGCCAGCCTCGACGATGCCGCGCATTGCTTCGCCATAGCGCATATAGGCCTCCCGCCCGCTGATCTTTTCCTCACGCCCGTCCTTATATTCCGCCACTTCGCGAAATTTCAGAAGGTTCAGCATGACGACCGGGCTCTTTTCTTCAGAGCCAGCGAGTTCCATCAGTTTCTCGCGTGTCGGATAGACGGCAATATCGTAGTTCACTCTTAAAATCCCCCTGTTTGACCATGTCCGACTTTGCTCATATAGTGACATTAAGCATGTCACTATATGAACGGAACGTCAACAGACACGAAATTCGCGCCCTGAAGCCGGGCTGCTCGCGGGGGAGTAAACATGAAAATTTTCTTGATGCGTCTTGTAACGACATTTCTGACAAGTCGTACACGACGTAACCTGCGCCGCGCTATCCATGCCTTCCGCCGCAAGCTCAAGGGCGCGAAGCCAACAGTCTATTATTTTCATCAGACCGACGACCCCTACAGCCATCTGGCGGCGCAGCTCCTGACAAAACTGAAGTCGCGTTATCGTGTCGAGCTGGCGCCTTATCTTGTGTCCGCACCCGATGACGCTGCCGCACCGGAACGTGAAAAGCTTCGGCACTATGCGTTACGGGATGCGGCCCGCGTGGCGCGTCGATATAGTCTGGCCCATGTCACCGATGCAAGATTGCCCGATCCTTCCCGCGTCGAGCAAGCGGCGGCCGCGCTTGCCGCCACGATCAAGAACGAAACCTTCACAGAGGTCGCGCCCCAGATCAGCACCGCCCTCTGGGCCGGAGACGCCGCCGCAATAGCGGCCTTCAAAGCGAACAAGAAAGGCTTATCGAAAGTCATCGCTGCGGGAAACAAGAGACGCAAGGCGTTTGGCCATTATCTGAGCGCCATGTTCTATTTCGAAGGCGAATGGTATTGGGGTGTCGACCGGCTACATCACCTTGAAGCGCGCCTGAACGAAACAGGTCTCGACACCGCCCCTAAAGGCATGCCCATGATCGCGCCTTTTCAAGATATCTCGCTGGCAACGAAACCCACATCGAAATCGAAACCGGTAATCGACTATTGGTTTTCATTCCGCAGCCCCTATTCCTGCATTTCAGCGCGCCGCATGTGGCGTCTCGCGCATCATTACGACTGCGAGCTACGTTTGCGTTTCATCCTTCCAATGGTAATGCGCGGCCTGCCCGTGCCGCTGGTCAAGCGCATGTACATCACGCTCGACACCAAACGTGAAGCCGAATGTGTCAACGAATCTTATGGCACCATTGTCGATCCTGTCGGCGCAGGCGCAGCGCGAGCGCTCGCCGTGCTACATCATGCGATTCCTCTCGAGCACGGTGAGGCCTTCGCCGAGCTTGGCATGCGCGCCGCCTTTGCCGATGGCATTGAGCTTGCCTCCGACAAGGGTATGTTCGACGTGGCGCGGCGCGCGGGCCTCACGGATGAACAGACGCGCGGCGCATTGGCGGATGAAAGTTGGCGCGAGGTAGCGGAAGAAAATCGCGAAGCGCTATTCGATGCGGGCCTCTGGGGCGCACCATCATTTCGCGTGGATGGAAGGCCCGCCCACTGGGGACAGGATCGCTTCTGGGCGCTGGAAGAAGATATCCTCGACGCCATCGCGGAGCGCAACACCTGACCGCCCCCTTTATGCGACCACAACATTAGGTCAGACTGCTCCGACACCGAGGAGTTCGACCCATGCTTGATGCATTTGCCAGATCGCTGATCGACGCCCCGCTCAACCGGATGGGGGCACAAGTCGCGCGCACTGGCGTCAACGCCAATCAGTTGAGTGTGGCAGGCGCGCTTTTCGGTGTCGGCGCGGGCGTACTCGTTGCGACGGGCAATTTCACCGGTGGAATGTTGCTGATCCTCATAAGCCGTCTGTTCGACGGTTTCGACGGCGCGGTGGCGCGAGCGACGCGACCCACTGACTTTGGCGGCTATCTCGACATTATCTGCGACTATATTTTTTATGCGGCCATCCCACTGGGGTTTGCTCTGGCCTCCCCCGAGAACCTGTTTCCCGCGGCGGTTCTTCTGGCAAGCTTCATTCTGTCGGGTACGAGTTTTCTCGCCTATGCGGCGTTTGCCGAGAAGCGGAGCCTCACCACGACCAGCCAGGGTCTCAAGAGCTTCTACTACATGGCCGGGTTGATCGAGGGCACGGAGACGATTGCCGCCTTTGTCCTCTTCTGCCTTTTGCCGGACCGGTTTCCGGCGATGGCCTATATCTTCGCGGCGCTCTGTGTTGCAACGATGGTCGGGCGTCTAGTCCGCGCAAAAACGGAATTCGCGCCGAAGCCGCCTGTCGAGACGACACGCCCGACCCTTCATTGAAGCTGATGACCGGCGTCCTCAGACGTCCATCAGCAGCACGACCTTGACGCAATCGCCGTGATGCTGCTCGGCAATGGCGCGGTTGATTTCCGAAAAGGGGTAGGTTCGGATCAGCTTGTCGAAAGGGAAGCGTCCCTGGCGATAGAGATTCATCATCTGCGGGATGAAGACATCCGGGTCGCTGTCGCCTTCGATAATGCCCTTGATCGTGTGCCCCAGCATCATGACGGTTCCCATGTCGCCGGGAACGGGCGTGCCGGGTGGGCTGATGCCGACGATGCCGAAGGCGCCATGCGGCGCGAGACAATTCATCGTCGCCTGTTGCAGGGCGGGAATGCCTGTCGTGTCGAAGGCATAGTCCACACCATGCTCCAGAATGGCGCGGACGGCAGCCGCGAGATCCGGGGAGGCCGCCGGATCGATCACATGCGTCGCGCCCAGTTCCAGCGCCAGCTTGCGGCGCGCCTCATGCGGTTCGAGCACGATGATGACGCCGCATTTCTGAACCGCCGCGCCCATGACGGCGCTCAAGCCGACGGCGCCGCCGCCGAGGATCAGAAGCGAGCTTCCTTCCTCACAGTCCAGCGAACGCATGATGCCGCCAGCGCCGGTCTGCACCCCGCAACCCAAGGGTCCGACAAGCTCCAGCGGCACATCGTCCGGCACCTTCACGACATTGCGCTCATAGGTGAGACAGTAAGTAGCGAAGGATGACTGGCCGAAGAAATTGCTGCTGAGGTCTTCGCCGCCCTTGTGGATGGCCTTGCTGCCATCAGGACGCATGCCGATATAATTCAGCATGGGCATGGTGAGGCAATAGGCGGGCTCGCCTGCCTTGCACTTGCGGCACTCGCCGCAGGACCGAAACGAGATGGCAACGCGGTCGCCCGCCTTCACCTTGGTGACGGCACTGCCGGTCTTTTCGACAATGCCGGAGCCTTCATGGCCCAACACGATCGGCAGACCACCAATGGCGCCGGTCTTTGCCACCATATCGGTGTGGCAGAGCCCGACGCCGACGATCTTGACCCGAATTTCGTCGGGACGAGGATCATCCAGCTCCACTTTTTCGATCGAGAATTCTTCCTGTCCCTCGCGGGCAACGGCTGCTGTGATTTCCATGTGCCTTAAACCTTCGCGCCATCAAGGAATTCCGTGAAGCCGGCAGGCGCATAGGGACCGACGGTGATCTGTTCCAGCACGCCCATGCCGGTTCGCGTGCCATCGCTGGCGCGCACGACCTGTTGCACGTGAAGGTTCTCGGGCGCAAGCGGATCGATCTGGCGCGGATCGAAGGATTCGCCCGCCATTTCCAACTCGCCCTTCCACATGCCCTGCCCCCATGTCGGGTGCATATAGCCAAGACCCTTCATCTGGAACTTCAGGATGGGTTTCAGCGCGATCGTGCGCGTATTGCCTTCATGGTCCACGAGATCGATTTCGGCCGATTTCGCCAGACGCGTGCCCGGCACATATTCGATGCGATGGCGCGCCGTCGCCATGCGCTGGTCCTGCCCATCTTCGACGCCGGGAATATCGTTCACGCTCTTGTAGAGCGGCGCGACGATTCCTTCGCGCACCAGCGGATGCCCCTTGGAATCATCGAAGAAGATCGCATGCGTGATATGATCGTCCCAGACGAGCGGGGCCCAGACAAAGCAGATGCCCTGCGGCATGGCTGGCGCGCCGCCCGTTTCCGCCTCGCCCACGCGACGCACACCCCATGACCGATCCTTGGTGCCGAGGCACATGTCTTCGTCGACCTTGATGTCGCCGTCGGGGTGATGGATCGTGCCACTCCAGCGACCGAACTGGTCAAAGCGCGTCGCATCCATGACGCGGCGCGCTCCGGACCACAATGTCTGGCGCGCCTCCTCGATGGAGGCAGTGCGCGCGGTGAAGGTCAGGTCGCAGGTGACGCCGCTCGGATTGTCGTCAAGGATAACGCGCACCTTGCGCATGGGTTCGATGACTTCCATGCGGAAGGCGCCGACCGTCATGTCGGTGCGTTCGACCGGCGCGCGGCGCGAACCAAAGAAACAATGTTGACGCTGGTCGGGCTGCACGACAGAGAAGGCGCAATCGAGAATGCCGCGATGGGGATAGACCGCCATGCCGATGCCAAAATAATAGGAACCATCTTTCGCATAACCGTTGAACCAGGTGCGGTCATAGGCGTTACGGTCGCTGGTCGCCAGATGCGCGATGGGTTCGGGCGTTTGATGAATGGGGAAGTCATCAAGTTTATTCAGCATTTCATTTCCTCAGAGCGTGATGAATTTCATTTGGTGTGATCACATGGGAACGTCGTATTTCCGGCGTTCGACATGGGCGTCGAGAAACGTCCATATCCTGTCATTGAGAGCGGACGCCCATGCAGCGCCTTCGTCTTGCGCGTTTTCGACATGCTCATGCAGGTCGATGAGTGTGCGCATGGCGATGTCAGCCTCGGCATTGAGGTCCGTGAGCTTGAAGCTTTCAGGCTTCGTGTTCACAACCGACATCATGCGCTCCTTCAGCGACGTGTTGGCGACATGCGGTATGGCCTCAAGAAAAATCTCGTTGATGTCTTGCCGGTCCTGCATCAGCACATCGACGCCGCGATCGAAATCCTGCCCGACCATGGCGACGAGCCCTGCGAGAAACGCCAGATCGGACATCTGGTAGGCGTCTTCCGCACCCGGCAGGAGATGAGTGAAAATGCGCGTGGTGAGATGACCGATACCGGCGGAACCTTTGGGGATCATTTCACGACCTCATAAAAACGATGTGACGAATGGGGCGACAGATAGTCATCGAGGATCTGTTGCTGGCGATCCGTCATAAGCCAACCGGCAATCGCCAGAATGAGGTCCTTGGTTTCGCCATTGTGAAAATCCTCGCTTGAGGAAATCCAGATGCCTATGCCTTTGACAGCAGCAAAAACCTGCCACCAGCGGAAGGCCTTGGGATCAAGCTCTATGCCGCTCGCTTCTTCCCAGATGCGTATGGCTTGCCTGTGCGGCAGTAACTGTCCTGCGAGGTCTTCCTTCCCCCAATTCCACAGAGGATCGAGCGACCAGGCGAGATCCTCGTAAGGATCGCCGATATGCGCCATCTCCCAGTCGAGGATCGCCTTGATGTCGCCATCGGGCGAATAGAGAAAATTACCCGTGCGATAGTCGCCATGAACAAGACTGAGCTTCCTGGCGGGTGGCGGCGGGTTACGCCGCAGCCAGCGGACGGTCGCTTCGGCAACGGGATTGGGATGAATTTCATCATCCCTGATGACCTTGGCCCAATATTCAAGCTGTTCCAACGCACAGGTTTCGCGCGTTGTCGCGGGCATGAACTCGCCAACGCCCAGCTTGTCGATATCGAGCGCGGCGATCTGACCGAGATAATTCCATTTCTGCTGGCCCAGCTTTGCCAGATGTTTCTGTGGCAGATTGGTGGGCGAGGCGTCGCAACCTGTGATCTCGGAAGTCAGCGAGAAAGGACGACCGATCCATTTCTCGTCTTCTTCAAGAAACAGGGGTTCGGGTACTGGGAGACCTGCCGTGTAAGCCACCTCGACCGTGCAGTATTCGGTGCGACGGTCCGTTTCGATCAGGCTGGTCGCCGGGTCGATGCGGATAATCAATCCGCGTGTTTTCCCGTCCTGCTCAGCCTGACATTTCCATGTCTCGCGCGACGCGCCACCGGGAATGCGTTTCATCTCGCTTACCGTGGTGGGCGACGACCAGCGATGGGTCAGATAGCTCCCGAGTTTTTCAATTAATTCCTGCTCGCGTGTGCTCATGATTCCGCAACCCCGTATTCTGCTGGATCTTCCGCGCGTGCAGCGTCGTGGTCATCGGTTTGCCGATACGCCATCGCATTCCTCCCTGTCTTTTTTCAGCTAGTTAGAATTCGATTTCCGACGGGGTCAAGGCCCCACTTGGCTAATACCGCAGGCAAGGCAGGCGCGGGCGTGCATCGCATTTCGTTTTCCAAGCATTACGTGGGGAAAAGCAAAGCAGGGTGACCAAATTTTTAGTGAAAATCCCGGCTCTTGGGCACAAATCGCGCGGCGCGCAATTGCTGGATTTCATGGCGGGCGGCTTTTGCGGCGCGGGGATCGAAGCCGTCGCCGTCCAGATCGCCTCGTGCGAGATTGGCGCCGCCTATGTCGTCAGCGGCTGAAATACCCTCCAGCTCATATGAAAGATCTTCGATCTCGTCGACGATGACGTGAACGACAAGACCTTCTTTCTGCACGCGTCCCTTGACGCCGAAAAGACGCGAGGTCAACACGATGCGTCTGTAGCGCTCGTAGATTTTCGGCCAGATCACGATATTGGCAACGCCCGTTTCATCTTCCAGCGTCGCAAAGATAACGCCGCTGGCCGTGCCGGGGCGCTGGCGCACCAATACGAGACCAGCGAGCCGCACACGCGCCTTGTCGGGAATTTCCTCATTCAACTGTCGATGCGTCACGACATGGCGCACGGCAAACCGTGCCCGCAGAAACGACATGGGATGCGCCTTAAGGGAAAGGCGTAAGGTGGCGTAGTCGAGCACGACATGCTCGCCAAGCGGCATGGCGGGAAGTTGCATTTCTTCCTCGTGCTGAAAACCACCTTCTTCCAGCCCGGCAAAGAGCGGCAGGACAGCGGGCGCTTTTCCCGTTTGCCCGTCGCCATAACCACCAAGTCCGCGCACAGCCCAAAGCGCTTCGCGGCGATCAAGTCCCAACGAGCGAAACGCATCAGCGTCGGCCAGTCTTTCGATCTGGCGTGGAGACAATCGCGAGCGGAGCCAGAGGTGACGCACTGAATCGAAACCACGTTCACGGCTCGCAACCAGCATGTGCCCTTGTTCTTCCTGCACGCCCTTGATCTGGCGCAGCCCCAGACGCACGGCGCAATGTCGCTTGCCCGCCACGCGCTCCAGCGTGCAATCCCAGTCGCTGCGGTTGACATCGACGGCACGCATTTCCACGCCATGCTCACGCGCGTCGCGCACAAGCTGGGCGGGCGCATAAAATCCCATCGGTTGCGAATTGAGGATCGCGGCGCAGAAGACATCCGGGTAATGACATTTAATCCAGGCAGAGACATAGACCAGCAACGCGAAGCTCGCCGCATGGCTTTCGGGGAACCCATAGTCGGCAAATCCCTCTATCTGCTTGAAACAGCGTTCGGCGAAATCCGGTTCATAGCCATTGCCGACCATGCCATTGATGAACTTGTCACGATAAACGCCAATCGTGCCCGAACGTCGAAAAGTCGCCATCGCGCGGCGTAACTGGTCCGCCTCACCGGGCGAAAATCCTGCCGCGACGATCGCCATCTTCATGGCCTGCTCCTGAAAGAGCGGCACGCCCATCGTCTTGCTCAAAACCTTTTCAAGTGCGGGCGAGGGATAGCTCACCTTCTCCTCGCCGCTGCGGCGCTTGAGATAGGGATGCACCATACCGCCCTGAATGGGACCGGGGCGGACAATCGCGACTTCAATCACGAGGTCATAGAAATTACGAGGGCGTAGACGCGGCAGCATGGTCATCTGGGCGCGGCTTTCGACCTGAAAGACGCCGACGGAATCCGCCTTGCAGAGCATGTCATAAACGGCCGCATCCTTTTGCGGCACGGTGGCCAGGTTCAGATCAACGCCATGATGATCCCGCATGAGATCGAAAGCGCGACGGATGCAGGAAAGCATGCCAAGCGCCAGCACATCGACCTTCAAAATGCCGAGCGCATCGAGATCATCCTTGTCCCATTCGACAAAGGTGCGATCCACCATGGCCGCATTGCCAATGGGTACGACTTCTTCGAGCGGCCCCTTGGTGATGACGAAGCCACCGACATGCTGGGACAGATGACGCGGGAAACCGAGCAGCGATTTGGCAAGCTCCAGCGCCAGGGCAAGCCGCCTGTCCGTCGGGTCGAGGCCGATGCGGCGCGCGTCCTCTTCCGAGACGCCCTTGCTCGACCAGCCCCAGCCGGAACGCGACAGGGCATGGACCATATCTTCCGACAGGCCGAAGACCTTGCCGACATCGCGGATGGCGCTGCGCGAACGATAAGAAATAACGGTCCCGGCGATGCCCGCCCGGTCGCGGCCATATTTCTCGTAAATATACTGGATGACTTCTTCGCGGCGTTCATGCTCGAAATCGACATCGATATCCGGCGGCTCGTCGCGCTCGGCGGAAACGAAACGCTCGAAAAGAAGATCGATCTCGGTCGGGTCCACAGATGTGATGCCGAGGCAAAAGCAGACGGCGGAATTGGCCGACGAACCGCGTCCCTGACAGAGAATTTCCTTCGAACGCGCAAAACGCACAATGTCATCCACGGTCAGAAAATAAGGCGCATATTGCTTTTTCTCGATCAGCGCCAGTTCACGACGGATGGTGTCGGCGATCTGCGGATCGACGCCAAGCGGAAAGCGCCGTGCTGCCCCCTCCCATGTCAATCGTTCCAATAGCTGCTGGGATGTTTCATTTTCTGAAAACGTATCCGCCGGATATTCGTATTTCAGCTCATCCAGCGAGAAGCGGCAACGCTTCATGATGACAAGTGTTTGCGCCAGCGCGTCGGGCGCGAAGCGGAGAAGCTTTGCCATGTCCACGCCATCCTTCAGATGACGCTCGGCATTGACATCAATGAGAAAGCCCGCTTCCTCAAGCGTGACATGCTCGCGAATGCAGGTGAGAACGTCCTGCAAGGGCTTGCGCTCCGGTGCGTGGCAGAGAACGTCATTCGTTGCGACGAGAGGCACATGCGCCCCGTCTGCCAGATGCTTCAATGACTGAAAGCGCCGCCCGTCCCGACCATCATAAAGTGGCGCAAGCGCCAGCCAGACAGAGCGCGGGAAGGCGGCGGCAAGCATGTTCAAGTTCTCAGCAAACAAGGCTTCAGGCGAAGCCGATGGCATGGCGATAAAACACATGCCCTCGCCCGCCTCGACAATATCGCCGAGCGCCAAATGGCATTGGCCCTTTTCCGCGCGTCGATTGCCAAGCGTCAGCAATCGCGCGAGACGTCCATAGGCAGCGCGATCTTCGGGATAGGCGATCACCTCGAAACCGTCGATGGTGGCGAGACGCGCACCGACGAGCAATCGAACCCCTTCCGCCTTTGCTGCGGCATGCACACGCACGATGCCGGCCAGCGTATTGCGATCCGCCACGCCGATGGCTTCAAGGCCGAGGGCTTTCGCCATCAGCACGATTTCATCGGCATGGGACGCGCCGCGCAGAAAACTGAAATTCGTTGCGATGCCAAGTTCGGCGAAAGGTACAGTCGTCATCCGAACATCCCCTGAATGAACCAGCGGGGTGTCGCTTCATCGCGCGTATAGAGGCCATCGCGGAAAAGCCAGAAGCGGCGGCCTTGCGTATCTTCCACGCGGTAATAGTCGCGCGTGCGGGCACGCTCGTCGCGCCACCATTCCGGCGCGATGCGTTCGGGTCCTTCGGCGCGCGCCACCTGATAAAGCGCTTTGCGCCAGCGGAAGTGACGCGGCGGACCTTCGGGAATTTCGGCCATGACCTCGATGGGTTCAGGCGCGGCCAGCATGGAAAGCGGGCGCGTGATGGCGTCATTGCAGTGCTGCAAGGCCTGTCTGCGCCATTCATCGGCTGACGCAGGCTTTCGGTTGCGTAGAACCGCAACCGGTCGCACCGCGCGCTCCGGCACATGGCTCTCGCGGGGCACAAGCCGCGTGACACGCTGAGCGCCAAGGCGATTGCTCAGGCGATCCATCAAAGCATCGATATCGCTTTCACGGGCTCGCTCGCCCGTCATCGCCTCCTGTCTGTGTCTCAACGGATCGACAGCAAGGGCTGCAAGACTCATGGTCTCGATGCCGAACCCCATGTCCAACTCGTCATCGACCTGTTGCAATTTTTCGCGAAACAGGCGCGCGAGATGTCGAGCTTCATGGGAAGCCATGCTGGTACCCGCCTGCAAAAAGGTCACGTCACCATCGGCACGGAACATCAAAAGTTCCAAACGCCGCGCGCCCTTCCGATCGCGCGCCAATAGATTGCAAAGCTCGCTTGCCAGTTTTTCTATCGCCGTTTCAATATCTTCAAGCCTTGTCAGCCCGTCGGCGAAATGAAGCCGCGCGCGATAGGGCACGAGCGGCATTTGCGGCGAAATGGGTTCCATCGCATAGCCAAGCGCCTCGTCCAGCCGCTGCGACACGGCGCGACCGAAACGGGCTGTCAGAGGCGCGCGGGCACGGCCATAAAGATCGCCCACCTGCTTCAGCCCCAGCCGCGCCAACCCATCGACTGCCGCACTGCCGACGCGCAAGGCCGCCACGGGCAGCGCCGCCAGAGCTTCTTTCTCTTCGCCCGTCGGCAAGACAGAAAGGCGCTTTCCGCCAAAACGCGCCAGCGCCCAGGCAGCTCCCGGTGTCGACGCCATGGCGACGCGCGCATGAATGTTGAAGCCGCGCAAACGCCGGATAAGATCTTCGGCAAGCGCGGCCTCGCCACCGAAGAGATGCGCGCAGCCGGTAATATCCATCAATATGCCGTCGGGCTCGCTTTCCAGGCCACAAGGATCGGGGGCCGTCCATGGCGTATAGCGTCCGCACCAGTCAGACAATTTCCTGAGCGCCGCGCGATCCGCTGCGGGGTCCGCCTCATGCACATCGAGGGTCGGATAAAGCGCCAGAGCATCGGCAACCCCTTGCCCCGGCTCGACCCCCTCGGCACAAGCTGCGTGCGTTGCAGCCACGATCCGCAAACCGCCCTGCCCCGGCATGACAAGCGCCAAAGCCGCGTCGCGTGCCGGACGTTCGCGCCGATCATCGGCGCGCGCGCGATCGAGCCCCCGAAAAAAACGATCGATGGGCCATTGAGATAAAAAGATTGATGCGATCCGCCGTTGTCCGTTCATTCGACACGACCTCCAGCCAACAGATCAGGGATCAGACCGCCAGCGACATGTCAGGCCGCGCCGGATAGGTCATCGCGGCATCAGGCACATCGGCAAAACTTTGCGCATTGGCGTCCCACTCGACGCACCAGTCGCGTTCGAACATGGTGGCTGCCGCGCTTGCCTGAATGCTGCGGCATTTCTCAAGCCGCACCTGCCAGCGGGGTTGCCCGATAAAAGGCGCGACACCCGGCACATTCTCGACCGGACTGCCTGGAGCGGATGCCACGCACCAGCGCGTGGCCGCCGCGCTCGCGCCCATCGAGGCATGGCCCGTCAAAAGTAAGGCGGGTCGACCATTTTCTTCCGCTGCCAGTTGCAGCCTGCGTGTCGCCGTCAGATTGAGCGCATGGGCGCGGCCATCGATTTCACCAATGACGGCGGCGAAAGCGCCCAGACGTAGCGCTTCCTCCATCGTCCACAAAAGATCGATGTCGCCAGCAGGCGAAACCAGAATGAGGCGCGCCGGATCGAACCCGAAGGCGGCCAGGCCCGGCCCATAAAGCCTGCCCATATCGAATGGCGCATAAGACCCTTCGCACCAGAGCACAGGCGCCTCCGGAAAGACGCGGGCGCAGCGAACCGCCATGGCAACGGCAAAGCCAAGGCTGGCGCTCATGTCGCGATAGGATGCAGCCCTGACCTCATGCAGCGCCCGCCTGGCCAGCCCGCCACTAGGCAAACCGGCGTCAATCACACTGGCGCCGGTCGTAATTGCGCAAGGCTCAGCCCCCTTGTTCCCAAGGGATGGGCGGGAGACCTCAAAACTGGCAATACGGCTGCGTAACTCAGCAATAAGCCCGGTTTTGGCCGTTTCTGACGCGAAAGAGGACATGACGCCAACCGTCTATTTGTTCTCTTTTTGTTCTATTTCACCCGTCTCCGAGAGTCAACAAATGCAATGGCGCCCTGAACAGTATCGAGCGAGGCCTGCTTCGCGGTATAAACTCGGGCATGCTCCAAGGCCTGTCGCGCCACCTTGATCGCTTGATGCCGTTTGAGTATCTGCTTCTCATCTTCGTTCCTCCGTCACTACGACGAGAACCAAATACTCCTTAGACTACAATCGCAAATCTGGGCCATAGGCTCTGACGGGAAACAATTAGGGCTTCGCTGTGATCAGGTCAGGCTCCGCCCCCGTCAACCACCTTGCCACCCTATCGGAAAGTAGGTCCTGAAGAGGGGGCTAAATAGCCGTTTCGAGGGCATTGAAATTCGCCAAACTATGTGGCGCAGTTCCGCCAAACTAAGTGGCGCGCTACACGATGCAATCGAAAAAATACCAATTAAATCAATGTGATGGTTGGTGCACCGAGAAGGATTCGAACCTCCGACCCTCAGATTCGTAGTCTTAAAATAGCCTTGTAATTCAACGGGTTAGATCGTCATTGATCGAGATTTTGATTGCCAAAACCGCACCCTGACCCTTACCGATAGGGGATAGATCGAGGCGCTTCGTGAGACCAAGACGGTACCCATGTGGTACCCACTCCAACCTTTGGGAACGAAATTAGCCAAATCACCGCTTCTTGCCGGGGGCGCTTCGGCCCCGCGCATACGGGACGAAGACTATATCGTGACCTTCGCGCTGGGCTTCTTCGCCTTCCCTTCAACAGGCCCGGATTGCCGTGGCATTTGGAGCAAATCCAAATGCGAGACCCCAAGGGCTGTTGCCAACTCATAGACAGTCACGATTGTGGGATTTCGACGGCCCTTCTCCAGACCGCTTATGTACTGCTGACTGAAGCCCGAGATTTCTGCGAACTGCTCTTGCGTCAGGCCACACCCCTGCCTGACCCTCCTCACATTTTCGCCGACCAACACGCGCATATCCATGCCGTATGGTTGACGGAATACACATTATATGTTTATCAACTATAATATGTATTATGCTGAATGCGGGATCGCCGGATAGCACGCCGTGCGATCAAAAAATCCACCAGACCAAATGAGGACAGAAATGCGTAATCAGACAGTCACCTGCCCAAATTGTGGCTCGACGGACACCTATCCGATCAGTGCCGGAACTGGCGTGGTCCAACCGCAATGCGGTACGTGCCACAAGTCCTTCCGGGTGGAAATCAAAGACGGAAATGTCAAGCGCGTCTGGCGCTAATCGCTCGTAATCAACCAAAAATAGGGGGCACGCATGGCAATCCATGCAACTTTCAAGAACTCGAAAACGGGGGAATTGAAGCAGGTGAAGATCGGCTGGAGTTGGACGCTGTTTTTCTTCTCCAGCTTGTTCGGCCTGCCGCTTTTTCTTCGCAGACTCTATGTCTGGGGAGCCGTTGAGTTGATCCTTTGGGTCGTCTATGTGGCCGCCCTCGCGTCGAACAATGCCGACCTCGCATCCATCATCCTCCTCGCGCAAGTTGGTCTCGCTATATGG
>JBAQNC010000142.1:0-4686 GCA_049303435.1 Parvibaculum sp. | reverse complement strand
GCACCACGAAATGATGCTTCATATATTTGCCCCCGCCCGCCGTCTCGATGGCGCTCATGGCGGCGAGCATCTGAAGCGCGGGCTCGACCGTGCCGCCGGACTTCGACACGACGAGAAAGCGCGTGGTGCGCAGATCGACGGAGCCAAGAGCCGTCTGCATCGACCAGGGATCGAGATTATCCATGATGTGGATATGCGGGCGCCCCTCGCTCTGGGCTTGCGTACCCCAGCCCGTCAGTTGCGCCACGGCCTGCGCACCGAGCGAGGAACCGCCGATGCCGAAAATGAAAAGATCGGTCGTATTGTCGAGGAGCTTTGCCGTCATCTCGCCGATGGCGGCGAAATCGTCGCGACGCTCGGGCAGGCGCATCAGCGCAAGCGTGTCGCTCGCATGGGCATCGCGCAGCCAGGCGAGCGCTGATGCAGTTTCACCCAGCGCCTCGTCGTAGGCGGCGCGCGACAATCCGGTCTCGCCGATCTTGTCCGAGAAACAGGCGTCTATCTTTTGCTGGTATGGCAAGCGCGATTTGGACATTTGAACGAAACGACCTTTGAAACAGATTTCCCTGACGAAACGCGACGGCCTGACAAACAGCCAAGAATCGGGATTCGGCCTCTCCTGATCGAAGACGGTAACAAGAAGTATGACAGGGTGCCAGATGCGCGCCCGACAAGCCTGAACCGGTCCGGACCGGACTAGTGAAACGCCTCATTGGGCCCAGTGGGGGCAGCAACGCCCTCTCTCACGGGCGGCAGGGGCTTTTCGCTCATATCGGGCTCGCCGACGATGGCCACGACCAACGCATCGGCATGCAGCAGACGCTTTGCCGTGCGGGCGATATCGTCCCGCGTCACGGCATTGATCAGGTCATTTCGCCCGGCGACATAGTCGATGCCCAGATTTTCTTCCTGAATGGCGAGCAATTCACCGGCGATCTTGCTGTTTGAATCGAAACGCAGCGGATAGGAGCCGGTGAGATAGGTCTTGGCGTCGGCAAGTTCCTTATTCGTCACGCCGCCGTCGGCCATGCGGGCGAATTCGGCGCGGATCAACGACAGCGATGTGCCGACGCTGGCGTTCTTGGTGCCGACCTGTCCCAGATAGAGCGCGGCATGGCGCATCGGGTAAAGATAGGTGCCGATGGAATAGGCCAGCCCCCGTTTCTCGCGGACCTCATTGGTCAGGCGCGAGGAAAAGCCACCGCCGCCCAGCATGTAGTTCATGACATAGGCGGGCACGAAATCGGGATCGGCGCGTTTCAGGCCCTTGCCGCCAAACAACACGACGCTTTGGGGAAAGGGCTGCTTGATAATGACGGTCGTTGGCTTCTCGCTCACATGGGCCTCGGGCACATGCGCCAGTTTCGCCTGCGCTGGCAGGTCGCCGAATGTCTTGTCGAGCAACGCACCGAGTTCGGCGGGCGTGATGGGACCGACGATGCCGATCTTCATATTGTCGCGCGCAAAGGTACGTCTGGCATAAGCCTTGAGGTCGGCGGGCGTGATGGCCGCCACCGTTTTCGGCGTGCCGTCGGAGGGGCGCGCGTAAGGATGCTTGCCGAGCATGGCCTTGAACCAGGCCTGTGTCGCAATCCATTCGGGATCGGTCTGGTTGCGCGCGACGATGGACTGGATTTGCGCCCGCACACGCTCGACCGCTGGCTTGTCGAAACGCGGAGCGGTCAGCGCCACCTGCAAAAGCGCGAAAGCCTCGTCGCGGTTTTCGGCCAGCGTCTTCAGATGCGCGTTGAAATAATCGGAATCTTCCGAATAGGAAAGCGAGGCGTTGGAGGCTTCCAGACGACGCTGATAGGCGTCGGAATCCATGTCGCCAGCGCCCTCGTCCAGAAGACCGGAGACCATATTGGCGAGGCCGAGCTTGCCTGCGGGATCGCTTGCCGAGCCGCCCGCCCAGGACACTTCCATGGTGACGACGGGGACCTCATATTCCTCGACAAGCCAGGCCTCGATGCCGCCGGGGCTGACGACACGCTCGATGTCGAGCGCATGCGCGGGACGCGCGATGAGCGCGAGGAAGGCAAAAGAGACAGCCGCAAATGTATGTTTCAACATCATGAGCGCGCCTCGGGCAGGAGTTCGCCGGTGACGGCATGGCGCGCATCGAGCACATGCTGGGCTGCGGCGCGCACATCGGCGGCGGTCACCGCGCGGATGGCGTCGGGCCAGCCATAAATTTCTTTCGGGCTAAGACCCGTCATGATGCCGCTGCCGTAGATGTAAGCCATGGTCTGCTGGCGGTCGCGGGCATAGATGGCGCCGGCGGCGAGCTGGCCACGGGCGCGGGTCAGTTCATCTTCGGTAATATCGCTCGCCAGAAAATCCTTCAGCGCCGCATCGACCGCCTTTTCCGCGTCTTCCACATTGCCGCCGACGCGGGGCAGCGCGTAAAGACCGAAGCTTCCCGAGCCGATCTGGTCGCCGGAATACCAGGCCTGAACGGCGGTGAGCTTCTGGTCGCGCACGACAAGCGACTGATAGAGGCGGCTCGTCGTGCCGCCGCCGAGAATTTGCGCCAGCACGTCCAGCGCGGCGCTGGCGCGCGGGCCCACTTCGGCGTTCGACGGCGCGGGATAGAACCTCAGCCATGAGACTTCGCGGACGCGCTCGTCATGAAGCGTCACGCGCTCGGGCTTTTGCGGCCATGCGACAGCCGGGCGCTTGCGATGCAGCGTCGGCGCGCGCTCGGCGATGGCGCCGTAATATTTTTCCGCCAGCGGCTTCAGTTCCGCCGCCGTGATATCGCCCGCCACGATCAGGATCGCATTATTGGGCGTGTAATAGCGGTGATACCAGTCAAGCGCGTCCTGCGTCGAAAGTTTGGCGACTTCGGCCTTGTAGCCGATGACATCACGGCCATAGGGGCTCTTGCCGAAAAGCGCGGCGTTCATCTTCGATTGCAATTGCGCCATGGGCTCGTTCTCGATCCGCATGCGCAATTCTTCCAGCACGACGTCGCGCTCGGGCAGCACTTCCTTGTCGGTGAGCTTCAGATGCGTCATGCGATCGGCTTCCATCTCCATCACGAGAGGCAAACGATCCTTTGCAATCGCCTGGAAATAGGCCGTGAAATCATAATTGGTGAAGGCGTTGTCCTTGCCGCCATTGCGCGCGACGGTCTTGGAGAATTCGCCGGGCGCGATCTTGTCGGTGCCCTTGAACATCAGATGTTCGAGAAAATGCGCCAAGCCGGTCTTGCCCGGCACTTCGTCGGCCGCGCCGATACGATACCAGACCATATGCGTGACGACAGGCGCGCGGTGATCGGGGATCACCAGCACTTCCATACCATTGGAAAGCATAAAGGTCTCGGGCGCGCCGGGGCCTTGCGCCACCTGCACGATGGCGCTGGCCTGATCGGCAGCGAAAGGCGGCTTGAAATCGGCGCAAGCCCCAAGGCCTAACAGAAGACAGATACCTGTCGCCTGCGCCACATGACGCAGACGGACCGAACGGATGGATCGGGAAAATCTCACCGGATCAAGGAACGTCAGAAGATCGACGACCAGAGACCGGAAAAGAAGCCCTTCTTTTCAGGCGCGACACTGGGGGTCTCGCCCGCCGTCACAGGCTTGCCTTCGGCGGCATTCTGTTCGAGGCGGCGGCGCTCGCCGGCGGCATCGACCGTGCGCGCGTCCGGCGGCGTCTTTTCACGCCAGAACAGAACGTCATCGGCGAAGCTCGCGTCGCGCTCGACCAGCGAACGCATCTCGTTGTTCACGACCTTGCGAATCTGCGGATTGGCGTCGGCGCCACCCGTCTTCTGAAGCAGCGCTTCTTCGCCGGGCGACACATTGTCTGCCGCTGCGGCATCAGCCATGGACTGCTCGTCAACCGAGGCGCCTGTCAGCGTGCGTTGCGCGACCAGCGAAGGTTCAAACGCCTGTTCCTGCGGACGAGCGACGCCGGGCTGCGGCGGGCGCAGTGAGAAATCAGGCGGCATGACCAGCGGCGCCTTGGTGATGATGTCAAATTCGTCCGGCGCGCTCTTGCCGTAACCGAGCGTGTCCTTGAGGCTACCGCCACCGCCGCATGCGGCCAGCGACAGGGAAAGAGCACAAAGAACGGCGAGGCTCTGCGTCCGGGAATTCATCAATTTCACACTCATGTTCCTTAACCCACAATGCGCCGGTCTGTTGAAAGACCATTTTCCGGCGTTCGGCCATCAAATCGTCTGACTGGCCCTTTTCAGGAGCTTTGAGGGCCCGTCGAGCCGTCGCTTCCCGAATTTTCCTCTCCTCTACGCGCAAACAATGTCGGAAAAAAGGATTCGAGCAAAATAAGCCCGACACCAATAGCGATCCATATGTCTGCGACGTTGAAGATATACCAGTAAAAGGCGAAGGCGTGAAAACTAAAAAAGTCCGCCACCGCTCCATAGACCAGACGATCCAGAACATTGCCCAGCGCGCCGCCAATGATCAGGCCGATCGCGATCGCGATGGGCCTGTTTGCCACTCTGGCCAGCCACACCCCCAGACCGATGACAATTGCGAGCGCAAAAACCACCAGCCCGACGCGGCCTGCGGTCGTTTCCGCCTGGAAAAGGCAGTAACTGACGCCCTTGTTCCATGCCATAACTATGTCAAAGTTTTGCGTCAGCTGGATGCGCCCGACTTGCGGCAGATCAAGCACATTGAGCGTCCACCACTTGTGCAGACGGTCGCC
>JBAQNC010000141.1:0-5898 GCA_049303435.1 Parvibaculum sp. | reverse complement strand
CAGGATAGATATTGACGCCGCCGGAAATGATCACTTCGGCGCTGCGGCCCGTGAGGTAGAGGAACCCGTCCTCGTCCACATAGCCCATGTCCCCCATCGTGTAGTCATTGCCGCGATAGGCGCCTTCGGTTTTTTCCGGCGCCTTGAAATATTCAAAACGGCCCTGTTCCGGGGCTTCAAAATAGACCGTGCCGACTTCGCCGGGGGCGGCCATTTCGCCATTATCGTTGATGATGCGCACCACGACACCGGGCAAAGGCTTGCCTACGGTGCCGGGCTTGTTCTTCCATTCATGACTGTCGACGAAAATCCCGCCGCCTTCTGTCGCCGCATAATATTCATAGACGACCGGCCCGAAGGTCTCGATGGAGCGCGCCTTCACATGTGTCGGACAAGGGGCCGCGCCATGCAGGATCCAGCGCAAGGATGACGTGTCGTATTTGCTGCGCGTCGCTTCATCGAGGCTCAGGATACGGTGCAGCATGGTCGGCACGACATGCGTATGCGTGATCGCGTGTTCATGCACCAGCCGCAGTGTTTCTTCCGCGTCCCATTTATCCATGATGACGCAGCCGACGCCTGAATTGAGCGGGAAGTTGAGATTGAGCGCCAAGGGCGCCGCGTGATAGAGCGGCCCCGTCACCAGCGCCACGTCGTCGGGCCGGAAGGCGGCCGTCTCCGAAAGCTTGACCAGCAGCGGCGACACGGGCGCGGCTTCACGACGGAAGACACCCTTGGGGTAGCCTGTCGTGCCCGAGGTATACATCATCTGTGTACCGAGTACAGGGTCCTCGATATTATGATGTTCTTCCGCCCGAACCACCGCCTCATAGTCTACAAAACCGGGGATATCGCCGCCGATGGCAATATTGGCGATGGAAAGCGGCGACATGGTGGCGGCTTCGACGGCAGACTCCCTGAAACGCGCATCGGCGAGAAAAGCCTTCGCCTCGCAATTGTCGACGATGTAGCCGACTTCGCTGCCCTTGAGATGCCAGTTGATCGGCGTCATGCGAAAGCCGCCACGCTGACAGGCGACGATCGCCTCGACGAACTCTGGCCGGTTGGAGCACATCAGCGCCACAGCGTCTCCCGCCTTCAATCCGGCGCGGCGCAGCGCGCGCGTCAGCCTGTTGGCGCGGGCGTTGAGTTCGGCATAGGTGCGATCTCCCGCTTCCGAGGCAATGGCCATGCGGTCAGGCGTTTGCGCGGCATGAAAGGCGATAATCATGCCCGAAGCGGCTGCCGTCTCACGGTCAAGTCCCGACCCTATTTGCGACACATTCATCACTATCCTCCCCAGGATTACGTAGCGTTTTGTGTTATATATTTTGAACCTATTGGACCGCTCCTTTCTTGCCTTCGTCAAGGAGCCATTATATCGCCACTCAACTTTCCTCCCCCGTCCTCCTTTCCCCAAAGATCAGGTGAATTCGTGCAGAGATTTCTGTCAGTGTCGCTCCTAGCAATTTGCGTCTATTTGTGCGGCGCGACAGCGCCCGCGCTTGCCGAACAGGCAAACCTGCCCGATCCGGCCATCACGCCGGATGGCGGCTTCATCACCATCGAGGCCGAGAACGATCTCTTCGCCAAGCTCGCCAATACCGACCGGCACTATACGAATGGCATGAAGGCGTCATGGCTGTCGGCCCCGACGAACGATCTGCCGGACTGGCTCAAGTCCCTGTCCGCTCCGCCGCTTTTCAGCGCCTTCACCCACGATGAAAACATCACCGGCGTCACGCATCGCGTCGGCGTCGCCATTTCACATCTGATTTTCACGCCGGACAACACGGATGTATCCGTGCCCGTGCTGAACGACCGTCCCTATGCGGGCTGGCTCTATTCGACGTTTTCGCTCGAAAGCATCCGCACCAATGATCTGGGCGAAGCCTGGCAGGACCAGTGGAACCTCGATGTCGGCGTCGTCGGCCCCTGGGCGCATGGCGAGCAGGTGCAGAACGGCTGGCACAAGATCATCAATGTCGCCGAAGCCAATGGCTGGAACAACCAGCTCAGAAACGAATTGGGCGTCAATCTGCGCTTCGAGCGCGCCTGGCGGTCAAACCTGTTCCAGACGCCGAAAATGCTCGGCCTCTCCACCGACTTCATCCCCTTCGGCGCCGTCTCGCTGGGCAATGTCGCGACCTTTGCCGGCGTTGGCGGCGTCTTCCGCATCGGCCCGACGCTGCCTGACGATTTCGGCCCGCCGCGCATCTATCCCAACTCGGGCGGTTCGGAATGGTTCCACACATCCACCGGGCTCGACTGGTATCTCTTTGCCGGCCTCGAAGCCCGCGCGGTCGCCCGCGACATCTTCCTCGACGGCAATACGTTCCGCGACAGCCAGAGCGTCGACAAGCGGCCTTTCGTGGGCGACGCCAAGCTCGGGGCCGTGGTGGTCATCGGTTCCGCGCGCCTCAGCTTCACGCATGACATCCGCACGCGCGAATTCTACGGCCAGCCCAAACTCGACCAGTTCGGCTCCGTCGCTCTCGGTTTTGCACTTTAAGGTTTCCTCGCGCATTTGAATTATCCATGCTAGCAATCACAAGAATGAGTCGAGTTCACGCTCTATCTCAACCGCAGTTCGGAAACGACAGGTCTCTATCACCATCCCGGCGATGCATCGGTCGAGACGGCGAGCGCCAGGGTGGTGCGTGGCGACGACTTCCTGAAGACCAATGGCATTTCCCACGTAAACTTCATGAAGATCGACGTCGAGGGCGCTGAATATGACGTGCTGAAGGGCCTTGAAGAATCTCTGTCGAACGGCGTGATTGATGTCATCCAGTTCGAATACGGCATTTTCAATATCGCGTCGCGCCGCCTGCTCAAGGATTTCTACGAACTCCTGAGCCCGCATTACACAATCGGCAAGCTCTTTCCGCGCTTTGTCGATTTCCGCGACTATCATCTGCTGCATGAGAATTTTGCGCCTGCCAATTTCATTGCCGTACGCAAGGAACTCACACCCCTTATCAAACATCTCGCCAACTAAAAGGTTCCGACATGGCCGTTCTGCCCATCGGACGCATCCCCGCCTTCTGGGCGGCGCGAAACCCCGACCGTCCCGCCATCACGCATGAAGGACGCACCGTCTCATGGGCGGAACTCGAAGCGAACACCAATCGTCTCGCGCGCGCCTATGCGCACCTCGGCGTCAAGGAAGGCGATCTCGTCACCATCGGCCTGCCCAATGGCATCGGCTTTTACGAAGCCTGTCTGGCGACATGGAAACTCGGCGCAACGCCGCAACCCATTTCCGCACGCCTGCCCATTGTCGAGCGCGAAATGATCGTCGAGGTTGCCGCGCCCTCGCTCGTCGTCGGCGCCGCACCCGGCGCGCATGGCGGCGTCACCTGCATCGACGAGACCTTCACCCCCGACCCTTCATTGTCGGATGCGGAACTGCCGGAAAAAACCGCGCGCTACTGGAAAGCGCCGACGTCGGGCGGTTCCACGGGCCGACCCAAGATCATCGTCTCCAACGATCCCGGCGCCTTCGATCCGCTGACGCCGCGTCTCCAGCAGGAAGTCGGTCGCGCCCAGCTCGTGCCTGGCCCGCTTTATCACAACGGGCCCTTCAGCTTTTCCATGTCCGGCCTCTTCTGCGGCAACCACATCGTCGTCATGACGCGCTTCGATGCCGAAGAAACATTGAAGCTGCTTGAGGCGCATCAGGTCGATTGGGTCATGCTGGTGCCCACCATGATGCATCGCATCTGGAACCTGCCGGAAGAGGTGCGCAACAAATACGATCTCTCCGCGCTTCGCATCATGCTGCATCTCGCCGCCCCCTGCCCCGCATGGCTGAAAGAGAAATGGATCGAATGGATCGGTCCGATGCGCGTGCATGAGCTTTATGGCGGCACGGAAGCGCAAGGCGTGACATGGATCAGTGGCGAGGAATGGCTGGCGCATCGCGGTTCGGTGGGTCGCCCCGCCGAGACCTGCGAGATGAAGATCGTCGGCGAGAATGGCGAAACATTGGGCCCGCGCGAAACGGGCGAAGTCTTCATGCGCCCGCTCACAGGCCCCGGCACGACCTATCACTATCTCGGCGCGACATCGAAACAGATCGAGGGCGGCTGGGAATCCATCGGCGACATCGGCTGGATGGATGAGGACGGCTATCTCTATCTCGCCGACCGCCACACGGACATGATCCTGGCGGGCGGCGCGAATATCTACCCCGCTGAAGTCGAAGCCGCCATCGACGCCTTTCCCGGCGTGCGTTCATCCGCCGTCATCGGCCTGCCCGACGACGACATGGGCAATCTCATTCACGCAATCGTCGATGCGCCCGGCGGCTTCGATGAAGACGCGCTGCGTGCGCATCTGGCCGAACGTCTCGTGCGCTACAAGATTCCGCGCAGCTTTGAAGTGGCGCATGAGCCCTTGCGTGACGACGCGGGCAAGCTTCGTCGCTCGGCGCTTCGGGCCGAACGGATCGCGGCAAAGGCCTGAGGCTTAAACTTCGGTCTTGGTGCCCAGTTCCACGACGCGGTTTGGCGGCAACTGGAAATATTCCGTCGGCGACAGCGCATAGTCCATCAGCAGAATGAAGAGCTGCGACTGCCAGCCCGGCATTTTCGACGAATGTTCGTGCACCAGCGTCTGGCGGCTGACGAAATAGCTTGTTTCCATCGGCGGGAAATCGAGGCCGAAGGTGCGGCAGCGTTCGAGCACCTCGGGCACATCGACCAGCTGCATGAAGCCGTGGCGAATTTCGATCTTGGCGAAGCCGTTGGGCAGCGTTTCCACGGTGAGCTGATCGGCCAACGGCACGCGCGGCGTATCTTCGGTGGCGACGCGCAGCAATGCCACGCGCTTGTGCAGCACCTGATTGTGCTTGAGGTTATGCAGCAGCGCGGCCGGTACGGTATCGAGGTTGGCTGTGAGAAAGACCGCCGCGCCTTTCACTCGGGTGATCTTCTGATCGGCGGCCTGTTTCAGCAATGTGTCGAGCGGAATGGCGCCATCGAGAAACTGTTCGGCCAGCGCCTTGCGGCCGCGGCGCCATGTTTCCATCACTGCGACGATGATGAACGCAATCATGATCGGGAGCCAGCCACCCTCAAGCACCTTGGTCATGTTGGATGATAGGAAACCAACGTCGATCGCAAGAAAAGCCAACGCGCCCAAAGCGGTTGGAATGAGCATCCAATGAGCGATGTAGCGGAAATAGTAGAACCCGAGGCAGGTCGTAATGACCATCGTTGCAGTCACCGCGATGCCATAGGCGTAGGCCAGATTTGAGGATGTCTCGAAGCCAAAAACAACGATCAGAACACCGATCATGAGCGCGGCATTGATTTGCGGTACATAAATCTGTCCGCTTTCGCGCGCCGACGTGTGACGGATTCGCACGCGCGGCAGCCAGCCAAGCTCGACCGCCTGGCTCGTCACCGAGAATGCGCCCGAGATCACTGCCTGCGAGGCGATGATCGCCGCCATGGTTGCGAGAAGTAGCAGCGGGACGCGCGCCATTTCCGGCGCCAGCAGATAGAACGGATTTTGCACCGCCGTCGGCTCGTTAAGAATTAGTGCGCCCTGACCGAAATAATTGAGGATCAAGCAAGGCCAGACAATTACGATCCAGACTCGCTGGATCGTGGCGCGCCCAAAATGGCCCATATCCGCATAAAGAGCTTCAGCGCCAGTGATGGCAAGAACCACAGCGCCAAGCAGCAAAAGCGGGTGCGTCTGGCCACTCATAAGCAGGCTAAGTCCATGGCGCGGATCAAGCGCAGCCACGACTGAAGGGTTTTGAACGATACCATAAATGCCGAGTAGCCCGATGGTCGCGAACCACACGATGATAATGGGCCCGAACCATGCCCCGACCCTGGCGGTGCCGTTCTTTTGCGCCAGGAAAAGCGCGATAAGCAGGAT
>JBAQNC010000140.1:0-35515 GCA_049303435.1 Parvibaculum sp. | reverse complement strand
CAATTTCAAGCCGATATGGGGCTGCTGCTCACCTTCATGTTCATGGCCAACATGATCGTGGCAATCGTGGTGATGCCGGCCATTGTGGTCGTGTTGGACACCATTTTCCCTCGCGTCATCCCTGTCGGGTTGAAGGCCCCGGCTGCGTCAGATTGAGATCACGGCAATTAGGGGTACCTTTTGCTTGAAAAAAAGGATATTTCCTCTCTGCCTTGCCAGATTTGCCTTGCCAGATTTGCCTTGTCAGGCGCCGGGTTGAAATTGTTTTGGAAGGGTTCGCCGAGTGCGGACCAATTTTGGGGTGAACGAGATGCTAGACAAGATTGTCGACAAGCTGAAAAAAGCGACGGCGGGTTCCACCACGTCTGTCTCGCCGGAAGTGAAGCGTTTGGCCGCCGCCGCGCTCCTCGTTGAAGCAGCGCGTCGTGACAATGACTTTGCCGATGAGGAACGCGCCGCAATCACGCGTGTCGTCGGCCAGAATTTCAATCTTTCCGATGAAGACGCCAAGGTCCTCGTCGAAACCGCCGAGGAACGCCAGCACCTCCCCTATGGCGAGTCCATCTTTACACGCACCGTCGCCGGCAACTTTTCAGTCGACGAGCGCAAGGAAGTCCTCAAGATGATCTGGTCAGTCGCTCTGGCCGATGGTCACCTCGATCGCCTCGAGCAAGTCATGATCGCCCAACTCGCCAAGGAAATCGGACTTCAGACAGCCGATTCCGACGAAGCCTGCAAGCTTGCCGACGCCCAAAGCTGATTACTCGATTTTCAAACGAAAGGCCGCACTTGTGAAAGCGCGGCCTTTTTCTTTTCTCTGACGCACGGCTGCCCGCCTCGTCGAATATCTAGGCAGTCGCTTCGCCGGTCGCCAGCCATCTGGCGCAGTCCGCTCCAAGTTCATTGAGCGCTTTCTTCTCATAAGCCTCAATGGCCTTTTCGCTCAGCACACCCTGCCAGCGACCATTCGTTCCCTTGTTCACAAAAGTCTGAGCACCACCCTCCCAGAAGGCGCCGCCAAGAGGCACCGTAGCGCTGGCATTCTTCTTCATATAGTCGAAGCTGCAATGCTCGAGAATTTCCGCCCAGGCGCTCTCGTCTATTGCGATTCCGAGGAACGCCGCCATCTTCCTGATCTCGCCCGGCATATCTTTCTTGAGCTGCGCGAAATGCACGAAATGGACATTCGGTAGTTCGCGGATCGCCCACCACGATCTGATGTTTTCCCAGAAGGGCCAAAACGGATAACCGTCCTTCTCCAGCCAATCATCGAAATACTGAAGGATGGAATCTGTCGGCCTCGGCATGGGCGGCCCGACGAGACCGGGCGTATCGTTCAAGGCTTCGTACCAAAGCCCATTGGCGTTGACATGATGGTTGTAGAGACTCCAGACCACATCGCGTCCGTCCCTGCCAATGTAGAGATACTTGACGTCGGGCGAGAAGACGAGCGCATCGACTGGCAGATGCGTCTTGATGAAACGTCTGTGCGTTTGCGACTCCAGTTCGCCGAGCTTGACCTCTTTCGGCGGCACACGCAGATCGAGCCAGGGCGACATTTCCGCAACCTGCAAATCTGTCGCACCGTTGAAGATCAACTGACTGATGATCTGCTGCATCCAGGTCGTGCCGGATTTAGCGTAGGTCGCAATGACGATGTCGTCGGGGCGAAAGGCAAATTCGTTCCAGATAGTAGAATCAAAATGATTGCTATGCATCTCCCGCGACTTTTGCGGCCACTTGATATTTTCAGGCGACATCTTCACTCACTCTCATTGAGCCAGAACGGCCATCAGTCGCGCGCCAGCGTCCGCGCTCCAAAAACCAGCATGGCGACAAGCACCAGTTCGATGATGACAGGTTGCGCGATCCCTTCGGGGACTCCGTCAACGACGATCCCGACAATGCGTCCGGTCACTGCAATGGCGTAAAGCGCCGCCGCGCCCCAGAGCCAGGACGCCCGTCCAGCAAAAAGCGCCAAAGCGCAGGCAATAGCGCTCGCCAGAAAGAAAGCGCCCAGATCGGCACGCATCGAATTGATGCCGATTGGCGACAAGGCCCCAAGCCCCAGCGCCGTCCCCAATTGTTCGGGCGAAGCGAAGGCCATTGCCCCCATAACCAGCGAAAAAAGGCCCGCCAGAACAACGCCGATACGTGCAACCCAGATCATCTGCTTCCCCAATTCTCGTATGAATTTAGCCGCCACATTTCAAAAGTGATGAACTGGAGAGACTGTGTCATTTTGGCAAAATCTAGCACAGGCCCCTCATCGACGGAAGCAACTCCCGCCTCATTTAAGAGATACTTAACCGTGTTGGTATTTGATGGGAGGCACGCAAAAGCGATTTATTCGGCGCCAGTACGCGTTCAAAACTCCCGATAGTCACGCCGAGAAATCCGATTGCCCCTAGCGCGACAAGAAAGCCGCATTCGCTTTCAGAAAGCAGGCAAGGATGAACGTCGGGCGCGAGAAAATCATGATTGTCGTCGGGACGCGTCCCGAGATGATCAAGCTCGCTCCGCTCATTCTTGAGATCAAGCGCACTGCCATCGACAAGTTCGATCCTGTCGTCGTCTTCACGGGTCAACATGAAGAACTGGTGCAGCAGGCGTCCGAGGTGTTCGGCATAAGCCCGGACATACAGCTCCATGAAATGCACGCCGACGACAACCTCACAAAACTCACGTCCAGACTTCTGGTCGATATGGGTGAGGTGCTGACGCAGGCGCAACCTGATGTGCTGATTGTTCAGGGCGATACAACTTCCGCCTTTGCCGCCGGACTGGCAGCCTTCTACCAGCGCATTCCCGTCGCGCATGTCGAGGCGGGGCTGCGCACGAAGGATATCTACAGCCCCTTTCCCGAGGAAGCCAATCGCATCATCCTGACGCGTCTTGCGGCCATAAATTTTGCGCCAACGCCGACGGCCTGCGACAATCTGATTTCCGAGGGTGTGCCTCGTTCGCAGATCGTCGTCACAGGCAATACCGTGATCGACGCAATCGATCTCGCGCGGTCGTGGGCCGGATCTCGCAATGTTGAAAAAGGCGCTGCCGTTTTACAAGACGGAACAACTTATTCTGGTCACGATGCATCGTCGTGAAACATGGGAGAAGGGTATTGCGCGCGCCTGCGGCGCCATTCGCACGATCGTAAGTGAAAACCCCAACATCCGGATTGCCTTTCCCGTGCATCCCGGCCCTGTCGTCCATAACCAGGTTTTCGCAGAACTCGACAATATCGAACGCATTCACCTGTTACCGCCACTTGACTATATCACTTTCATCGAACTTGCCTCTCGCAGCCAAATGCTACTGACGGATTCCGGCGGCTTGCTGGAAGAAGGCGCGGCCCTGCACAAGCCTGTCATCGTTCTGCGCGATACGACCGAACGCTATGAGGCGCTCGATACAGGCGGCGCGCGCCTCGTCGGCACCGATCCTGACAAGATCGTCCGATCCGTTGTCGGCATCCTCAATTCGCCAGATATCTATCGCCAGATGAGCGGAGCCCCCAACCCCTTCGGCGACGGACGCGCCGCTCGGCGGATCGTCGGCAGTCTTGAAGCATGGTTTTCGACAGGAAACCCGAGTCTCTCCAAAGAGGCGGAATTCGCGCAGTCGTCAGCGCCGCAAAAGACGTCTGGTCGGGAGAGGTATATTGCATGAACGAATTTATCGCGATCGTAACGCCTGCGATCACCGCCATGCTCACAGTCGTCGCCGTTATTTTTCTGGTTAATGGGCTTGTCGACATCCTCACCGATGCAATCTATATCGCATGGCGCTTCTATCGACGCCTGGTCTTCAAGCAGGCTCATCGCCCGCTGTCGGAAAACCTGCTCGCGGTGGAAGAAGAGCAGCTCGCCGCAATTCTCGTTCCCGCCTGGCAGGAAGATGCTGTGATCGGACAGATGCTGGACAACACAATCCAGACGTTGAAATATACCAACTACATCGTGTTCGTCGGCGTCTATCCTAACGACCCCAAGACAATCGATGCCGTCAGAGAAGCTGCGGAGCGCCATCCCGGCAAGGTCGCGCCTGTCATCCTCGACCACGGCGGACCGACGACCAAGGCGGATTGCCTCAACGGCATCTTGAAATATCTGCATGAATTCGAGCGGAGACTGGGCCATCGCTTCGAGTTCCTTGTCCTCGACGATGCCGAAGATCTGGTGCCGGCTTACGAATTGAAGGTGATGAACCATCTCATCCCGCGCAAGGACATCGTTCAGATCGCCGTCTTTCCGGTCAAGGCCAAGTGGTGGGAATTCACAGCCGGACACTATATGGACGAATTCGCCATTCTCCATCTCAAGGACATGCGAACGCGTGAGTGGATGACGGGCATCGTGCCGAGTGCCGGTGTGGGGACCGGCTTCAGCCGCCGCGTGATCGATCTGGCCTGTGCACTTCGGGGAGAAGCGCCTTTCGACAAGAATGCCCTGACTGAAGACTATGAACTCCCCCTCAGTCTAGCGAGACATAATGTCCGCGAGATATTCGTCAACAGCGGCGTCAAACCCGATCGCCGCAATGCAAGCCTGCCAAAGCATTCGCCAGCGTTTCTCTATGCCAATCAGGTGCAGGCAGTCCGCAGCGTGTTTCCGCGCAGTTTTTCAGCCGCCGTTCGCCAGAAGAGCCGATGGGTTCTCGGCATTGGACTGCAGGGCTGGGAACACCTTGGCTGGAAGGGAAGCCTGTGGCATCGCTTCATGCTGTTCCGCGACCGCCGCGCCCTCATCGGCAATCTGGCCAATGTGCTGGGCTACGTGCTTGTCTTTTTTACGCTCTCGCTCTGGGCCTGCTGTTATGCGGCATTCGGTGCGGCGACCTTTCCCAATGTCGTCCCGGCAGGATCGCTCCTCTGGTATCTCATCACTGCGAATTTCTTCATCATGTGCTTCCAGCTCCTGAGCCGGGCTGTCGCCACATTCAAGATTTATGGCCTCGTGCACGCGATCCTGTCGGTGCCACGAGCGGTCTGGGGCAACATCATCAATTTCGAAGCGACCGTTCGCGCCCTGCACACATATTTCCTGGCAAAGCACAACGGCGAGACGCACATCCCGTGGGAAAAGACCATCCACGAATTTCCCGGATAAACGGTTGCCTCAAAATCGTGTCTGATATTCCAGCCGGAATCTGAAATTGGAATAATCTTCCGCCTGAGACCTGTTTACGTCGACCAATTCGGCACGCGCCGTCCAGCGAAACGGGTCATAGGCATGAAGCGCAATGCCCGTCCCGTATTCGCCAAAGTGATTGTCCTTGTTGTTCTTGAGATCGCTGCTGACCGCGCCGAGCAGATAGCCATCGACGCCCCAGGTCGGTGTCTCAAACAGACGTATGCCCGGCCTTACCCGGCCATAGAAAAGAACGTTATTGTCATAGCGTGAATAATAGATCGCTTCGCCATAGACATCGGCAATGAATCGAAAGGGAAACCGGTCACCGCCAGCGCAGGGCGCTTCGACATTCCACTGCTGATAGGCGACCGCGCCGCCGCGAAAGTCGGAACGTAGACGCCCACGGTTCTGATCGGCAATATCGTAGCCAGCGCCCACCTCTGCAAAGAGAGAAACGGGCACATCGGCAAAAGGCTGCACGCGCAAGCCGCCTGCGACAAAGGCGGCGTTATCGTAATATGTGACGGGAACGAGATCGGCCTTGCCGGAACGCGTATCGATCGTGCCGCGAAGGCTCACATAGGCCTCGACGGTCGAACTCGCTCCGTAGCTCACGCCGACACGCCCCTCTATCGGCGCGACGGCGACGTCATGGTGGCTCCGATATTCCGGCGCCGCATAGACTTCCGCAAACCAGGGGTCGGGCAACAATTTGCCCGACGAGCCGCGAACATTCCTATAGGCGGCGCACGCCTGATCCGCACGAATCCTGTCGCCGGACATGACGGTTGTCTTGAATGCCTCCGCCGCTGCCTGGTCGTCACCAAGCTGCTGTTGCAAATATCCGATCTGCATCACGACCTGCTGATCATCCGGATCGATCTTCCGAGCTTTCTGAAATGCCTCGAGCGCCTTTTGAGGTTGACCGAGGTCAAGCTCGACATAGCCTATCTGCTGCCAGAGATCGGCGCGATCCGGCGCAATGGCAACAGCGGCCTGCAATGCGCTCAGCGCATGCACCTTGTCGTCCATATGCAAATAGCTCAGAGCAATCTCGTGATGGATGCGCACGTCATTGGGAAAACGCTTCGCCGCTTCCTCAAGCAGAGCCAACGCTCCCCTGGGGTCTCCGTCCTTCATTGTGTAATACTGGTTCAGAGGGACGTCCGCGCCCGGGTCGGCAAAGACATTCCCGGCGAGAACAGTTGACGCCAAGGCCGCGAGAGCCACGGCGCCGATCCATTTCCGCTTCTGCCGAGTCATGGCTGCATCTTTCCTCCACACAGCCCGGTTGGTCCGCCATTACCTCGACCAACGACATCTGCTTCTCGCAGACTTCCCGGCCTGGAATCAGGTCGCTTCTTACTATTCCGTGATTCTGCCGTAATCGAAAATTATCAGGAAAATTGGATAAATTTGGCTTAACACCCCGTCCTTCGTGCCCCCGGCTGAGCATGCACAAACAAGGGTCCACAAGCAGGCCGGAACCCGTTAGGCTTCCGCCATCGGCATTCGCAAAAAAATCCGGAGACTACCCTTGAAAAAGACACGTCGCGTTGGCGTCTTTGATGTCGCCCCCATCGGCCTTGGTTGCATGAGCCTGTCGCATGCCTATGGCCCGCCGCCGCCGACCGAACAGGCCGAGCGTGTGCTGCTGGGCGCGTTGGATGAGGGCTACACATTTTTCGATACGGCGGCGGTCTACGGACTGGGTCATAACGAACGCCTCGTCGGTCGCGTGCTCAAGCCCCATCGCGACAGGATCACGCTCGCCTCCAAATGCGGCATGACGCGCGGCGAAGAGCGCGATCTCAAAGGCACGCCCGAGCGACTCAAACAGACCTGCGATGAAAGCCTTGCGCGGCTCGGCGTCGATGTCATCGACCTTTATTACCTGCACCGCTGGGACAAGAAGGTGCCAATCGAGGAAAGCGTCGGCGCGCTGGCCGATCTCGTCAAGGAAGGCAAGATCCGCAACATCGGCCTCTCGGAAGTCGGCGCTGGCATTTTGCGCCGTGCCCATGCAGTGCATCCCATTGCAGCGCTCCAGACAGAATATTCGCCCTGGACGCGCAATCCCGAAATTGCCGTGCTCGACGCTTGCCGCGAACTCGGCACAACCTTTGTCGCTTTCAGTCCGGTCGGGCGCGGCTTTCTTGCCGGTGGCGCCAGCGATCCCGAAAAATTTGGCAAGGGCGACTTCCGCAAGACTATGCCGCGCTTTCAGGGCGACGCCTTCGCGGCCAATCTCAAGCTGCTTGAACGCTTCGCCGCGCTCGCCGGGGAAGCGGGCTGCACCCCGGCGCAACTTTGCCTCGCCTGGCTGCTCCACAAGGATGAAAACATCGTCCCCATTCCCGGCACGTCGAGCCCCACCCATATGAAAGAAAATGCGGGCGCGGCCAGCGTTACCCTGTCTGGCGACATCGTCGAAAGGCTGGAGGCGCTCGTTAATGAGCGTACCGTCGTCGGCGCGCGCTATCCGGACGCCATGCAAGCCACTGTCGACACTGAAGATTTTGCAGCCTGAGCCGGATTCTTTTTGGTTCCGCGGCGCTTCCCTGTTGTTCTTTCAGTTGGAAACCCCAATATCACTCGCAAGAATTTCGCAGTTTTGCCAAAAACATATTTTGGCCTTGTAATTAAGAGGGGAGCAACAAATGAGCGAGCCATCCTATACGCCGCCGAAAGTCTGGAAATGGGAACCGGGCAACGGGGGCCGTTTCGCCAACATCAACCGGCCCATCGCCGGGGCGACGCATGACAAGGAACTGCCGGTCGGCAAACATCCCTTCCAGCTCTACTCGCTGGCGACGCCCAACGGCGTCAAGGTCACGATCATGTTGGAAGAACTGTTGGCGCTCGGCAAGAAGGGCGCCGAATATGACGCTTGGCTCATCAATATCGGCAATGGCGACCAGTTCGGCAGCGACTTTGTCAAAATCAATCCGAACTCCAAGATCCCCGCGCTGATGGATCACTCGACCACGCCGCCTACGCGCATCTTCGAATCCGGCGCGATGCTTCTCTATCTCGCCGAAAAATTCGATGCCTTCCTGCCGAAGGATCATGCCAAGCGCACCGAATGCCTGTCGTGGCTGTTCTGGCAGATGGGCAGCGCGCCCTACCTCGGCGGCGGCTTTGGCCATTTCTACGCCTATGCGCCGACCAAGATGGAATATCCGATCGACCGCTTCGCAATGGAAGTGAAGCGCCAGCTGGACGTTCTCGATCGTCATCTGGCGGACAATAAATATATGGCGGGCGATGAATATTCCATCGCCGATATGGCCATCTGGCCCTGGTATGGCGGTCTCGTGGCTGGCGTTCTTTATGAAGCAGCCGAATTCCTCGACGTGAAATCCTACAAGAATGTGGCGCGCTGGAATGAAGTGATCGGCGAACGCCCTGCCGTCCAACGCGGTCGTATGGTCAACCGCGTATGGGGCGCGCCAGAATCGCAGTTGCCGGAACGTCACGACGCCAGCGATTTCGACACCAGGACACAGGACAAGGTAGCGGCGAAGGCGGAAGCCTGACCTCACTGCCACGATCTGCAAGAGATGCCCCCTTCGAGACAATCTCGGTGGGGGCATTTCTTTATTTATTTCTGGCTCTGCGCTCGTTATTGGATGAGAATCCCCAACAAATAAGGGGACAAGCTCCGGACGATGGCCAATCCGCTCGATAAATCCAATCCTGCATTCCACGTAGAAGGTGTGACCAAGGTCTATGGGTCCGGCGCTTCAACGGTGCATGCCCTTCGCGGCGTCACGCTGGATTTGCCCGGCGGCGAACTGGTCGTGCTGCTCGGCGCCTCGGGCAGCGGCAAGTCGACACTCCTCAATATTCTGGGCGGGCTCGACCGCGCCACTGAGGGGCACGTCCATTTCTTCGATTCCGATCTCGCCGATATGGACGATCATGATCTCACACTCTATCGCCGCCAGCATGTCGGATTCGTTTTCCAATTCTACAATCTGATGCCAAGCCTGACGGCGCTTGAGAATGTCGAACTCGTCACCGAGATCGCCGAGAATCCGCTCGATCCTGCAGAGGCTCTCGCTCTCGTCGGATTGACCGAACGCATGCACAATTTCCCTGCACAGCTTTCAGGCGGCGAGCAGCAGCGCGTCGCCATCGCGCGCGCCATCGCCAAGCGCCCGACCGCCCTCTTCTGCGACGAACCCACCGGCGCGCTCGACAGTGTGACGGGCCGCGCCGTCTTGCGTGTTCTTCAGGACGTGAATGAAAATCTCGGCACTATCGTTCTCATCATCACTCACGCCGCCGCCACCGCCGAAATGGCGGATCGCGTCATCCACTTCGCCGACGGGAAGATACGCGATGTCGTCGTCAACAAGACCAAGAAGTCCGCCGAGGAGATCATCTGGTGATGGCGGTCCGTCTCTCTCCATTGGATCACAAGCTGCTGCGCGACCTCTGGCGCATGAAGGGTCAGGCCACCGCCATCGCCCTCGTCATTGCTCTGGGCGTATTGACGCTTGTCATGATGGACGGACTCATCAATTCGCTCGACCAGACCCGGCAGGCCTATTACGAACGCTATCGTCTCGCCGACGTCTTCGCGCCCGTCAAACGCGCGCCGGAACATCTGCTGAAGGACATGACGAAAATTCCTGGCGTGTCTTCGGTCGAAGGACGCATCGACGGCAGCGCGCTGATCGATTTGCCCGCCCTGCCCGTGCCGGTCCGCGCCGAGGCCGTCTCGCTTCCGGATTTCCGCGCACCGCGTCTCAACGACATTTACCTCACGTCCGGACGACGCCTCGATCCTGCCCGTGACAATGAGGCGATCGTTCTCGACGGTTTCGCCAAGGCTCATCAACTCGTTCCGGGCGACAGCCTGACTGTGACGATGAATGGCGCGCGCAAGAAATTCCGCATCGTCGGCCTTGCGCAATCGCCGGAGTTTCTCTTTTCCGCCCCGCCCGGCGAATTGATGCCGGATGACGCACGCTTTGCGGTCCTCTGGATGAACAGGCGCACGCTGGAAGCGGCCTTCGACCTCAAAGGCGCTTTCAACGAGGCCTTGCTCTCGATCTCCCGCGACGCCAACCTTCCATTCGTGCTCGGCGCGATCGACCGGATGCTCGACACCTATGGCGGTCTGGGCGCCTATGGTGTCGCCGACCAGATATCCAATCGCTTCATCCACGAAGAGATCAAGCAATTACGTCTCTCGGGCAGCATCATTCCGCCGATCTTCCTCGCTGTCGCCGCCTTCCTGCTCAACATCGTCATCTCGCGCATGATCCAGTCGGAGCGCGAACAGATCGGGCTTCTCAAAGCCTTCGGCTACACGAGTTATGAGATCGGGCTGCATTATTTCAAATTCATCCAGACCGTCGCCATTGGTGGCGCCATTTTTGGTTGCCTGCTGGGCATTCTCGCCGGGCGGCAGCTTACGGGCGTCTATCTCATCTACTACAAGTTCCCGTTTCTGGTCTTCCAGCTCAACCCCCGGGTCTTTCTGGTCGGCATCACGGTCAGCGTTCTCGCTGCGTCGGCAGGCGGCCTCCTTGTGCTGCGCAAGATCTTCGCGCTCACGGCCGCCGTCGCTATGCGTCCGCCTGCCCCTGCCGACTACAGCCGCTCGTTCACCTTCGGCAAACGCCTCAAGGCCATTCTCGATCAGCCTTCGCGTATGGTCCTGCGCCGCCTCATGCGCCAGCCTCTTCGCGCCGGCGTCGCCGTCATCGGTATCGCAGCGGGCATGGCGCTTTCCGTTTCCATGCTCAGCATCATGGCGAGCTTCGACCGCGCGGTCGCGCTCAATTTCGACGTCATTGACCGCAGTGACGCCAGTGTCACTTTCATCGAACCTTTTGCCGATAAAACGATCCTCGAACTCAAGCGCATGAAGGGCGTTTTCGACCTCGAGCCTTTTCGCAATGTCTCCGCCATCCTTCGCCACGGGCCCTATAGCTATCGCAGCGGTATCGAAGGCCTCATTTCCGCACCCAGCCTCAAGCGCGCCGTCGATGCCGATATGAAGGATATCTATATCAATCCGAATGGCGTCACGCTCAGCAAGCCGCTCGCCGACATTCTGCATATCAAGCCGGGAGATATCCTCACCATCGAGGTGCATGAAGGACGCCGTCCAATCCTTGAGGCGCCGGTCGTCGGCATCACGAGCACGCTTCTTGGTTCACCCGCCTACATGGAAATCGGCGCTCTCGATCGCGCGCTCAAGGAGCCCGGCCGCGTCTCGGGTGCCTTCCTCAAGATAGACCCGTCGCAGAGCGCTGCACTCTACAGCGCCCTCAAGGACATGCCTTCCGTCGCTGGCGTCAGTCTCAAGAGTGAAGCACGCATCGCTTTCCAGAAAATGATCGACCAAAGTGCCGGTGCTATCCGCTATATCATGACGATCATCGCCGGCGTCATCACTTTTGGCGTCATCTACAACAGTGCACGGATCGCTTTTGCCGAACGTCAGCGCGATCTGGCAAGCCTCAGGGTGATCGGATTCACGCGCGGCGAGGCCGCCTTCGTCCTGCTGGGCGAACTCGTCATCATCACGCTTCTTGCCCTGCCCCTTGGTTCCCTTTTCGGCTACTATCTGTCCTTGGCGATGTCACTGGGCTTCAGCACAGACCTCTACCAGATACCGGCTTTTGTCATTCCTGAAAGTTATGGCATCGCGGCGCTGGCGGTTCTTCTGGCTTCGGCAATTTCCGGGTGGATTGTTAAGCGCGATATTGACAGGATCGATCTGGTCTCGACCCTGAAGACACGGGATTGATAAAGAACGTGACAAAGAGAAACGCACGCACCCGCATCATCATCGGCAGTTCCATTCTGGTCCTGATAGCGCTCGCCTATGCCTTCTGGCCTCGCGCTGTCATGGTCGATATGGGCGTCGCGGCGGATACGCCCATGACCGTCACCATCGACGAGGAAGCCAAGACGCGCGTCAAGGACGCCTATGTCGTCTCCGCGCCGATCAACGGCCGGCTGCAGCGCGTCGAGGTGGAGGCCGGCGACATCGTCACCGGCGGCGAGACGGTCGTCGCCCGCATGAAGCCGCTCAATCCCGCAGCACTCGATATCCGCACGCGAGAACAGGCACGCGCAGCGGTCGCCGCCGCCGAGGCCGCCCTGCAAGTTGCGCATGGTGACGTTGAGAGGGCCAACGCCGACAAGTCGCTTGCCGACAATAACCTCGTTCGGGCAAAGGCCCTGCGAAGAAATGGCACCATCTCGCAAGCAAGTCTCGATAGCGCCGAGCAGGCGGCCCGCGCCGCCAATGCCACGCTCAACATAGCGAAGGCCACCATCTCCATGCGCGAGGCCGACCTCACCAATGCGCGCGCCAGCCTCATCACCTTCACGAACGGCGTTTCCAAAAAAGGCAGCTCAGAGGCCAATGATGCCGACAATGGCGACACCATCGCCATCACCGCGCCTGTTTCGGGCCGCATCCTGCGAGTGATCCAGAAAAGCGAAACCTCACTCACGGCTGGCTCACCCATCATTGAAATCGGCAATGTCTCAAACGATCTTGAGGTGGTCGCCGAACTGCTTTCCACCGATGCCGTTCAGGTCTCGTCGGGCGATCGCGTCATCATCGATAATTGGGGCGGTCCCTATCCTCTCAATGGCGTCGTCGATCGCGTCGAACCCTGGGGCTTTACGAAATACTCCGCCCTCGGCGTCGAGGAGCAGCGCGTCAACGTCATCATCAAATTCGTCGATCCACTGGAGAAACGCCAAAGCCTCGGACATGGCTATCGAATGGAAACCCGCATCGTCATCTGGGAATCGAAGAAGACGCTCACCATTCCGGCAAGCGCCCTCTTTCGTTTGAAGGACGGATGGGCCGTCTTCCGTGTCGAGGGCAGTCGGGCGCGCCTGATGCCTGTCGAGATCGGTCACAACAACGGCGTGAAGACGCAAATCCTCAGCGGACTCAAGCAGGGCGACAAGCTGGTCCTCTATCCCGGCGCTAGTCTCAATGACGGCACGCGCGTCACCCAGCGCGAAATCGAATAGCCCTCAGCGCAGATCCGTCACTTCTGACACAGCGAAGCCATCTTCAAACAGGCGCTGATCTTCCGGATATCGTCCTTCGCAATCGCCTCGCCAAAGACGACTCAGAGCAGATGCCGGTAAAGATTGAGCAGCATGGGTTGTTCGAAAACATACTCGCCTTCGCTCAAGCGTCCTTCCTTGAACAAGGCGCGCACCTCATCGGTCTCGACGTCTTCGCGCCGAATGTCGTTGAATGTATTGTCGGCGAGACGTTTGGCCATGGCTTCAAAGTCGACATATCGCCGACATTCCACATAGCGATAGGCCGTCATCTCGCGAAACAGGGTCGGACCCTTTCGCGCCAGCGCCGCCTGTGCCGCCGCGCCCACTTTCGTCTCGTCGTGAAACGGCTTCATCATGTTGTGATGCGCGCCGTACATCGCAGGTTCAACCACCCAGAGAAACCCTGTCTCCGGTTTCAATACGCGTGCCGCTTCCTCAAGTGCTGCCTCCATGTGCTCCTGAGGCACATGATGCAACGACCGAAAAAAGAAGACGCCATCGACCGAATTGTCCTGAACGGGCAAGGCCTCCGCTCCCGCCTCCACAAAGGTGAAGCCCGGCATTGCCTCGGACTGCCGATTCTTTTCCGCCTGCAAGGGATCAGGCTCTACGCCCAGCACCGTCGCGCCGCGTGCGCAAAGCTCGCGCGACACCCGTCCCGGCCCGCAACCGACATCGACCACATTCAATCCCCTGACCGACATCAGCGTTTCGATCGCGCCAATGTCGTTCAACTCACCCAGTTCCGTGCGCTCGCCTTCCAGCAGGTCCGTCTTGTTCATCGGCAGGTTTTCCTCATGACACGAAACTCTAGAATTTTCCGCCGTAGCTTGCCTGAATGCTCGCCATTGGCGTCTTGTCGATCCCGTGGTTTGGAATCGGATACCTCAATCTGTTACGGCTCAAGGCCGCGAGTCCGTCGACGATTTGCGGCAAAAAACTCGGCGGCAGCGCAATCAGCAATTCATCGTCCTGCACCCCGCCGAACTTGCGCTCCGCATAGCAAGGGATCGAGAGCGACGGCTCGCCCGTCTTCAGCGCATTGCCCCAACTGTCTGCGCAGGCGCTCTCGCCGACGCAGGTAAAGGAATATTTTTTGTAGTTCTTGTATTGCAGTCCGTTCATCAACGTAATCATCTGTCCCGGCGTCGCATAAATCAGACAGATATCGGGATTGTCGATGCGGCCCGCTACGAGCGGCGACACGACAAGTCCTTCATAGTCGCCATAGGACGCGCAGGACATTTCGCGCTGATGCTCAGCGCTGCCGTCAAGCTCGCCATACCAGACGCCATGAAAGCGCTCGCCGCTCAGAAACTCCTCGTCGCGCAGCGCGAGGCCCACCACCGCGCCGCATTGCTGGCCCATCAGATTTCCCATCGTGACGCCGATCGTATAACCAAGCCAGCGCGCCTGACCAACGATCTGGTCGGTCGCCATCAACTCGCCTTCCGGCGGTCGCCGCAATCGTTCGACAGCTTCCATATCGGCCAATGTCCTGAAGCGCTTCATGCCGACGGGCGTTGCGCGCAATCTCAGATATTGATTGAGGCCCGCGACCAGCGCGCCATAGTCGTAAGTTGTGCCGTCACCCCAACAGTTTGCCTGTGTCGTCATCTTCTTCTCCTCCCCGGAAATTCTCTGAGTCAATGGCCTTCTCCCAGAAGCATGATCGAAAGCAAGCGTTTGTCAAAATTGCGGCCTCCGCCGCGGAAAATTAAAAATAGGTCATGTCCTCGTTTATCAAGGACATAGGCGCTCATTGCTCCACCATGTCACAGGCGAAGCCATTGATTTCCGTGTTCGAGGTGGGAAGATGAGCATGGGCTCGGGGCGCAGCAACGGGAGCCAATCATGTCCGCTCAAGCTATCCCTGCATCCCCATCGCCGGATGGCGACATCACCCGGCGCGATTTCATCCATGTCGTCACTGGCGCCTTCGCAGCCGTCGGCGCCGCCTTCGCTGTCTGGCCTTTCATCGATCAGATGAACCCTTCCGTTGACGTTCTTGCCGCCGGCTCGCCGGTCGCCATCGACCTCGCGAGCCTTGCACCGGGCCAACAGATCACGGTGCTCTGGCGCGGCAAACCCATGTTCATCGTCAACCGCACGACGGAGGCGCTGAAGGAACTGAAAGACCCGAAACTCCTCGCCCAGCTTCGCGATCCCGATTGCGCCGAGCACCAACAGCCGGACTACGCGAAGAACTGGTCACGGTCCATCAAGCCTGAATATCTCGTCCTTGTCGGCATCTGCACGCATCTCGGCTGTATCCCGAACTACAAGCCCGAGCCCGTCATCAATGGCAACGAAGGATATTTCTGTCCCTGCCACGGCTCGAAATACGATCTCGCCGGTCGCGTCTACCAAGGCGTGCCTGCGCCCTATAATCTTCCCGTGCCGCCCTATCGTTTCGAAGGCGACGACAGGCTCATCATCGGCGAAAATCACAACAACGAAAGTTATTCACTCAACGAAATCGTGCAGATGTGACGCCTAGCGCTCCTTGACCAGCACCTCAAAGCCCGCGATTACGTCGAAAAGCTCCTCATCGATGCGCGCCTGGCGCACGAGATGGAATTCGCCGCGCAGGTCTTCCAAAAGTTCGTCGATATTCTTGTCGGCCCGGACCATCGCTGCGAGGCGGCTGGCGTTTTCGCTCGCCAGCGATTCCGCGCAAGCCCGGAAAAGCGAGATGAAGAGATATTCGCGAATAAGCGATCTCAATGTCGCCGTGTCGCTGCCCAGAATTTCGGGCAGGTTCGGGCTTGGCCATTCGACCTTTGTCAGCCCTTCCTCCCACTGTCGGTCCAGCGGCAACATCCTCTGGCTCACAGGCATATAGCTCGCGCCTGTCTGCAACTGATTGTAGACGATATGGAAGCTTGAGAAACCGCTGCGCCCGCGCAGCACATCGCTATCGATCTGCACCTGGCCGATCAGCATGGCGATCGCCTCGACCGACCCCGGCACCTGAAAAAGCTTCACCGGCGTCAACCCGGCATCTGCAAGCCGCGCATAAACCCGCTCGCCCACGGCAAAGACCTTCGGCTCGCCGGACGCCGCTCGCAATGTCTCGACCGCTTTTTCAGTCACCGCCTCGTTGAACTGCCCGACCAGCCCCTGATCGGAGCCAAAGACAATCGCGCCCAATACGCCATGACGCTCCCCCTGATCGGGGAGCATCGCCACGCCGCCCGCCTGCCGCAGGCTTTCGCCAAGCCCCAGCTCCACTGTGCGATAGTAGTCGGCAAGGGAGCGCACCGAGGCTTCATATTGCCCGATGCTGGAAGCCGCGAGCGCCTTCATCGTCCGCACGACCGACTGCAATTCCTCAGCGCTGGTGATCTTGCGTCTGAGATTCGTCGGTGTCTCGCTCATGGCGCTTCTTCGCCCGCGGTGGACTGATGAAAATCAGCAAGCGCGAGGCGCGCGATTTCCGTGATCGCATCACGATCCTTGGCCAGCAGCTTGTCCGCCGATGCCAGCCTTTCCTGAATGTCCGAAGGAATGTTCGTCGCCGCCTGCTTCACCGCCTCAATCGCTGCAGGCATCTTTACCAGAGGCACATCGTCAAAGAAGTTCGCTGTGAGCCCCAGCAGAACCGCAATCTGGGCGGGTAGCGAAATCGGCGACAATTCCTGCTGCTTCAGACAAGCCCTGATGCGTCGGCCATGCTTGATGACCTTGCGGTTCGTTTCGTCCAGCCGCGCGCCAAAGCGCGCGAAGGTTTCAAGCTCTTCAAATTGCGCATAGGCCAGTTTCAGATCGCCCGCCACAGCGCGATAGGCGGCCCATTGCGCCTTGCCACCCACGCGCGATACGGACTTGCCGACATCGATCGCGGGGAGGACGCCCAATTCGAAAAGTGATGGCGAAAGATAAATCTGTCCATCGGTGATCGAGATCAGGTTCGTCGGGATATAGGCAGAAATATTCTGCGCTTCCGTTTCGACAATTGGCAGCGCGGTCAGCGATCCACCGCCGCGCTCGGCATTGAGATGCGTGGCGCGCTCCAGCATGCGCGAATGAATGTAGAAAATGTCACCGGGAAAGGCCTCACGCCCCGGCGGCCGCCGCAACAGCAGAGACAATTCACGGTAAGCGCGTGCGTGATGCGTCAGATCATCATAGACGATCAGCACGTCGCGTCCGGATTCCATGAAATATTCGGCAATGCTCGTCGCCGCATAGGGCGCGATATAGGTGAGCCCCGGCGCATCATTGCCTTCGGTGACGACGACGACTGTATAGTCCATCGCACCCTTCTCGCGCAGATTGGCGACGGTGCGCGCCACCGCCGAAGCGCGTTGGCCGATAGCGCAATAGACACAAAGAACATCATGCCCCTTCTGGTTGATGATCGTGTCAATGGCGATCGCCGTCTTGCCCGTCTGTCTGTCGCCAAGGATGAGCTCGCGCTGTCCCCGCCCCACGGGGATCAGCGCATCGACCACAATAATGCCCGATTGCAGCGGCACGGTCACCGCCGCGCGTTCCATGATTGCCGGCGCAGGCCGCTCCACGGCCAAGCGATGAATCGTATCGATCTTCCCCCTGTCGTCGAGCGGTCGGCCCAGCGGGTCGATGACCCGGCCAAGCAATTCATCGCCGACGCCTATATCCATGACGCGGCCTGTGCGCTTCACCTCATCGCCGGCGCGCAGCACTTCATAATCACCGAGCACAACAACGCCTATCTCGCCCTCATCCACATTGAAGGCGATGCCGAATTCCCCGTTGGGAAAAGCCAGCAATTCTTCCGCACCCACCCCCGGCAATCCCGACACGGTAACGATGCCGGTCGAGACATTGGTGATCGCGCCGACCTCCTGCGGGCTCAGCCGAGCCCCATGGGCCTCGCGCACTTGCCTCATCCCGGCGAAAGCATGCTCGAAGATATTTTCAAGCCTTGAACGCTCCGCGCTCATTTGGCCCGGTCCTTCTCGGTCGCGCCACCCACCAGAAGACGGTTCACGCCTTCCTCCAGCGACGAGAGGTAGTCATCGATGCTCCAGGCGACCTTCTGCCCGTTGGCGCGCAGTTCAATGCCGCTGATGACCTCGGGTGCGGTCTCAAATTGCAGATGAATGTCGGCGGCAAGCACTTCATTGAGCGCGCTTTCTATCGCCGCGCGCTGATCGACGCTCAGCTCGAAGGCGCTGCGCACCATCGTCGGCGCTGTCCCGGGCTTCAGGGCGGCGACCAGCTCGCCTCTGACCTCTCCTTTCAGCCCATGCAACCGCGTCAGAAAGACTTCCACCATGCGGTCTTCCAGCGTTTCGCCTGCAAGATCGCCAAGCGTCTTGCGGGCGATGGAGAAAACCTCGCTCTGCGCCATCCGCGTGATCGACTGGTCAAACTTGCGCGCCTCGTTTTGCAGATTTTCCCTTTGGCGTGCGCGCTCCGCTTCAATAGCCTTTCGCGATTCCTCAGAAAGCCGTTGCCGCTCGGCCCTCGCATCGTCCGTCGCCTCGCGCAGCATGTCGGCGCTCTGCCGGTCGAATGTCTCATTCTTCAATCGATAGGCGTCGCGCTCTTTCAGCGCTTCGGCCTTCTTGGCGTCCGCATCCGCCAGTTCGTCGGCGATCCGTTTCTCGCGCGCATCGATGGCGTCGAGAATGGGCTTGTACAAAAAGCGTTTCAGCAACCACACCAGAACGATGAAGTTGAGCGCCTGCGCCCCAACGGTGAACCAATCGATGAGCATGGCTTAATGTCCTGCCGCCTGGGCAATAAAGTGGTTCCAGAACGGATTGGCGAAGATCAGGATCATCGCGACAACCAGACAATAGATCGCCACGGATTCGATCATGGCGAGACCTACGAAGAGCGTTCGCGTGATCGTGGCCGAAGCGTCAGGCTGTTGCGCCAGCGCGGTCAGCGCCGTTGCCACCGCCCGTCCCTCACCGAAGGCGGGTCCGATGGCGCCAATCGCTATGGTGACGCCAGCAGTAAAGATCGAGACAATGGCGATAAGCGTCGCACTATCCATTTTGCGGTTCCTTCTTGTCGTTATTTGGAGCGGGCACATCGCGGCGCGTGGCGGCGGCAATATAGACAGCGGCCAAAATGCTGAAGATATAGGCCTGCACCATGCCCGTCAGCAGGCCAAGCGCGCTCATGACGATGGGAAAGAGAAAGGGCGTGATACTGAGCAGGATGCCAAGGATCATGGTGCCGCTCATCATGTTACCAAACAGGCGCATGGCCAGCGCCATGGTGCGCGACATCTCGCTGATAATGTTGAAGGGCAGCATGAGAATCGTCGGCCTGGTATAGGAACGCAAATAGGTCGCAATCCCCTGTTCCTCGATGCCGAAGAGCGGCACTGCCACAAGCACGGAAAGCGCCAGCGCCAGTGTGGTCGAAAGCGATCCGGTCGGGGGCTCGTAGCCCGGAATGATCGTGCAGATGGCGGCGAGGCCGACGAACAAAAACATCGTACCGAGAAAACCGATATATTTCCGGGGTTCGCGCAACCCCACTTCCTCAATCTGCTTTTCAATGCCCGTGACGATGATTTCGAGAAAATTCTGCCAGCGCGAGCGTTCGAGGTTTCTCGAAAGCCGCCGCGTCACAAGGTGCGAGCCCACCGCCAGCACAAACATCAACGCCCAAGTGAATACGATCGTGCCATTGAGTTTCACGATCCCGTACTGCCAGAAGATCATCTCGTCAGGGCTAAGGTGCATGAGGCAACTCCCGCTCGTCGGCCGCCGCGGCAACATCCTGCCGCTCTGTCCATCCCTTGACGACAAAGCGTGCAATCGTGAAGCCCAGAAGACAAAGAATCCAGCGTGCCCAGTCGTCGCGGCAAACAAGAAGGAAGCCGCCGATCTTCACACCCGTGCGCAGGATGAGACTGCCGAAAAACCATAGCGCGGGCCGCGCCGATTTCATGCCCTTGTTGACGGTCATCCACAGTCCGCCAAAAAAGAGGCAGCCCAATGCAAGTCCGACCAGCAGCGCCAATGTCAGACCCACAACATCAAGACCCGCAAGATTGAGGCTCATGGGATCATTCATCATCATCTTCCTGTTCCCGGCCTATGGCCTGATCCTCCTTTGCGATCCAGTACCACGCGCTGACACAGCCTATAACGAGCCCTGCGACCAGCAACGCCAGCGTCCAATGATGGACACCGGGATAGTGCTTGTCGATCCATCTGCCCAGCGCCGCGCCTATCAGCGTCGGTATCATGACCGTCCAGCCTACCAGCCCCATCATGCCCAGCCCAAACCAGACGCTCTGCCCTGCATGACGTCGCGCCTTGATCTTTCGTGTCGCCTTGGCCCCCACCTGCTCGCTCAGCGTGGGCCTCGGCCTTGTCGGATCGTGCGGATCTTCATCGGTCATGGCGCAACCCCGCAAGCCGCCTGATCAGATCATCCTCCATTTTGGCGGAAACAAGCCGGACGCTTTTTTCGTGCTCGTCCAGCACAAGAAACTCCCGTTCGACTTCAGCGCGCAATTGCGCGAGATTTGCGCCTTCGAGCGCGCGGCGCACCGAGACCAGAACATTCGGCCCTGTCTTCACCAGCACGCCCTCATCGACTGCCAGAAAAACCTCGCCGTCAGCCTCCGTTTCATAGGTAAATATGCCCGGCGTCAGCGCCGCCACACAGTCAAGCCTGTTGGGCAAGAGGCCATAGGCCCCTCGCGGCGTCTCGGCGACAATACGGGTTACATCCGTCTTTTCGACAAAAACCTGAAAAGGCAAAAGCACCTTAAGCGCCATGCGCGTCGAGGGCATGCTCCACCTCCTGTTGAGGCTTCAGCTTTGCCTTGGCCTCATCCACGCTACCGACCATGTAAAGCGCACTTTCAGGATAATCCTTGAATTCATCATTCAGAATGCGCTCACAGCCATCAAGCGCATCCTCCAGACTGACGAGCTTGCCCGCCATGCCGGTGAATTGCTCGGTCGTAAAGAACGGCTGTGTGAAGAAGCGTTCCAGCCGTCGCGCGCGCAGCACGATATTGCGGTCGCCTTGCGAAAGCTGTTCCAATCCGAGCATGGCAATGATGTCCTTGAGTTCGGCATATTGCGCCAGCGTCCGGCGTATCTCCTGCGCCAGTGCATAGTGCCGCTCGCCGATGATACCCGGCGTCGCCATCTTGGAATTGGATTGCAGCGGATCGACCGCCGGAAACAGGCCTTCGCTCGCGCGCTTGCGCGACAGCACGATCGAGGCGGAAAGATGCGAAAATGTGTGAACCGCCGCCGGGTCGGTAAAATCGTCGGCGGGCACATAGACCGCCTGAATGGATGTGATCGCGCCCGTATCGGTATTGGCAATCCGTTCTTCCAGCCCCGAAAGTTCCGTTCCCATTGTAGGCTGATAGCCGAGGCGCGAGGGCATCTGCCCCATCAGGCCGGAGACTTCCATGCCTGCCTGAATGAAGCGAAATATATTATCCACCAGCAGCAGCACGTCGCGATGCTCATCGTCGCGGAAATATTCCGCCATGGTCAGCGCAGCATGGCCGACGCGGAAGCGGCTCCCCGGCGGTTCGTTCATCTGCCCGAAAAGCATGACCATATTGGGCAGGACGCCAGCTTCCTTCATTTCATTGTAAAGCTCTTCGCCCTCGCGGCAGCGTTCGCCAATGCCGCAGAAAATGCTGACGCCGCCATGATGCCCGATCATGTTGTGGATCATCTCGGTCAGCAGCACTGTCTTGCCGACGCCCGCGCCGCCAAAGAGCCCTGCCTTGCCGCCGCGCTCCAGCGGCAGCAACACGTCGATGATCTTGATACCCGTCTCGAAGACTTCAGACTTGGTCGAACGTCGGGCCAGCGACGGCGGAGCGCTATGCACAGGCCGCCATTCCACATCGTCCAGCGGCGCATTGCTGTCGATCGTGTCGCCAAACACATCGAACATGCGCGACAGGATGTTGCGTCCCACCGGCACCTTCAGCGGCCCGCCCGTGTCTTCGACAATCATGCCGCGCGCCAGACCCTGCGTCGGCGTCATGGCAATGCCGCGCACATGATGCGCATCGCGCTGCGCCATCACTTCGATGATGATGTTATTGCCCGGCCCCGTGCGCAGGACGGAATAGATGGGCGGCAAATGCGCATCGAAACGCACATCCACCACGCTGCCACGAACGGAAACAACGACGCCTGTGTTTTTCTTCGCCTCAGGGTTCGCCATGTTCATTCATCACAAATGCGCCCTCTCATTTCAACTTTGTATTTCATTCCCTATTAGCCACCTTGGCAACATGACAAAACGCGCCACGCCATCGACATCTCTCTTGTCATGCCTCCAGTTTGCGCACCGTCACGTCGGCGACCAGACGGTCCACATCGTCGGGCCAGCAAAGATCGGTGCCGGGCTTCAACAGAGCTGCCGAGCCTGCCGCCACACCGCGCACCAGCGCTTCGTCAGGCGTGCGGCCTGCCATCAATTCCATCGTCAGCACGGCGAGAAAGCTGTCACCTGCACCCACCGTGCTTACAACTTTCACTCTGGGCGGGCATGCCACCCAAGCGCCATCGCGGGTGGCGAGCATCGCGCCTGCATCGCCGAGCGTCAGCGCCACGATCTCCGCCCTGCCAGCTTCGATGAGGTCGCGCGCCGCACTTGCCTGCTCCGCTTCGGTCTTGAGCGCTACGCCGGCCAACTCGCGAAACTCCTTGAGGTTCGGTTTGATAAGCCAGGGTCTTTCATCAAGTACAGACTTGAGCGCGATCCCGGAAGCGTCAATCGCCACCGGCACGCCCATCGACTTCGCGGCGTGACAAACTCTGGCATAGAAATCATCGGGCACGCCGCCGGGCAGGCTGCCGCTCGCAATCATCACATCCGGCGTCTGACGGGTGAGAGCGTCAAGCGCCTCCCGCCAGACGGGTTCAGCCAGATGAGGCCCCGGCATGACAAAGCGAAACTGATTACCGGTTTCCCGTTCGAAGACGGTTATGTCTTCGCGAGTTTCCTCTTCCGTCGCGATCACAAGGTCCCTGATCCCCGCCCGCTCCACGAGTTGTCGGAGAAACGCCCCTTCCGCGCCGCCGGCCACATAGACAGCCAGCACGTCACGATCGAACCGGCCCAGAATGCGCGCCACATTGATGCCGCCGCCGCCGGGTTCGCGTTCAGGCTCGGCGCAGCGCAACTTGTTGAACGGCATCAGCCGATCCACCGAGGTCGAAAGATCGATCGACGGGTTCATTGTCAGCGTCACGAATTTCAAATTCTTGCCAGCTTTGCTCACGAAATTAATCGAAATCGGGGTTGGATTCTATCTCAAGGGCATCATGCCACGAATCGGCCCTCTTGGCGCGTCCATCTTGCCGCATTGGGCAGGCCCGCCCGGCTTCCTATATTGGTGACAATTGTCCTGATCCGATGAGGTTCAAATGTCCAAGACCCTCCACATTCCGTGCCCCCACTGCGGCGCGACAAACCGTGTGCCGGAAGACCGCCTGAATGCCCATCCGACATGCGGCAAATGCAAGTCGGCCCTTTTCACCGGCCATCCCGTGACGCTTACAGGTGAAAATTTCGCAAAACATGCAGGAGCGGAAGATTTGCCACTGCTCATCGACTGCTGGGCGTCATGGTGCGGCCCTTGCCGGGCGATGGCGCCCGTCTTCGAGGCGGCGGCTGGCGAGTTCGAACCCAGATTGCGCTTCGGCAAGCTCGACACCGAAGCCAATCAGAATATCGCCGCAAAATTCGGCATTCGGGCCATTCCGACGCTGATCCTCATGCGCGGCGGCAAGGAAATCACGCGCCACAGCGGCGCAATGACCGCGCCCATGCTGAAGCAATGGATCAACCAGAATCTTCCGGCCTGAACGAACGGGAAATCAGCCCCACTCGTTCAGGCGCGGAATTTTATTCCGGGCAAGGATATTTATTTGAAAGAGAGCGCCCGGCGAGTTCCACCGCAGGGCGCGTTTCCAGTTCCGGGTGGGCTTTTGCATAGTCGACGACCAGCCCGGCGAATTCCTCATATTTCAGAACATCCGGCAGCCTGAAGCAGACGGACTCGTTGTGCTCCGCTCCCAGTCGGTAGAGCATGAGCGGCTTGCCCGCTTCCGCCGAATTGGCGACGGCCACTACGACGCCTGCGAGATATTGATTGCACGCCGTTGCGGAAATGCGGCCTGACTGACTCTTGTCGCCAGCAACGGAAAGTTGGCAGGCCTTCACAAGGTCGGCGCCTGTCTTGATATCCGGACCGGGAGAAGCCATGGCGGGCATTGCCATTGCCGCCGCCAACATCGGCACAGCGCACAACAAAGACAAACGGGTGAGCTTTTTCATCTCAGCTTCCTCTTCTTTTAAGCAGCTATCCTGAAATTAAGTGAACCATATAAATACGCCAATCCCTATCCAAAATGCGTCACCTTGCTGTGACACAAGCACTCAATCTGATTGATACGCATAAAGCACTTTGTGCAACGCACACAAGACAACACCCCGATACAGGTTTTGTCGCGGGACTTCCTCTGCCATACTTGTTGTCAGAAAATTGCACGATCAATACGGCGAAATTTTGAACCATCCGGCCAGACAATCGAGGGAAACAGCATGAACAAATGGGATGGCACGGGACTTGTCTCGACGGAGTGGCTTGCAGAAAATCTTGAAGATCCTGCATTGCGAATTTATGACGCCACCGTTCATCTTCGTCCGTCGAAGGCTGGTCCCTATACGATCGAGAGCGGGCTTTCCGATTATGAAGCAAGCCATGTGCCGGGCGCGGCTTTCATCGACCTCATCAATGACCTCTCCGACACGACATCGAAGCTCGCCTTCACCATGCCATCCGCCGATCATCTCGCCAAAGGACTTGGCGCGGCGGGCATCTCGGGGGGGCAATCGCGTCGTCGTCTATGCCACCACGACTCCCATGTGGGCGACGCGGGCCTGGTGGATGCTTCGTTCGATGGGATTTGACGATGTGGCGGCGCTCGACGGCGGCTTCGGCAAATGGAAGGCCGAAGGCCGCGCCGTCGCCACAGGACGACAGTCATATGCCCCCGCCGTGCTTTCGCTTACCGCCAATCCTGCTGCCTGGGCCGACAAGCAGGCCGTTCTCGACGCCATCGGCGACGAGGCTGTCTGCACCATCAATGCGCTGTCGCCGGATGTCTTCAGCGGTGAAGGTGCGATGAGCTATGGCCGCAAAGGCCATATCACGGGCAGCAAGAATGTCCCCTATGCCGCCCTTCTGAACAAGGAAGGCACATTCAGGAGCGCGGACGAATTGCGCCCTCTGTTCGAGGCCGTCGATGCGCTCAAGCGTCGGCGCATCATCTGCTATTGCGGTGGCGGCATTTCCGCCACGATGGATGCGCTTGCTCTCACACGTCTTGGGGCGACGGACATTGCCGTCTATGACGGCTCAATGTCCGAATGGTGCCGCGACCCGGAGCTTCCGATGGAAACAGGGACCTGAACCTGGACCCTATTTCGCCGCTTCCGTTTCCTCTTCCACGACGAAGCCCTTCCAGGTGCTCATATATTTGATGAAGGCAGGCCCAAGGCGTTCGTTGCGCAGATGCGCCCGCGTCACGGGCAGCGAGATCGACCTGAAATCGGGATCGGCCTCCACCTTTTTGGGGAAGTCGTGATGCAGGATCGCAGCGCGGCCCAGCAACACAAAGTCAGCGCCGCGCCCGAGCGCTCGGCGGCAATCCTCGCCGCTCATCAGCTTGCCCGCGACGCCGAGGCGTGTTTTCCCGCGTGGCAACTCGGTGAACCAGTCGATCAGCGGCTTGTGCGCATATTCCTCTTCGACCGGCGCCTTGAAAGTGTCCCAGAGCGACATGTCGAGATAATCGAGATCGCCTGAGGCGAGCATCGCGGCAGCGACTTCGATCTGTTCACCCATCTTCAGCCCGAAGCGTTCCGGCGACAGGCGCAAGCCAAGCTGGAAATTCGTTCCCGTACGTACGCGGATACCCGCCATGATTTCCCTGATGATGCGCATCCGGTTTTCCAGCGAGCCGCCATAGCGGTCCTCGCGGCTGTTGAGTTCCGGGCTCAGGAAAGCGCAAAGGATATAGCCATGCGCGCCATGAATTTCGGCGCCGTCGAAACCTGCCTTTTCGGCGCGCACTGCCGCAGCGACGAAATCCTCGACAAGTCCTTCCACTTCGTCGAGCGTCAAGGCGCGCGCGCCGGTTTCAGCATCATCCGAAGGCCCGCGCGGCTGCTCGCCGATCAGATCCTTGGGGCTGCGAATCCCGGCATGATGCAGTTGCACCGAAGAGGTCGCGCCTTCCGCGTTGATCTTCGCCGCCAGCTTCGTCAGTCCCGGCAGATGATCGTCGGAGAAAATACCCATCTGACCGGGAAATCCCTGCCCCACCGCCTGCACATGCGCGGCGCAGGTCATGACGAGCCCGAAGCCCCCTGTCGCGCGATAGGTCAGCCAGTTGAATTCGTCATCCGACATGGTGCCGTCCACATGGCTCTGCAGGTTGGTCAGCGGCGCCAGCATGAAGCGGTTCTTCATCGCCGGACCGCGCGTGAATGTCAGCTTGTCAAAGAGTTCGGCCATAGGTGGGCTCCCGGTATTGTTCAGTTTCGGTTGATTGTTTGTAGCATAAATTCATCGCGCTCAATTGCCATGCATATAGATGGCGTAAGAGCTGAAGACATAAACGACCAACAGCGACAGGCTGACCCAGCCGATGGTGCCGCGCAGTCGCGTCTCGGGCCTGTAAAGCAGTGCGACGATGAAAATGCCCGACATTATCATGGCGCCGAAAGCGGTGACGGCATGGGCCGGCGCGACCGACGAAAGCAGCGCACCCTTGGTATAGAAAATGTCGTCGATCGCCAGAATGAGAATGTCGAAGAGATTGCTCCCCAGCACATTGCCGATCGCCATATCGACCGCGCCGAGGCGGAAGGCGCTGATCGTCACCACAAACTCCGGCGCAGAGGTCGCGCCGCCGATCAACAGCGTGCCGACAAAACTTTCCTGCCATCCCATAAGGTCGGCAAGGTTCTGTCCGATGAAAGGCAGCCAGCTTCCCGCCAGTGCCACCACGCCCGCCGCGCCGAGGTAACGTAGCACGGCTTCACGCAAGCTCATGTCCAACGGCGACTGCTCCTCATCCTGCTGCGCCCGCGTGCGACGTTCATAGTGAAAGGCGGCGCGCATGGCGATCAGATAGATGACGATGATAAAGGGCGTGTAGAGGCTGATATGCAGGAACTGAAAGCTCGTGCTCTGCGGCCCCAGCAAAACGAATGCTCCGACCGCGCCGATCATGATGACGCCGAATCCCGCCGTCAGGATATGACCCTGGTCGATCCGACGATACATGGGCTCATCGCGGCTCAACTCGTCCATCAGCACCAGCATCACAAGATTGAAGATGCAACTGCCGAGCACGGTGCCCACCGCTATATTGGGCGCATCCGCCAGCGAAGCGGCGCTGACGCCCGCAAAGAGTTCGGGCAGCGACGTGGCGCTCGCCAACAGCACAAGTCCGATCCATGAGCGCGACAGTCCCGTCAGTTTCGCGATATTATCGCCCTGCTTGACCAGGATCGCGCCCGCAACGGCAATCAGCCCGACGCAGAATGCGAATTCCGTCCACGGCAAAATATATGAGAACATGCCCCGTCATCCCGACCGAAATCTGCGTCCTGTGGCAGACGTATTGTTTCAGCCCTTATATCACGGGATTGGGAAATTTCAGGTCGCGCGGTGGACAGAGGCCACAATTTTGCGCGCCTTTGCGGGCGTCAAGCCCAGCAGGCGCAGGATATTTTCACACACCTGTCGCGTGACGTCCACATCCGCCCCGCTTTTCAACTGCGTTCGCAGCGCCGCGCCGATCAGCGCCATGATCTGATCGACAAGAAATCTTGTCACCTCAACGTCAAACTTCCCCTGCGTCACGCCGAGTTCCAGATCGCTACGCAAATATGCGTCCACATCGTCATTCAACTGCGGCACATGATCGACGCTGCCGAGCAGCACGGCAGCCCAATCCGGTGAATCAACCGCAATCTCGATGAAGCGCGTGGTCGCCGTTGCGACGCGCAGCGCCGCATCGTCGATCCCCTCCATACCGGCATCGAGCTGCCGACTGATCTCGACGGCGATGCCATAGGCGGCTTCGCGCAGGATTTCGTCCTTGTCATGAAAGTGATTGTAGAACGTGCCGTTCGCCATTTCCGCGGCAGCCGTGATGTCGCTGATCTTCAGCGCCTCCATGCCCTTTTCCGCCACGACCCTCACGGCAGCGTCCACCAGGGCCGCGCGCGTGCGTTCCTTTTTGCCGCCACCCGTCGCAAGGGCGCCAAAATGTCCATTCATCAAGGCATCACTCCACATTCACTTCCGACGAAGCATAACCGATCGACGGGGTTGACAAAAGATAAAATTGATATAAGTCTCAAAATTGAGAATACTCTCATTTATGAGCAAAATGATGACAGAGCCTCAAATCCTGATCGTCGGCGCCGGACCCGTCGGCCAGCTGGCCGCCCTTCTTCTGGCCCGGCACGGCGTCGCGACGCACCTCATCGACCGGCGCAAGACCCGCCTCACCGCCCCGCGCGCCCATGCAGTCAATCCGCGCACGCTTGAGATTTGCGAGAGCATCGGCGTTTCGGCAGAGGCGCTGCGCGCCATCGGCGCAGACGCCAATGACGGCGGCTGGGTCCGCTTCATGGGCACGTTGAGCGGACCGGAATTCGGTTCCCTGCCATATGAACGTCAGGACGAGGCGGCGCTCAAACATACGCCCTATCCGCTCACCAATATTCCGCAGCCCAAATTCGAGGCCGCGCTGGACGAAGCGATAGAGGCCGAACCGCTCATCCATTTTTCACGCGGGCTTGCCTGCCTCGAAATCACCGAAAGCGCCGATGGCGTAACCGCCTTTCTCGAAGATGCTGACAGCGGCGCGCGATCGCACACCGAATTCGCCTATGTCATCGCCGCCGATGGTGCAGGTTCGCGCATCCGTTCCTCGCTCGGCATCGGCATGGAAGGCCCGGAGGCCCTCCAGCATTATGTAATGATCCATTTCGAGGCTGATCTCACCGCGCTCACCGACAGCCGTCCCGGCGTTCTCTATTTCCTGTTCGATCCGAAGACGACCGGCGTCCTCATCGCCTATGATCGCGCCAATACATGGGTGCTCATGCATCCTTTCGACCCCGCGCGCGAAAGTGCCGATGATTTCGACGAAGCGACCTGTCTCAAACTCATCGACGACGCCATCGGCGTGCCCCAAGGTGGCATAGACGTGCGCAACATCAGCAACTGGGTCATGTCCGCCCGGATCGCCGAGCACTATCGCAAGGGCCGCATCTTCCTGGCGGGTGATGCCGCCCATCGTTTTCCGCCGACCGGCGGTCTCGGCCTCAACACCGGCGCGGTGGACGCACAGAACCTCGCCTGGAAACTCGCCGCCGTTGTCAAGGGCGAGGCGGGTGAGGCCCTCCTCGACACCTATGAGGCGGAGCGCCGTCCCGTGGCGCTGGTCAATAGCGAGCAAAGCCTCACCAACGCGGCCAAGATGTTCGACCTTCTTGCCGTCATCCTCGGCTTCGATCCGGAAAAGGCCGAGGCGCAATATGCCTCCGTGCTGGCCGAGATGGACACAAGCGAAACGCTCAAGACAGCCGTCGCGGCGCAGCGTCCGCATTTCGACAGCTTCAATCTGCAACTCGGCTATCGCTATGCCTCGCCCGCCGTCATTGGCGCACCGGACCTCATTTCCGGCGCGGAGACGGACATCAGCCACTACATCCCCTCGTGGGAGCCGGGAGCGCATGTCCCCCATCGCTGGGTGACGCATGACAATGAGGTAAAATCATTGCTCGCGCTGCTCCCTCCCCAAGGTTTCACTCTGCTGGCGGGGCCTGACGCGGACGATTGGGCCTATGCCGCTTCGAGCATGAACCTCCCGGCCCTGCAATTCGGCGTGCACTATACGGACGATAAGCAGGACTGGAGCCACACGACCGGCCTGCCGGATGGCGGTGCGGTTCTCATTCGCCCTGACGGGCACATCGCCTCGCGCCTTGAAGCTGTTGTTTCCGGTCACGCCGCACATCTCGCTCGACATATTTCACAAGTGCTCGCACGCACGACACAGGAGGCATGACATGGATCTCGGATTGAGCGGACGCAAGGCGATTGTCTGCGCTTCATCACGCGGCCTCGGGCAGGCATGCGCCTATGCGCTGGCGCGCGAGGGCGCGGATGTCGTCATCAATGGCCGCTCGGAGGAAAACCTTGGCCTCGCGGTCGACCATATTCGCAGCGTCGCCAGGGGAAGCGTCACAGCCGTGCGCGCAGATATCAATACGGCTGAAGGCCGCGCCGAACTGATCGCCGCCTGTCCCGACGCCGACATCCTCGTCAACAACAACGACGGTCCCCCGCCCGGCAATTTTCAGAATTGGGAAGAGGCCGACTGGCAGGGTGCGCTGCAATCCAATCTCCTCGCGCCGGTCTTCATGATCAAGGGCCTCATCGAGGGCATGAAAGAACGCCGCTTCGGGCGCATCGTCAACATCACGTCAGCGATGGTCAAGTCGCCGCGATCCGTCATGGGGCTGTCGACGACCGCGCGCTCCGGCCTCACCGCCATGTGCAAGGGCCTCTCGGTCGATGTCGCGCCCTTCAACGTCACGATCAACAATATGCTGCCGGAACGCTTCGACACCGAACGCCAGCAGCAGATGGCCAGATTGTCGATGGCCTTCAACAAGATCACCTACGAAGAAGCCCGCGCGGAAATCGCCAATTCCATCGCCGCCAGGCGCATGGGCGACCCGTCGGAATTCGGCGACGCCTGCGCCTTCCTGTGCAGCGCGCAGGCCGGGTTCATTTCCGGCCAGAACCTGCAACTCGACGGCGGCTCCTATCACGGTCTCATCTGAGGAAACACTCATGGAAAGCTTTTACGATCAAACCCTCGTGTCGCGCCTGCTCTTCACGCTTGTCGGAACGGCCATCGCCATCGGCCCCATCTTTGCGGATTTCAACAAGACGCATGCGACCAATCCGCTCTGGCCGCCGCATGCGCGCTTCCATGTCGTCTGGCAGGTGCTTAGCCAGTCGGGCGTCTCGATGGTCATCCTCTATCTGCTATGGGCGACCTCATCGGACTATCACACGCATATCTGGGTCGCCGCTCTTCTCAACTATGTCTGGATCGTGGCCTTCTTCTCGACGCTCGCCTCCATGAAAATATTTGGCGGCGCACTGAAGGATGTGAATGGCATCAAACCTTTCCATTTCAATATTCTCGGCAATATCTATCTCGTCGATACCAATCTCTTCGGCGCCACCATCCTGACGCTCGTCAACACAAGCGGCGTCTGGCTGCTTCTTAAGTAAACAATCGGACCGAGAGGAAAATCGAGATGGACATGATGACGGTAGCAAGCGCGGCCACGGCGGGCTTCCTCGCGATTGCGCCTGCCAATGACGCCCTCACTTTCGCGCGCAGTATCGACGTCGGCACATATCATCTCATCCTCGTGTCCGATTATGACGCCGACCATGTCACCGGCGTCGATATTACCGCCCTCCTCGGCCCTGACATCACCGATCCCCTCGCGGCCTATAAGGAGATGGGATATGACGCTCTGGCGGCCCTGGCGCAAAGCAAACCTGTCGTGACCCTGCCGCTGTCACGGCTCACCATGCCGGTTGCGCTCAATGCCTCGCATATCGCGGTCGGCACGAACTTCCCCGAACATGCCCGGGAATCGACGGTCACCGACGGCCCGTTCCTTTTCCCCAAGGAAGTCGCGCCAACCGGTTTCAACACGACAATCCCCAAAGGCGATGCCTTGCTCGACTATGAAGTCGAACTCTGTTTCGTCACGCTTGTAGACACGGATATTTCCCTTCCTGTCGAGCGCATGGGTCTTGTCCTCTGCAACGACGTGACGGACCGGGCGCGGCTCATGCGCCATATCGATCCTTCCGACGTCACCTCAGGCAAAGGTTTCACCACCGGCAAGAGCGCGCCGGGCTATATGCCGCTCGGCAATCTCTTCGTCATCCCGCGCGATCTGCGACGCTTCGTGTCCCAGGTCGAATTGCGCCTCTATCGCAATGGCGCGTTGAAGCAATCGGCAAACCAGACGGAAGCGATCTGGGATTTCGACGAATTGCTGCGCCAAACTCTTTCACGCCAACCTCTCACATGGGCGTATCAAGGCAAACAGGTCGGTCTGCCGATTGCCGATAACGTGATCCCCGCGCGCACCGGCATTCTTGCAGGCACGCCCGACGGCACGATCTTCAAAGGCGTCAACAAGTCTGCCTATGCCGTGGGAGTCCTGAATTGGCTCGTCGGCGGCTGGTGGAAGCCCGTCACCCATTGGGTGATCGAACATCACATCGCACAGGAACGACGCGCACGGACCTATCTCCAGCCCGGCGAGACAGTCCATATCAAGGTCGATTATCTCGGCGAGTTGAAGAACCCGATCGTCGAATAGGCTTCACGGCAGCGGCTTGTCGTCGTCATCAAAGAGGATGCGCTCGGCATCCCCTTCCATGTCGTCATATTGACCGGAGTTCAGCGTCCAGAGGAAGGCGCCGAGGCCAAGCAGGCTGAGGAAGAGCGCGGCGGGAATAAGATAGATCAGCACATTCATGGCCGCTCGTCCTTGCGACGTTGCCGGTTGAGTCGCAGCGAGTTCAGCGTCACGGTGATCGACGAACTCGACATGGCGACGGCGGCGATCAATGGCGTCACGAGGCCCGCCATCGCCAGCGGCACCGCCACGACATTATAGGCAATCGCCAGCCCAAAATTCTGCGAAACGATGCGGCGCGATGCCTGCGCAACATCCAGCGCTTCGATCAGCGGTTCCAGCTTCTCGCCCTGAAAGACGAAATCCGCCGCCGTCTGGGCAATATCGACCGCGCTCGCCGGCGAGAAGGAGACATGGGCCGCACGCAAGGCAGGTGCATCGTTGAGCCCGTCGCCCACCATCAGGACCTTCGCGCCGTTCTCTGCAAGACGGTTGAGCATGGCGACCTTGGCGTCGGGGCGCATTTCGCCATGCCAGTCGTCAAGCCCGCATTGTTTCGCCGCCTCTTCCACGGCGGGGATCCGGTCACCCGACAGCAGCACGATCTTGAGGCCGCGCGTCTTGATCTCGGCCAATGTCTCGGCCACATCGGGTCGCATCCGGTCGGCAAACTTCAGACAGACAGCATCGGCGTCGCCGTGGCGATACCAGAGTTCCGAACCCGTATGCGCACCCGTCTCCGCTTGCCCGCCGACCCAGGCGCGATGACCGATACGAATACGCTCGCCACCCATCCAGCCTTCAAGGCCCTGCCCCGGTTCTTCCTTGATGTCGCTGACATCCTGCAGCGCCATGTCGCCAACGTGTTCCACCAACGCGCGCGCCAGCGGATGGCGGCTGCTGCGGGCGAGCGAGGCCGCGCGCCTCATCTCGGCAGGCGACAGCGCCTCGGGGTTCACCAGACTGGGTTGTCCCAGCGTCAGCGTGCCGGTCTTGTCGAAGACCACCGTGTCGATCTGGGCAAGGCGTTCAAGCCCATCGGCCGATTTCACCAGCACGCCGCGGCGCAGCAAGCGGCCCGTGGCGATCACCTGAACCACAGGCACGGCAAGACCGAGCGCACAGGGGCATGTGACGATCAGCACGGCAATGGCGTTGGTCACCGAATGGACGAGGCCCGCGCTCATCGCGAGCCAGCCGAGGAAAGTCATCAGCGCCAGAATATGCACGGCGGGCGCATAGATGCGCGCGGCACGGTCGGCAATGCGGATATAGGCCGAGCGTCCCTGTTCGGCATTTTCCATCAGCCGCACGATTTCAGCGAGCAGCGAGGTTTCGTCGCGCGCCGTCACGGTGACGATCATGGGCGCGGAGATATTGAGCGTCCCGGCGAAGACAGGGCTGCCGATACTGACTGCATGCGGCAGGCTTTCGCCCGTCACAAGGCTTGAGTCAACATCGCTCATGCCCGTCTCGACGACGCCGTCGGCGGCGAAGCGCTGCCCTGCCGCCACTTCGATCCGCATGCCGGGTTCGAGACTTTCGACAGGCACCGAACGCCGCGTGCCGTCGGCCTCGACAAGATTGGCGGCGACAGCGCGAAGCCCGAGCAGGTTTTGCGCCGCCGAGCAGGCCTTGTGGCGCGCCTGCGCGTCGAGATAGCGCCCGATCAGCAGGAAGAAGAGCAGCGTCAGGCTGGCGTCGAAATAGACATGCTGCGCATTGACCATCGTCTGGATGAAGCTCATGCCGGTCGCCAACGTCACCGCCAGGCTGATCGGCACATCCATGTTCATCTGGCCCTTGCGCAGCGCCGCATAGGCGGAACGATAGAAAGGCTGCGAGGCATAGACAATGGCGGGCAAGGCGATGAGCGCCGAGGCCCAATAAAAAAGCGCCCGCGTCGCCAGTTCCATGCCGCCAAGCGCGCCGGACCAGACCGAGACGGAAAGCAGCATCACGTTGGCGGCGGCAAATCCCGCCACGCCCAGCGAGCGCAGCAACACCGTCATATCGCGGTCGTCGAGCGCGCCGACGAGCCGGGGATCGAAGGGCACCGCGTCGAAACCGACGTCGGCGAGCTTGTCCACCACGGCGCCCGCATTGGCAATGGCTGGGTCCCAGCGCACAGTCACGCGTTTTGTGGACAGATTAGCGCGCACGAATTTGACGCCGGGCATTTCGCCGACATTGCGCTCGATCTTGCGCATGCAGCCCGCGCAATGCATGCCCTGCACCACAAGGTCGAGCCGCGCCTCATGCCTGTCCGCGTCTTCGCGCACAAACATGGCAGGGTCTGCCCGAAAACCTGTTCTCAGAAATGCCGGACTCGCGATGTCGCTCATGTCCTGCCCTTAGTCGTGCACAAATACACGCTTCTTTTCGGCGAATCTTTCGCCGTTTGAACCTCGCGCCGAAATCTGCGCGATCCAGTTGCCGCCAGCCGCCAGATTGAAATCGGCCTCATAGCGTCCCGGCGCTGTCTCGTTCATCATCTTCGACTGATCCATACCGCCCACGACAGGCCTGATGAACCCGGCCCTGATCTGCAGGAGCTTCAGCGGTGCGCCGCGCTTGTCGACAAAAGTCACGACCAGCCGCGCATCATGTTTACGTCCATTGTCGGCCAAATTGATGGTCGAGGTCCAGCCCAGCGTCTCTTGCGCCTGCATGGCGTTGAGATCGCTGTTATATTCGCGACCCTTTTCATAAGGGTTCGCCACTTCCAGCCCATCGAAGGTCGAAACCGCTTCATAGATCATCACGCCATTCGCCACGAAGACCACAGCAAATGCGGCGAGAAAGCCGAACAG
>JBAQNC010000139.1:0-18010 GCA_049303435.1 Parvibaculum sp. | reverse complement strand
GAGTAGTGCTTCCCGAGTACCTTCGGCTAGGCATTTCAACACTAAATCTTTTAGCTTTCGAAGTTGATATGCTTCTGGATTGAGGTCGAGCACTACGTTGGACCGTGATGCCCGTAATCGATCCCGTACTTGCATGAATACGGCGGTCTTGCCCGACCCCTTTCGACCGACGACAACATTTGCGTCACCGTTCAGCACTCGCCGAAATTCATCCCGTTCCAAAAAATAATCGGCAAGTTGGCCTTCTTCATTCTCGGCAGCCGGATCACCCAAATTTAGGATAGCAAGACGATTGTTTTTTCCTGGGGGTTTTGGCGGAGCGGAAAAGCGAGCGTCGTGAACTCGTGGCGCAAACTCTTGAAACGCGGTGCGGAGCTGAGCATCAGTGTCATAGCTAACCGTTTCGTCACGTATATCGAGCGGGGCAGGCCAGCCGCCTTTTTTGAGTATCAGTGTTGGTTTTTGTAAGCCGTGTGCGACGCCGGCGACGAATGCGACCCGTATGTTGTGGCTTTCAGCGCCCGCCATTGTTGAGCCTAGAAGGGGAAGAACAACACCGGAAGATGTCGCTACGGACCGGACGGCTTGGGATGCTCCAAGGCGCGGCTGTTCGGATGGGTCGAAGGAACGTTCGCGGAGTCCTGCTTTTCGGGCGAGTACAAATATTTGGCTGATATCGTCAGTTCGATGTTCGGGCGTAATTAGATAGAGGGGATGGTCGTCGGGCGGGAAGTCGGTAGCTATTCGTGAGCCTGTTTGTGCCTTGGATATGAGTTCATAAAGCTGGTAGGAGTTAGAATATTGCTCATGTATTAGAGTGTCCAAAATCCCAATCTCATTGGCTTTTTCGAGGTCGGCGCTAATGGCGCAATAACGAACTGGGAGTACACGTTTTCCAATCCCCACAGCATATCCGAGTTCGTATATGACATTGAAATTGAAGCCTGTGATGTCAGCGACAACAACGTCGCTTTCCTCCATTGCTGCAATAATTGGAGCGGTAAGTGCCTGGCCGCCCAGATCTTCTCGGCGCCATGTTTGAATTTCTATGTTTGCGTCCGTTTGACGCGCTTCAGCCGCCATCCTCTCTATTGTTTGTCCTATATCGGGAGGCTGAGAAGGGTAGGCTATAAAGACTTTTTTTGCCATTTTCTCTTATTTTACAAGGCATTAGGGGCGTGTTATCAGTTTAAAAGCTTATTTTTTGACATTATGACACGCCTTGTTGTAAGGCACAAAAAGGTAAAAGAAACGTTTTGCTTTGATGCAAAAGATTGCTTGCAATCCAGAAATGGACGCGCCAAATTCAGCCTACACGAGAGCCCGTGCGCGGGCTTGAGAAATCAGTCACCCAGGGGTTGATATGTAACCGATCCTCAATTTTCGACATTGCCGCCAAATGTAGGGTGGTTCGTTTCAATCGAAAGAAGCGCGTTCAGATATGATCGCGCTTTTTTCTTGGCCACAATTTGGCTCAAGTGCCGTGCTCGGCGAAACCTACCGCATCCCATCGTCGATCACGACACGGTCCGCGCCCGTGCACTCGCGGCCTATGATGAGGTTAAAATTCAGCCTACAGATATATAATGCGCATAGAGCGCCAGGCTCGCCGCCACCGTCGCGTTGAGGCTTTCGACCTTGCCCGTCGTCGGGATCGCCAGCCGTACCGCTTTCAGCGCGTCCGGCACGCCCTGTCCCTCTTCCCCCAGCACGATGCGAATATCGCGCGGCCATTTGAATTTGCTCATATCCGTCCCCGCCCCATCAAGCGCCACCACCGGCCCGTGAACTTGCCTCAAGTCGCGCAATGACGGCCCGCGCATAAGCTCCAGCTCGAATTGGGCGTTCGCCCCGGCGCGCAAGCTCTTCGGGTGGAAGGGGTGTGCCGCTTCCGCCATGAGGATTATTTTTTTCGCCCCGAAGGCCGCCGCGCTGCGCATCAGTGCGCCGAGGTTGTTCGGGTCGCCGAGCGCGACGATGAGTTCCAGTCCCTTCGGCGGCGCGCTGAGGTCGGCTTCCGGCAGCGGCGCGGCCTTGCCGACCAGCAGGGGATAATTCGTCCCCGAAATATCGAGCTTGTCGAAGAGCGCGCGCGGCACGCGATAGCGCTCGATGTGTTGAGGCAGTTCAAGCTCGCAGGAAACACTCGCATCACACACGATAACTTGCAGGAAACGCTCACCATGTCGTGCCAGCGCCTCTGGTACAGCCTTGCGTCCGGCGAGGATAAAGCGCTCATGTTTTCGGATGCCCCGCCCGTCGTCGAGGTCCGCCCAGATTTTCGCTTGAGGATTCTGCGGGCTCTCGATCGTCCGCCATTTGTCGCCGCTCATGTCTCTCGGGTCTCTCTCGGGGGCCGGGGATAGGCCCAAACTAGGCTGCTTCGTTGCCGCTGGCGAGCCTCGCTTTTTGTGCGACACTTGGCGAAAAGAAAAGCCGGAACCGCCCATGACCACAGACACATCCACGCCCCTCGACGGCATCTGCGATCCCCGTTTCGCGCCCGTCCGCGCCGCCTTCCTTGAGAATTTCACCAAACGCGGCGAGCCCGACGCTGCCGTTTCCGTCATGCTTCGCGGGGAACCCGTCGTGGATATCTGGGGCGGCTGGAAGGACAAGGCGCGCGAGAAGCCGTGGGAAGAGGACACTATCGTCAACTTCTTCTCCGTCGGTAAACCCTTGGCAGCCTTATGTATTTTTCATCTGGTGGAGCGCGGCGCGCTCGCTCTCGACGCCCCTGTCGCCGACGTCAGGCCGGAATTTGCCGCCCACGGCAAGGCGGGCATAACCATCCGCCATCTCCTCTCCCATCAGGCGGGCCTTCCCGTCATCCGCGAAGCTTTGCCCGACGACGCCATGCTCGACCGCCCCACGATGGTCGCCGCGCTGGAACGCCAATCCCCCTGGTGGGAGCCGGGTTCGGCGCATGGCTATCACGTCAACACCTTCGGCTTCCATCTGCCCTTGCCGGAGCGCCTCATCGGGCCAAATCCCGAGGCTTTCGGCTATTTCGGGGCAGGGGGCTCACTCGGCTTCTGCGACCCCGGGACCGGCATCGCCTTCGCTTATGTCACGAACGACATGGGACCGCGCTGGCAGAATCCGCGCAATGCCGCGCTGGTCGATGCCGTTTATGAGAGCCTTGGCTGAACGGGATTTTGGGGGATGCTGGTGCCCACGGAGTGGATTGAACACTCGACCTCTCCCTTACCAAGGGAGTGCTCTACCACTGAGCTACGTGGGCCGCTTTGCGCCGGTCCCGCGAAGCAGGACGGCTGAAGCGGGCGGAAAGTGCCACAGGGTTGCATCAGGCGCAACTGGGAAAGCCGCCCCAATTTGCTCTATTATTCAGCTTTGTTGACGCCCGCGCTCACTTGGTTGATATACGGGCGCTGAGCTTCATTCTCTTTTTCGGTGGTTGAAATGTCCGGTCCTGACCGTATCAAGAACAGTTTTGACAATAAAAGTGGCCGCCGCCCCAACGCGCAAGGCCCCGACCGCGCCGCGCAGGCCCGTGAAGCCCGTCAGGCGGAAGCCTTGCGCGCCAATCTGCGTAAACGCAAGGCGCAGGCCAAGGCGCAAAATGCTGACGCCAAATCGTCGGAAAAAGGCCCGAAATCCGGTTCATAAGGGGGTTGAACGGTGCGCATGTCGTGACTCTTTGCGCCCCATTCCTTATATATTCCGGGCGCTTGCCCCGACGGTTCTCAATGCCCCTCGGGGCCCCCACCGGATGATCTCATGGACACGATACACATTCGCGGACGGCACCGCCTGAACGGCGCCATCCCGATCAGCGGCGCGAAGAACGCGGCCCTGCCGCTGATGATCGCGTCCCTGCTGACCGACGAAACGCTGACGCTCACCAATATCCCGCGCCTCACCGATGTTCGCACGCTGGCGAAATTGCTCGGCGTCCTCGGCGCACAGGTGAAACGCAGCGAATCCGCCAATCACGCCAGGCTTGAAGGCGACACTTTCGCGCTCACCACGCCCGAAATCGTCTCGACGCTTGCGCCCTATGAAATCGTCTCCCAGATCCGCGCCACTTTCTGGGTCCTCGGCCCGCTTCTGGCGCGTTGCGGCACGGCCAAGGTCTCGCTGCCCGGTGGCTGCGCCATCGGCGCGCGCCCGGTCGATCTTTATCTGAAGGGGCTTCAGAAGCTCGGCGCCGAAATCGATCTTGAAGAAGGCTATGTGCTGGCGAGCGCGCCAAACGGCCTCAAGGGCGCCACCATCCGCTCGCCCATCGTCTCCGTCGGCGCAACGCATACCCTTTTGATGGCCGCGACTTTGGCGGAAGGCGAAACCGTGCTCGAAAACGCCGCCCGCGAACCGGAAATCACCGATCTGGCCAATTGTCTTGTGGCGATGGGCGCAAAGGTCGAAGGCATTGGCACCTCCACCTTGCGCGTTCAGGGCGTGGATAAATTGCATGGCGCAACCCATCGCGTTGTGGCGGACCGTATCGAGGCAGGCACCTATGCCATCGCCGCCGCCATGACCGGTGGCGACGTCCTGCTTGATGGCGTCGTGCCGGAAACCCTGGAATCCGTGCTCTCCGTGCTGCGCGCGGCAGGCGCAAACGTTGAGGCTGAGAAAACGGGCATCCGTATCACCCGCAACGGCGAAAAGCTTCAGGCCACCCATGTCGTGACGCAGGTCTTCCCCGGTTTCCCGACGGACCTTCAGGCGCAATTCATGGCGCTTATGACGATTGCCGACGGTGAATCCGAAATCACCGAAACGATCTTCGAAAACCGCTTCATGCATGTGCAGGAACTGGCTCGCTTCGGCGCCAATATCTCGCTGCATGGGGACAAGGCGCTGGTCCATGGCGTGGAACGCCTCACCGGCGCGCCGGTCATGGCGAGCGATCTGCGGGCCTCTGCCGCGCTGGTTATCGCGGCCTTGGCCGCCGAGGGTGAAACCACGATCAATCGCGTCTATCATCTGGACCGCGGCTTTGACCGTATGGAAGAAAAGCTCAGTGCCTGCGGCGCCGAAATCTGGCGCGTGAAGGCCTGATGGGACTGGAACATGAGTGATTTGCGCCTCAGCGCCGAAGATGCGACCGACCTTGAAGTGATCTCCTCCTGCCTGCAGGATGCGGTGGCTCAGGTGCGCGATTTCGCCTTTCTGCCGAACGCGCGCCGCTTCGCCATGGTCGTCAATCGCTTCCGCTGGGAAAACGAGCCCAAGGGCGCCAAGGCGCATGAACGCGCCCGTGCCGGGCTCCATTTTGAGAATGTGCTGGCGGTGAAGTCTCGCAACATTTCTCAGGATCGCCGCGACGGTGTGCTGAACCTCTTGGCGGTGCGTTTTGACGAGCTTAACGCTCCTTCGGGCATTGTGACGCTGGTCTTTTCCGGCGGCGGCGAAATCAGGCTTGAGGTTGAGGCGCTGGATGCCCACCTGTCTGATCTCGGCCTGGTCTGGGACACGCCGAACCTGCCCACACATGATGAATAGGATCAGACCTTTCATCGCCTCGATATACCAACTGACAAGTATTTGACTCATGGCTATTCGCTTGGACGCTAGTGACACGAACTTTGAAGCCGCCTTCGCTGTGCTGCTGGCGGCCAAGCGCGAGTCCTCGGTCGATGTGAACGATGTCGTGACGGGCATTATCGCCGATGTCCGCGCACGCGGGGATAAGGCGCTTGTCGAACTCACCAACAAATTCGATCGCGTGTCACTGACGCCCGAGACCTTGCGCATTTCCGATGCCGATCTCGACGCGGCGCTCGATAAATGCGATCCCGCCACCCTTGAGGCATTGCGCCTCGCCAAGTCCCGTATTGAAGCCTATCACGCGCGCCAGAAGCCGGAAGATGCCCGGTTCACAGATGAATCCGGCGTTGAACTGGGCCACCGCTGGACACCCGTCGGCGCTGTCGGTCTCTATGTGCCGGGCGGCACGGCGAACTACCCAAGCTCCGTTCTGATGAACGCCGTGCCTGCCAAGGTTGCGGGCGTCAAGCGCGTGGTCATGGTTGTCCCGACGCCCGACGACAAGATGAACCCGTTGGTGCTGGCCGCCGCGCGCATCGCCGGTGTCGACGAGGTCTATCGCGTCGGTGGCGCGCAGGCTGTCGCGGCGCTCGCCTATGGTACGGCGACGATTGCGCCGGTGGACAAGATCGTCGGCCCCGGTAATGCCTTTGTCGCCGCCGCCAAACGTCAGGTCTTCGGCACGGTCGGCATCGACATGATTGCAGGCCCGTCGGAAATTCTCGTTGTCGCCGACGGGGATAACGATCCCGACTGGATTGCAGCGGACCTGCTGTCGCAGGCCGAGCATGATGAAAGCTCGCAATCGATCCTCATCACCGATGATGCGGAGTTTGCGACGCGCGTCGAAGAGGCCGTGACGCGTCAGCTCACCGTGTTGCCGCGCGAGGCGACCGCGACCAAGAGCTGGGCCGATTTCGGCGCGGTGATCATCGTCAAGACGCTTGACGATGCGGTGCCTCTGGTCGATCGCCTGGCGCCCGAACATCTCGAAATTGCGCTGGACGATCCCGAGCCGCTGGCCGCCAGGATTTCCAATGCAGGAGCCATCTTCCTCGGTCGCTATACGCCCGAGGCGGTGGGCGACTATGTAGCAGGCTCCAATCATGTGCTGCCGACCGCCCGCAGCGCGCGTTTCTCCTCGGGTCTCAATGTGCTGGATTTCATGAAACGGACCTCGATTGTTCGTTGCGATCCTGCCTCGCTGGCGCTGATCGGTCCGGCTGCCGTGGCGCTCGCCACAGCCGAAGGTCTTGACGCCCACGGGCGGTCGGTATCGATCCGGCTCAATAAATAGAAATCGGTCTCTCGCCTCTCCCCCTCAAATCGGCTTAGAGTGGCGCGAGGTGGGACGTAACAAAGGTTGAGCGCTCCGTTTTGGACACACTGGACAGCAATTCGCGGTTTCGCATCGCCGAGCTGGTGCTCGACGAGCATACCGTCACGCGCCGCAGTCCGGACGTCGAGCATGAGCGCAAGGTCGCTATTTTCGATCTGCTGGAGGAAAACAGCTTTGCGCCCGAAGGCAGCGACGGCGGACCCTATCTGCTGCATCTGGCAATCGAGGAAAATCGTCTCGTCTTCGATATCAAGCTCGAGAACGGCAATGATCACGGCAAGATCATCCTGTCGCTCTCGCCCTTCCGCAAGATCATCAAGGACTACTTCATGATTTGCGAAAGCTACTACGACGCGATCAAGACGGCGGCGCCCGCACAGATCGAGGCCATCGATATGGGCCGTCGCGGGTTGCATAACGAAGGGTCCGAATTGCTGAAGGCGCGACTGGCTGGCAAGGTCGAGATCGATTTCGACACGGCCCGGCGGTTGTTCACGCTTATTTGCGTGCTGCATATCAAGGGTTGAATCCAGAATGAGCAGCAATGGTGCGCAGTCAGCGAACCTGCCGGGTTCTGTGCTCTATACATGCAATCTCAACGCTGTGCGCTCGCCCATGGCGGAAGCGCTGACAAAGCACCTCTATGGCAAACGCTTTTTTGTTGAGAGCGCCGGTCTGGAGCCGTCCGAGCGCGATCCTTTCGCCATGTCGGTGATGCAAGAGATCGGCGTGGACATGACGCAGGATCACCCCTTGGCCATCGATGCCATCGACATCGGTTCTTTCGATCTTGTGATCTCCATGACGCCGGAAAGCTATGCTCGGGTGCAGGAACTTGCAAAGGCTCAGGCCGTCGAGGTCGAGTTCTGGCCGACGCGCGATCCCTTTGCGGCGGGTGAAATCGGTTCGCGCGAACAGCGTCTGATGGCCTATCGCCAATTGCGGGACGAACTTCGTGCCTTGCTCGTCAAGCGCTTCGGGCCCCGCGATATTGCCGCACAATAGATAAAATCTGAATATGTCTTGTAAAATCAATAACTTATGATGTTTTTGGTGTGTCGAACGGCGCGGCCCGTGCGTTTTCGTTGCACACACTCTTGATTTCAGGCCGCTTTGTGACCATTCTCCCGCCAAATCTCAAAGGAATTTGAATGTCTAAAGAAGAACTGCTTGAGTTTCCGGGTGTCGTTTCGGAATTGCTTCCGAACGCGACGTTCCGCGTCAAACTCGAGAACGATCATGAAATCATCGCCCATACGGCAGGCAAGATGCGCAAGAACCGCATTCGCGTGCTTGCCGGTGACAAGGTACTGGTTGAAATGACGCCCTATGATCTGACCAAGGGCCGGATCACCTACCGCTTCAAGTGACCGGGATAGCGGGTACAGTCGAGATGGTCATCCTCTCCTGATCCCAAAGCGTGATCCCCGCTCATGACTTCTGAAAAACAAAAGCTCATTCTTGCCAGCGCCTCGCCGCGTCGCCTCGCGCTGTTGGCGCAAATCGGCATCGCGCCTGATGCTGTTCGGCCAGCCGATCTTGATGAAACGCCGCTAAAGGCGGAATTGCCGCGTTTTCACGCGGTGAGGCTCGCAGTGGAAAAGGCGAAAGCCGTTGCGGCGCAAGAGCCTGGAGCCTTTATCCTCGCCGCGGATACGGTGGTCGCATGCGGTCGGCGTATTCTCCCCAAGGCGACAAATGAAGCCGAAGCGCGCGCTTGTCTCGCGCTGTTGTCGGGCCGCGCCCATCGCGTCTATACCGCGATTGCGCTGATCGATCCTCAGGGCCGCCTGCGGGAGCGTGTGAGCGAAACGCGGGTCCATCTCAAGCGTCTCTCCGACGTCGAGCTTGAGGCCTATATCGCCAGCGGCGAGTGGCAGGGCAAGGCGGGAGGCTATGCCATTCAAGGTGCCGCAGTCGCCTTTATCCGTTCGCTGAACGGGAGTTATTCAGGCGTGGTCGGCCTGCCGCTCTTTGAGGTCAAGGCCCTGCTCGACGGCGCGAATTTCCGTTAAGCCTCATGTGTTAACGGCACTATCCATCACGGGAAAGAATGTTAGGATTGTCCTATTGGGGAATTAAAAGGGTCGGCGACAAGCTGTGCGGAGATAGGCAGCTTGCTCGCTCAAGGAAATTTATGTCCGAGGAAGTGTTGATTAATGTTGGCCCCGGCGAGACGCGTGTTGCCGTGGTTGAGAACGGACGTCCCGTTGAACTCATCCTCGAGCGCAACATGGAAGACGATCTCAAGGCCAAGACAGGCCGTGCGGGTCACTCGCTGCTCGGCAACATCTTTCTTGGCCGTGTGCAGCGCGTGCTGTCCGGCATGCAGGCGGCCTTCGTCGAAATCGGACTGGAGAGGGCGGGCTTCCTTGGCGCGCGCGAGGCGCGTTGCCTGTGCGAACTGACCCATCTCGACGAACATGTCCTTCCGCCAATCAGCGCCTGCGTGACCGAAGGCCAGACCATTCTGGTGCAGGCAGTCAAGGATCCCATCGGGGATAAGGGCGCGCGTCTCTCGGCCAATGTCACGCTGCCCGGTCGTCTGCTTGTGCTTGTCCCCAACCAGTCGGGCGTGGCGCTCTCGCGTCGTATTGAGGACGAGGCCGAACGTGAACGTCTCACCGCGCTGGTGGAAGAAATGGTCGCCCGCTTCGGCTCGATGGGCGTGACGGGCGAGCCCGCAGGCTTCATTGTCCGCACCGCCGCCATTGGCGCGACGGTCGAGGATATCGCCGCCGATGCGCGTGTGCTGGCCGAAGAATGGCGCAAGGTGCGCGAGATCGAAAAACGTTCATCCGCGCCCAGCGTCGTCTTTCATGATCTCGATCCCGTTGCCAAGACCATGCGGGATTATGTCAGCGCGGACACAGACAAGGTGCTGATCGATAACGCCGAAGCCTTCGCTGAGGCGCAGCGCTATTGTCGCCGCGCCATGCCGGAACTGCTTGATCGTATTCAGCTTTTCAACGGTCCGGGTTCGCTCTTTTCGCTTTACGATATCGATGGCGAAATCGAGACCGCGCTGGAGCCGCGCGTCGAACTGAAGTCCGGCGGCTGGATCACCATCGAGACGACGGAGGCGCTGACTGCCATCGACGTCAACTCGGGGCGCTATACCGCATCGACGGGGCTTGAGGATACGAGCATCTGCATCAATCTCGAGGCCGTTGAGGAAATCATCTATCAACTGCGTCTGCGCGGTACGGGTGGCCTCATTGTCATCGACTTTATCCACATGAACGAGCCCGAGAATAACGCCAAGGTCATCGAAGCGCTCAATGTCGGCTTCGCGCACGATCGCGTGCCGACCCAGATTTCCGGCATGTCGGAATTCGGCCTTGTCGAGATGACGCGCAAACGCGTGCGCGAGCCATTGAACAAGCTCCTGACCGAGCCTGCTTACCCTTCAGGCCGTCCGCGCCGCAAGACCTGCGCAACTGTCGCCAATGATCTTATGCGAAAAGTGGTGGCCGAAGCTTCCGCGACGCCCGGTCGGCCTTTGGTCGCGCGCGCCGCGCCCGACGTGATCGACTGGCTGGAACGCGGCAATGCCTATTTGCTGGATCGCCTGCGCGGGCGCATCGCCGGTGAACTCACCCTGGTTGGCGAGCCAACCTTCTCGCGCGACCGCATTGACGTGGCGGTTGTGCAGTCATGACGGCCGGCAAGGGAAATCGCGGGGATAATGTCGTGCCTCTGCGCAGCCCGCGCCCCTGCGCCATTTGCGGCAAGAAGGCGGTGCCCGATTTTCATCCCTTTTGCTCCAAGCACTGCGCAGATGTGGACCTCAACCGCTGGCTCAAGGGGTCTTATGCGATCCCTGCCGTCGAACCGCCGGACGACTGGAATGGCGAAATGGACGATTCCGGCTCTGAAAATTGATGTGAAACGACGAACTGTCGAAAAGGGCGAAAATTCTCCCTTTTTCAAGCGATTGAGCCCCTTTCCGACGCTGGACAGGTCCCCGCCAATCTCTTATAAGGCCCAAGCCTAGCCGCTGGAGAACGCCCAGCTCTAGCGCAATGCCCGGGTAGCTCAGTTGGTAGAGCATGCGACTGAAAATCGCAGTGTCGGTGGTTCGATCCCGCCCCCGGGCACCACTTGGCCTCCAGGCCCTCCCAAGATGATTCAGACTTTCCCACCGCCTTCAAATGGCGGTGTGGCTTCGAGTTCGGGGAAAGGTTCGAAACTCACATCATCCTGGCCAATCCCGTCGAACGGGTTTTCGAGGTGATCCTGAATATTGTTGAGTCCGACCAGCACGCAGGCATAAGCGATCGCCACCCCATAGCCGAAGACGTCTCCGCCTCTGGTGGCAAGGTCGGCATAGAAGGGGGCATAGAGGATCGGGAAGAGATTGAGATAGATGCTGCTGAAGGCTCGCAGCGATCCCGGTGTGCGATAATCGGCGATCATGCGCATCGTTTCGAATGCGCTCATCATGCTCCAGAGGAAGTTGTTGGCGCGTGAAATCTCTGTCGAGCCGACGCCAGCATTGCGCAACTCTTCGTGGCTGCGAGAATAGGCCGAAAACGCCGCATAGACCCTGAGGTTGTCTTCGCTCCGTTCCTCAGCCTTTGCCATTAGCGCCCGCCGCACGGCTTCATAGAGTGCCCTGCCGAGTGATTGCGCGCGTGGCGCATGTCGCCCGCTATCATCTGCATCTACCCAGTCGCGATGCGCGAAATAGAGGGCGGCAATGCCCGCTCGCAATGCAGAGAGGCTCCTCAGCGCCTCTTCGCGGCGCTGATAGGCGGCGCCGATTGAAAAGACGATGGGGAAGACAATAGCCACCGCGATGAGACTCGAAGGCAGGTCCGAATGCAGGCCATGATTGATGCATAAATAGGTGGCGCCGACCGCGAGTGTGGAAATCAGCAAGACCTGAAAATCAAAGATATGAAAAAACTGGCGCAATGCATTCATCAATTCGCGGCAACTTCAAAGGCGGAAGATCGTGTCAGATTGGCTAGCGATGCCATTTGCGACTATCCCCGATTTCTCCAGATCAGGCTATATTGGCGGTCGCGGCGGCGCGCGCCTGCTGGCTTTTCTCGTGACTGATGCCCAGCGCCTCTGCCGTGTGCCAGACGAGATATTCTTCAAGCGCATGCAGATTCCTGTCGGCCAGGGCAATTTCCCAGAGCATTTCGATAAGATCGAGCTTTTCCTTTTCCGTAAAACCCTGCTTGATCCCGTCAAGGAACATGCGATCGTCATAGACGATCTTGTTTTCGCCTTCCGCAACGCTGATGAGCGCCTGTGCGGCTTCGGGTGCGAGGCCGAATTTATCGCTGATGATCTTCTTGAGAGCTTCATGCTCGGAGGCATCGAATTTGCGATCCAGACGGGCGGCTTCCACCAGCAATGCGGCCGCAGCGGCATGTTTGCGATCTGCGCCGAGTTCTTCGCCACCGTGGCCAATCTTGATAAAGTTCAGAAATGTCTTGAGCATCAATACCCCCCAGAGAAACAGATCGTGTTTTGCCCCGCGAAAATTTGCAAGAGGATCGCGAGATTTGATGTCAGTTTAGTGACGAAGAGGGTGATGCCGCCGTGATTTCCGGGCATGTTTTTGAACAAAAGGGAGTTCAAATCCTCGGAATTCAAGGCATCGGGTGACATTCGGCGGAAGCTTCCGCTAATTTGGGTCCAGAGGAAAAAAATCCCAAAACAACCTCAAAAAGAAATCCATGACAGATGCCAAGTCTGCGCCGACCAGCGGTCCCAAGAATGCTGTTGTCATCCTGCTCGACAGCCTCAATCGCCATTTGCTGGGCGCCTATGGGGGCGAGGAGTTCGCCACGCCCAATCTGGACCGGTTTGCGGCGCGTTCGACGCGCTTCACCAGGCATCACACGGGCTCGCTGCCCTGCATGCCGGCGCGCCACGACATCCTGTGCGGCGCGCTGGATTTTCTCTGGCGGCCCTGGGGATCGATCGAAATCTGGGAAGATGCGATCACCTATGAGCTGCGCAAGTCGGGCATCGTGACCCAGTTGATCTCCGACCACCCGCATCTCTTCGAGACGGGTGGGGAGAATTACCACGTGGATTTCACGGCCTGGGACTATCAGCGCGGCCATGAGGGCGACCAGTGGAAGACGCGGGCGGATCCGAGCTGGATGGGCGCACCCCTGCAGCAGCGTGGCGGACGCCACATGCCTTATGATGAATCACGCAGCTATTTCAGGGCGAAGCGGATTTTCCGGGGCCCCGCACGATGGGGGCTGCGGCCAAATGGATCGAGGACAACGCATCCCATCATGAGCGCTTCATGCTCTTCGTCGACGAGTTCGATCCGCATGAGCCCTTCGATACGCCTGAGCCTTATGCCTCGATGTACGACAAGGACTGGGAAGGCGAGCATATGATCTGGCCGCCCTATATGCAGGGCGCGATTGCCAAGGGTGTGTTGACCGAGGCGCAGGCCAGGCAGGTTCGGGCCTGCTACGGCGGCAAGCTCACCATGATCGACCATTGGTTCGGCAAGATCATGGACGCGCTCGATGCGGGCAATCATTGGGACGACACGGTGGTGATCGTCTGTACCGATCACGGGCATTATCTCGGTGAGAAGGATATCTGGGGCAAACCCGGCGTGCCGATCTATCAGACGCTGGGCCATATTCCGCTGATGATTGCGCATCCCGGCATTGCGCCCGGCACCTGCGATGCGCTGACGACGAGCGTGGATATTTTCGCAACGCTGGCGGAAATCTTCGGTGTCGATGTGCGTCAACGTACGCATGGGCACTCGCTTTTGCCGCTTCTGCGCGGCGAAAAGACGGGCATTCGCGACTGGTTGCTGACGGGCGTCTGGGGCCGGGAAGTGCACTATGTGGACAAGCGGTACAAATATGGTCGCGCACCTCAATCGGTGAATGCGCCGCTCACCATGCTCTCCAATCGCTGGTCCACCATGCCGACGCATATGCTGACGCGCGAACAGGAATTGCCGCTGCCCGACGACCGCGCTTTTCTGTCGCGCATGCCGGGAAGCAAGATCCCCGTCATTCGTCAGGACTGGCAGGACGGCGACAAGATTCCCTTCTGGGCCTATGCGAGGTTCTCGGGCAACCATCTTTACGATCTGGAAGAAGATGGCGGCGAGACGAACAATCTCGCAGGCAGCAAGCTTGAAAGCGACTATGTGGAGCGCTTGCGCGATGCGCTGAGGTCGCTTGAAGCGCCGGATTCGCAATTTGTCAGACTGGGTCTTGCCTGACTTATCCTCACCCTGACGATCTTCGTCTAAACCTGTCGAACTTGATGGGCGCAATCTGGCGCGGACATAGTGAGGACAGACATGGCGAGGATATTGGATAGCGTGACGAGTGACGGCAGTTCGGCGATTATCGAATGGACCGGCGGCACGGGAACCTTCTGGGCCTGGGGCGCATTCGGCGGGGCGACGGTGACGCTCGAGGCAAGCCCGGATGGGGATCACTGGATTTCGGTAGGCCCGGCGGTGAGCCTTGGACGCGACGGGATCGGCTCTTTTGCGCTGTCGCCGTGCAAATTGCGCGCAACGGTGACGGGCGCGACGGGCGCGACAAATGTGAATGCCTCGGCCTGACGGGCTGGTATTGCGAGCTGGCTTCTCGCTATGATGGACAAGGCAATGCAGAGGCCGATTCTGCGCAAGCAGGGTCGGCTCGGCTTTGAAATGGTGCGTTGAGACAAAGGGGAAATGGCGTGCAGGGAGTTCTGATCGTCATCGGCGGTGTGTTTCTGGCAGCGATGTTTTTCGTGCTCTATATCCGCGCGATTTCAGCGGAGCATCGGGCAGATACTCTGGCGCGAGAGCTTGAAGAGGCGCGCAAGGAAACCGGTCACGGTTGAAGGATCAGACCTCGACGATCACCGAACCGTCGGCCTCGATGTGGCGGCGGATGGCCTTGAAGAGCTTGCCCTGACGGTAGAAGGGCACGCGCGGATAGGCGTGATGCACCAGATGATAGGCCTGCCATATATCGAAAGGTCGCAGCAAGGCGCCTGCGAGCGGCGGGAAGACATAGGTGGTGCTGTTATCCGTCCGGCCGAGCCCTGCGCGCGGATAATGCGGGAACCAGACGAACATCATGCCCATGATGAAGATGTTCATATATCCCGCGAGCGGCCACAGAACAGCCAGTTTGTAATTGCCGGTGGTGGCCCAGAGCGTACCGCTGATGCCCAGCGCGATGACCCAGGTCATGACGATCCAGAAATAGGCGAAACGACCGCCGCGCACTTTGTCGTAAGCGCGAGTCCTGAAATAGAAATGCAGATAGTGCGGCGGAATGGTGGCCGCGCGGAACACGACATTCAAAGGGTTTTTGCCGTTCACCCATTCGTCGGGATCAAGGGCGGGATCGTTCACATAGGAATGATGCCAGGCGTGCAGATCGCCCCAGCCGCGATAGGGCACCATGTTGATATGGCCGCAGATCCAGCCGAGTGTCGAGTTGAGCCATGCGGTTTTACCGTGGCCGATATTGCCATGCGAGGCTTCGTGCATCGTGCCGAAAATGAAGAACATGAAGTAAAGGTTCACCAGGAACGACAGCCAGAGCGGCGCGACCTCGGTGAGGCCTGCCCATGTCGATGTGGCGATGACGGCCCAGCCGAAGACGGTCCATGTGATGGTGGTCCAGTCGACGCCGGTCTTGATGAAGGTGCGGGCGATTTCGTTGGCGGATGGCCCCGGATCGCCGAGATCGAGCGGCGCGGAAGCGCCGGAAATGCGGCCACGACCGAGGCGCGCGGACGGGCCGCGACCCTCAAGTCCACGGGCGTCGGGACGTGTTGTCCCCGGTGTCTGAACCTTTGTGGTCGAATGATCCATCGACTAATCCCCGTATTTCAGACGCGCGAGCGGCCCGAAAACATGGTCAATAAAGAGTTACCATAGCCGAAAGCGGGGATTTTACAATCGCGAGGCGCGCGTCAGAGGCACGCAGCAGGCTCGAAAACGGGCTCGCATGTCGAGCCATTCCTGCAAGGTTTCGAGTGTTTTCATGTCGCTTTCGAGCGCGAGGTTCGAGTAACCATGATCAGTCGTTGGCGATGATCGTGTTCCGGAGGATCGGGTATATCTGTCCCTTCCACTTCGAGCCCGAAAAGACGCCATAGTGTCCGACGCCGGCCTGAAGGTGATGCCGCTTCTTGTAGGGACGGATGCTGGTGCACAGATCGTGAGCGGCCATCGTCTGGCCGACCGAGCATATGTCGTCGCGCTCGCCCTCGACGGTCAGGAGAGCGGTCTTGCGGATCGCGGCGGGCTCGACCTTTTCCCCATGCCATGTGAGTTCGCCCTTGGGCAACCGAAACTCCTGAAACACGAACTGCACGGTCTCGAGATAGAACTCCGCCGTGAGATCCAGCACCGCGAAATATTCGTCATAGAAGGTCTTGGAGAACTCGGCCTTTTCAGCATCGCCGCGCGCAAGATGGCCGAACATGTCGATATGGGTATCGATATGGCGTTTGGGGTTCATGCTCACGAAGGCGTTGAGCTGCACGAAGCCGGGATAGACGCGGCGGCCCGCGCCGGGAAGGCCGCGGGGAACGCGCGAGATGAGATTGCGCTCGAACCAGTCGATGGAACGGGTGGTGGCCAGATCGTTGACGGCGGTGGGATTGATCCGCGTATCGATGGGCCCGGCCATCATGGTCATGGAGGCGGGCTGGGCGGGATTGTCCGTCTGCGCCATAACGGCGACGGCGGCAAAGGCATGCGCGCAAGGCTGGCAAACCGAAACGAGATGCGCGCCGGGACCAAGCTCTTCCAGAAAGCCGATCACATGGTCGACATATTCGTCGAAACCGAAACGTCCATGCTCGATGCCGATGTCGCGCGCATTGTGCCAGTCGGTGATGTAAACGTCATTTTCCGGTAGTAGAACTTCAACGGTATTGCGCAGCAGCGTTGCAAAATGGCCCGACAGGGGCGCAACAACAAGGACGCGCGGCTGCTCGGTGGCGTGGGCTTTCTTGAAGTGAAGCATGGTGCCGAAGGGCGTCGTGAAGGCGGCTTCCTCGGTGACGGGCACCTCTTCCTTGCCGACGCGGACGCTTTCGATGCCATAGGAGGGACGGGTGTGGCTGAGGCCCGCGCGCGAAACCATTTCGAAGGCGGCGGCCATATGGCGGATGGTCGGGGAATCGAGTTCGGTGATCGTCGGCTGGTTCAACATGGAGGCGGCGGCGTCGGCCATCGCCCGCACGGGCTTCATGAGATCGGACTGCAATTGATACGCGTAATACAGCATGAACGCTCCGGCCAGAGGAACAGACCAAGGGATTGGACATGGCCGGATGCCTCGGCCTTTGGAATAAGGCTAGTCTAAACAATGTTGCACTGCGAGATAATTGTTTTGATGCGGACCGGAATGTGGTTCCATGAGCTTGTGCAGTGCAAAAAGTACGATTTCCCGGGAAATAGGGACCAAAATGACCAAGGCCACATTAAGCATCAGTAGCAAAAACTATTCATCCTGGTCCTTGCGGGGCTGGCTGCTCTGCAAATTTGCCGGTCTGGACTTCGTGGAAAAGCAGCTCCCGGCAAACGATCCTTCGGCCCGCGCCGAGCTTCTCCTCCTCTCGCCCTCCTTTCTGGTGCCGCGCCTCGACCACAAGGGCATCAAGGTCTGGGACACGCTGGCGATTGCCGAATATCTCAACGAATTGCACCCCGACGCGGGGCTGATCCCGACCGAAGCCGTGGCGCGCGCCCATTGCCGCTCGATCTCTGGCGAAATGCATTCGGGCTTTGCCAATCTGCGCGCCGCCCTGCCGATGAACATCAAGGCGAAATATCCCGACTTCAAGATCTGGGCGGGAGCCCAGGCCGACATCGACCGTGTGCTGACGATCTGGGAAGAATCGCTGGCCCAGTTCAAGGGGCCTTATCTGTTCGGCAAGACGCTGACCATGGCCGACGCGATGTATGCGCCGGTCTGCTCGCGCTTCACGACGTACCACGTCGATCTCGATCCGACGGCGGCGGCCTATGTGAAGCGCATCATGGCGCTGCCGGAGATGCATGAATGGATCCGGGGCGCGAAAGCCGAACCCGCCGAGCTGGAAGAGCTCGACGCGGAGTTTTGAGGTTTGTGGATTGAGGGAAGATGGATCCCGGGGTCAAGCCCCGGGATGACACATCAG
>JBAQNC010000138.1:0-3775 GCA_049303435.1 Parvibaculum sp. | reverse complement strand
AGCGTACCCTGACGATGGAAAGCGCCGTCATTGCCCGCGACGATGGCGATGTCGCCCTTGTAGGCCGGGCGCAATTGCAGGGCGACGAGACGGGTCGATTGCGAGCCATCAAGGCTGGCGCGCATGGAAAGTTCGATCTGGTCACCGGGATTGATCTGCGAGACGTCATAGAGTTCGCCAAGGGCGGCAAGCGCCGCGGCGCGCTGATCGGCGGTGATGCCTTCGCGGGTCAGGACGCTGGCCAGCGTATCGCCGGGACGAATGGTGAGGGTGCGGTTGGCTGTGACTTCGCCGCCGTCCGCGTTGGGATCGATGATGGAGTTGGCGCCCTTGCCTTGCGCATTGCGGGCGGCGCTGTCTGCCGGGATCGTCAGTGTGCCGAGGGTGTTGGCCTGCGCGAGTGTCGCGCCGCCGCAAAGGACGATGGCCGAGATGCAGAGGGTTCGGGCAAGTGTCGAGAGCGGTTTGCTCATGAAATTCCGGGGGGCAATCATGCGTGGCGGATCCTGTTTCAACAGCGTCCCGCACGGCTGGGTCGCATTACCGAGTGCTTCTATAAGCGACACGCCGGGGATCGGTCAATCGGGATTCATCAAGCAGGATCAAGGACTAGATTGGTAAACGTGAAGTCACACTGTGCCAAATTTGCCGCTCCACCTCGTCTTCATTCTGCGTGCCGTCTATGACCACGCAGCGATCTGGCTCAGACCGGGCGATTTCCAGGAATGTTCGCCGGAGCGTTTCGTGAAATAGCGCTCCCATTCGCTCGTAGCGATCTTCGCCTCCTTGAGTGACGGCCCGCGCTGAAGCGCGGGCGAGACCGACCTCGACAGGCAGATCGAGAATCAGCGTCAGAGACGGCATGGTGTCGCCGATGACGAGCTCGGCAAGGCGGGCTATGGCGCTTTGGTCGAAGCCCTGCGCGGCTCCCTGATAGGCCACAGTGCTGTCGACGAAGCGGTCGCAGATGACCCATTCGTGGCGATCAAGCGCCGGGCGGATGGTGCGGGCCAGATGTTCCTGACGGGCGGCAAAATGCAGGAGCGCTTCGCCAAGCGGCGTCCAGCGGTTGGTATCGCCTGTGACGAGGAGCGCGCGAATGGCTTCCGCGCCCGGAGAGCCGCCGGGTTCGCGTGTCAGCGTGACCTTGTGGCCCAGCTCTTCGAGCCGGGCGCCAAGGCGACGCGCTTGCGTGGATTTGCCTGCGCCCTCGCCGCCTTCAAGCGTGATGAAACGCGGCGCGGTCACGAAACTAGCTACCGAAGATCATGTGGCGGAGTGCGGCGGCGCCACGTCCAAAAATGCCGAGCTGTTCGACATCGGCGCCAGCGACGAGCGGAATTTCCTGTGGTGATTTGTCGGGCACGGTAATCGTCAGTGTACCGACATGTTGACCGGCCTTGACGGGCGCCGGGATGGGGCCGTCATAGCTGGCCGTGGCTTTCATATCCTTGCGCTGGTCGGGCGTCATGATGAGCGAGACATCGCTGGTGGTGACGAGCGGGACCTGCGCATAGGTGCCCTGAAAGACGGGCGCGTTGTCGACGACCGCGCCTGCGGCATAGAGCTTGTAGGTCTTGAAGGCGCGGAAGCCCCAATCGAGAACCCGGACGCCCTCTTCGGCGCGGGCCTTCATGGAGGGCATGCCGTTGAGTACGAGGATCAGGCGTTCGTCGCCACGCTTGGCCGAGACGACGAGGCCATAGCCCGAGGCTTCGGTGTGGCCGGTCTTGAGACCGTCGACGGTCGGGTCAAGGAAGAGTGCGGGGTTGCGGTTGTGCTGGGTGATGCCGTTCCAGGTGAATTCTTCCTCTGCGAAGTAGTGATAGTATTCCGGGAAGTCCTTGATGATGTGGCGGGCGAGACGGGCAAGGTCATGGGCCGACATCATCTGACCGGGATCGGGCCAGCCCGTGGAATTGGTGAAATGCGAATTGGTAAGGCCGATTTCCCTGGCGCGCTTGGTCATGGCATCGGCGAATTCGGGCTCGGAGCCTTTCAGCGCCTCGGCGATGGCGATGCAGGCATCATTGCCGGACTGGACAATGACGCCCTGAATGAGCGTGTTGACGGGGATGCGTGAGCCGACTTTGGCAAACATGGTCGACGAGCCGGAAGCCGCGCCACCTGCGCGCCAGGCATGTTCGCTGATCGGGAATTCGTCGGTGAGCTTGACGGTGCCTGCCTTCAGCGCCTCGAACAGCATGGTGAGCGTCATGAGCTTGCTCATGCTGGCCGGGTGCATCGACGCTTCGCTATCCTTCTCCCAAAGGACCGCGCCGGTGTCGGCGTCAATCAGGACGCCGAATTGAGCGGAAGTGTCGAAAGCGAAGGCGGGCCGCGCCGTCAGACCGACGATCAGGAAAATCGCCAGCGTGAACGCCTGAGCGATGGATCGAAGGGTGGACGGGATCGGCATGGGGCTCAACATAGGGGGAACTCACTTTCGGCAGGCACGTTTGGGGGGCGGAATTTTCGGCTTTGATCTATTCGACGACGATGCGCGCGCCGGCATTGCCGGCATCGGAGAGAAGTTTGAGCGAAGCGTCGGCGGAGGACACGTCAGGCAATGGACCCAGACGGACACGATAGAATTTGGTGCCATCGACGACGGTCGAGGAAACCTTCACATTCTTCATGCCTTCGGCGAGCAATTTCTGATGCACCATTTCGGCATTGGAATAGCTCTGGAAGGAACCGGCCTGCACGAAGATGTTGGTGGCGGCAGGAACGGGGACCTGCTCGACCGTGCCATCGGCTTCAGGCGTGGAAATGGCGGCGGGGGCGTTGGAGATGGGCGCCATGCTGGCGGCGGGCATCACGTCGGCCGCGGCGGTCTTGACGCCAATGGGGGCGGCGAGCGCCGTGGCGACGACGCTTTCCGACTTGGGCGCCGGGGCGACGTATTTTTCGCTGGCGTCCATTTCCGGCTTGGGAACGGTGAAGGTTTCATTGGCGGCGTACATGTTGCCCGAGCCGTCGGGCAGCGGTGCGCGGGAAATATACTGGACGCGCACGCGGGTTGTGCCCTTGCGGTCATAGCCGAGAAGTTCGGCGGCCTTGCGCGAGAGGTCGATTTCGCGACCGGCGACGAAGGGGCCGCGATCATTGACACGGACAACAAGCGAGCGACCGTTCTCGAGATTGGTGACGCGGACAAGCACCGGCATGGGCAAGGTGGGATGCGCGGCGGTTATGGCATTCTGGTCAAAGGTCTCGCCGTCAGCCGTTTTCTTGCCGTGGAACTGCGGGCCGTACCAGGAGGCGATGCCGGTGCGGTCGTAATGCTCGTCTTCCTTGGGGTAATACCAGACGCCGGCGATCTGATCGGGCTTGCCGACCTTGTAGGCGCCGCCTGCGCCCAATGCGGCGGAAGGTTTGCTGCCTGGAGCGCTGGTGGTGCCGCAGGCCGCGAGAAGCGCGCCCAGAACCAAGGTGGCCGCCAGCGGGCCGACGCGGCGCAGCGCTGGCATGCTTCTCAAAGACGGGCTTTGCACTAGACTCATTCGGGCACCTTTTCACGTCGCCGGGCCAATTCGCCCCAAAGACTGCTACGGACCTTCAGGGGAAGTGAAATGTTGGCCTGAAGGGCGGAATAAGCGACTCAATACGCGCAAACGCATTGTAAATCCTTATAGTCAGCCGAAACTTGGGCGGCAAGTCATGCCAGCAAAATCGGGCAATATTGCTGCCCCGCTTTTGCCCGCATGGGCTTTTCTTTATGCCATGAGCGAGTTAACGATTGGCAACAGTGCAACAGGAAAACGAATATGGC
>JBAQNC010000137.1:0-10649 GCA_049303435.1 Parvibaculum sp. | reverse complement strand
TGCAGGACTTCCATATTTTTTCAGGCAGCGTCTACGACAATATCGCGCTGGGCAATCCGAAGATCAGCCGCGCTGACGCGGAGCGGGCGGCAAGGCTCGTGCATGCGCATGCCTTTATCACGACATTGCCGCAGGGCTATGACACACCACTGACGGAACGCGGGCGCAATCTCAGCCACGGCCAGCGACAGTTGCTGGCTTTTGCGCGCGTGCTGGCGATGAACCCGGACATTCTGATCCTCGACGAGGCCACCGCCAGCATCGACACTGAAACGGAACTGATCATTCAGGATGCGCTCGCCAAGCTGACCGAGGGCCGCACCTCCGTCATCATCGCGCATCGATTGCAAACAATCCGCGAAGCTAACCGCATCGTCGTGCTGACGCAGGGCGAGGTGCGCGAGATCGGCACGCATGAAGAACTGATGACGCTCGGCGGCACCTACAAGACGCTTTACGAATTGCAGGTGCAGGACGTGACCACGCTCTGAACGTCGATCAGAGGGCAAGCACGGCGTCGACGATGCGGGCTTCTTCTTCCGCCGCGAGGTCGGGGTAGATCGGCAGGCGCAGAAGACCGTCGGCGACAGACATGGCGACAGGCATTTCGCCACTGTTGCGCCCGAAACGCGCGGCGCCGGGCGACAGATGCAAGGGCACATAGTGAGTGACGGCGGCGATGCCCGCGTCGGCAAGCTTTGCCCGCGCGCTTTCGCGCTCGTCCTGCGAATTGAAGACGATATAATAGATATGGGCGTTGGACCCACAATCCTGCGGCAGGCCGGGACGACGGAAGCGCCCTGCCCGCTCGGCATCGGCGAAGGCGGCGTGGAAACGCGACCAGATGGCGAGACGTTTGGCGTTGATGCTGTTCGTCTCGGGTAGCTGAGCCATCAGCATGGCGGCGGTGATGTCACTCGGCAGGAAAGAAGAGCCGATATCCTGCCATGTGTATTTATCGACCTCGCCACGGATGAAGCGGGAGCGGTCAGTGCCCTTTTCGCGGATCACTTCGGCGCGTTCCACCAGATTTTCGTCATTGATGAGGAGCGCCCCGCCCTCGCCCGAGATGACATTCTTGGTGGCATGGAAGCTCAATGCGCCAAGCGACCCCAACGTGCCGAGCGCCTGACCGCGATAGGTCGCGCCGACGCCTTGCGCCGCATCCTCGACAACATGAAGCTTGTGCGCCGCGGCGATGGCGTTGATCTCGTCCATCGCACAGGCGACGCCCGCATAGTGAACCGGCACGATGGCCCTGGTGCGCGGCGTGATGGCAGTTTCGATGAGTTTCTCATCGAGGTTGATCGTGTCGGCGCGCACATCGACGAAGACAGGAACGGCGCCGCGCAGGACAAAGGCGTTTGCCGTGCTGACGAAAGTATAGGTCGGCATGATGACTTCGTCGCCTGGTGCAAGATCGAGCAGCAGGGCGGAGAGTTCCAGCGCCGCCGTGCAGGAGTGCGTCAACAACGCCTGACGCGCGCCGGTGTGTTCGCGGAGATGGGCTTCGCATTGCTTGGTGAAGGGACCGTCGCCGACCATCTGTCCGGACGAAAGGCACTGGCCGATCAGCTCCATTTCGCGACCGGTCAGGTGGGGACGGATGAAGGGGATCTTGTTCATGTCGGCTATGTGCAATCATCAGGTTGAAAAAGGGTGGCCAAATGGGCTCGCCCATGCGGGGTGGCGTCAATTTGCCCTGCCCGCCGTTGTCCGTCAAACCGGCGATGAACACGCGACAAAGAAACCCGGCCGGCGGCATTTCGGCTTGCCACCTGCCCTTGTGCAATGCAATCAATCATTCATGACCAAGTTCGTACATACGCCCTATGCCGGGTCCAAGACGCCATTCTCTGTCGGTCTGGCGCCGCTCGATCTCAATGACTGGATTGAGGTCGATCAAAACCTCGGCGCTTATCTGGCGGAAAAGGAGCGGCTGTTTGCTGCCGACGAGCCCGCGGTGTTGCGGGCGCAGGACGACACGCGGGAAGCGCAGGCCGAAGTGCTGGCGCTGCTGCTGGAGCATTTGCCACGACGCTTTCCCGAGCAATATGTCGTCGATAGCGACACGGTGAGCGCGGCGGCGAGCGGCGCGACCTATGCGCTTGCCGACTGGCGGGACGCGCCGCTGGCGCTGGCGGCGCAGCTGGTGCAGGAAGACCTCGTGATCATGCGCCAGGGTCCGGAAGGCTACCGGCTGGTGGCCGCCGCCCTGTGCTTTCCCTCGTCCTGGTCGCTTACCGAAAAATTCGGGCAGGCGATGACCGGCATTCACGAAGCCGTGCCCGACTTCAACGAAGGCCGGACGGGACGTGTCGTCGCCAAGATCTTCGACAATCTCGCTGTCGACAATCCGGTATGGCGATTGAACTGGTCGATCTATGGCGACGATGAATTGCATCACCCGCAGGCCAAGGCGCTGGATGCCCGTGTCACCGATGGGACGCCTGAACTCTATGTGCGCGTCGAACGCCAGACGCTGCGCCGCCTGCCGGAAAGCGGCGATCTGTTGTTCACGATCAAGGTTCATGTCGATCCGATCGCGGCATTTGCGACGCATCCCGATGGCGAAAGGCTCGCCGCCGGTCTGCGCGCGCAATTGCTGGCGATGAGCGAGGCCCAGATCGACTACAAGGGCCTGACGAAAGAACGCGATCGCATTGCCGCCGCGCTCGCCGAACTCGCAGGCGAGACGCTCAAGCTCTAGCGCAGCTTGTTGACCCCAAGCATATTGAGAACTATCCGCTCATAACCCGGTTCGCTGGTGCCCTTGCGCACCTTGTGGAGGAAATACTTCTCGAAGGCGACCTTGGCGAGGTGAACCCAGCGGCCATGCCCCGCCCAGTTGACATTGCGCGGCGGAATTTGCGGCATGGCGACAAAGGCGACGCCGTCATCGCCGAAGTCGGCAAGGCAGATGGCGTTCCATGTCGCTTCCTGTTTCGGGTCGCGACCGGCGATGACGTCGCGGACATTGTGGGCGACGGCGGTGACCATGGACTCGATCATGTAGCCCGTCTTGGGGACGCCGACGGGCACGGGAGTCTTTTCGACCGGCGGGATCGCGATGCAGACGCCGACCGCATAGACATTCGTGTATTTTGTATTGCGCTGGTGCTTGTCGACCAGCATGAAGCCGCGCGGATTGACGAGGCCTTCGATGGGCTTACCCGCCTCATCAAAGAAGCAGCCGACGCCCTTGAAGGCCGGGATCATCATGTTGAGGCGCGAAGGAATCTCATGGACCTTCTTGACCTCGCCCTCCTCATTCATCTCGCTGACCGTCACCATGTCGGCGCCGACCTTGTCGACGCGCGCATTGGTGATGAATTTGATGTCACGGTCGCGCAGCAGGCCTTCCAGCAGGCCCTTGGTATCGCCGACGCCGCCGAGGCCCAGATGACCGATATAGGGCTCGGATGTGACAAAGGTGATCGGCACCTTGTCTCTCACCTTGCGCTTGCGCAGGTCGGCGTTGGCGAGGAAGGCATATTCGTAAGCGGGTCCGAAGCAGGATGCGCCCTGCACGGCGCCCACGACCATCGGACCGGGTTCGGCGCAGAATTGCTCCCACCTGTCGGAGAGTTTGGCGGCGTGATCGACATGGCAGATCGAATGGCTGTTCCTGTCGGGGCCAAAGCCTTCGATCTCGTCGAAGGCGAGCGCGGGGCCGGTGGCGACGACAAGGTAGTCATATTCCATGCGGCTGCCATCGCCACATTCGATGGCGTTCTCGTCGGGCAGCACGCGCTTTGCGCCCGCCGACGAAAAGGAGATGCCGAACTTGGGCAGCGTATCGGGCAGGCTGATCTTGATGTCCTTGGGCTCGCGCCACTTGATAGCGACCCAGGGATTGGAGGGCACAAAGTGAAACCACTCCGTGTCCGACAGAACTGAAATCTCTGCGGTATCGCCAAGACTTTCCTTCAGTTCATATGCGGCCGCAATGCCGCCGATACCGGCACCCAGAACGATGACTCTTTTCTTCATGTTTCTCTCCCTTGCCGACAATTTCGTCGGGCGCATACCCAGACGCTTGTGCTTCAGCTTGCGTTAAAAGGCATTTCCTGATTTGAGGCCGAGTTTCTTGAAAACCATCGCAGCGGGACACACACCCGTAAACGACGCCTGGATCAGATTAAGACCGACGAAAACAGTCAACCACAGCCAATAGGGGCTGTAGAAATGAGCCAGCGCAAGGCTGACCAGAACCATAATTCCTGCAAACATCATCACAGCGCGATCGATAGACATGGAAATCTCCTTCAGAGATATGCACGGGCCTTGCGGCATTTGCTAGCAGAGCACCAGTAGCTCATTGTGTGCAAAGTAAATTCCGAACAGTATGTTCTTGCTCAATTTTTCTCCTCATCGGGAGGATTGCGACAATTAAGCGAAAGCGCCTTACGGAATCCATATATTCAATGTTGTTAAATTAGCAATATCGAATATATTAGGCAAATATAAAAATACCGAGGAGCCCGAATGTCCCTTCGCACCTTATTTCCCGCTTTGGCAGTCTCGCTCGTTGTCGCCTCGACAGCAATGGCGCAGGGTGAAACAGCTGCCGTTCAGCTCAAGACCGTCAATGATCGCAAGGCCGTCATCGCCACTGTCGAACCAGTGCATGAGCTATCGGCTCGCAGTCGCATTTCCGGCACGATCAGCGTGGTCAACGTCAAGGAAGGCGACAAGGTGAAGGCCGACGACAAGATCGCAGTGGTCGCCGACGAGAAGCTGGCATTGCAGATGCGCGCCATTCAGGCAAGAATCGAGGCGCAGCAGGCCGAACGCGCGCAGGCCAAGATCGAATTCGACCGGGCGACGGAACTGAGGCGCACGGGCGCGGGTTCGCAATCGAAACTCGATCAGGCCAAGACGCGGCTCAATGTCGCGATACGCAATCTGCAGGCCCTGCAATCGGATCGCCAGGTGATCGAGCAACAATCCATCGAAGGCGCGGTGCTGGCGCCCAGCGACGGGCGTATCCTGACCGTGCCGCTGCATGAAGGCAGCGTCGTCATGTCGGGCGACAATGTCGCGATGATGGCGACGGACAATTATATTCTGCGTCTGCAACTGCCCGAACGCCATGCACGTTTTCTCAAGCGCGGCGATGAAATTCTCGTCGGCAGCCGCGGTATGAAGGAAACGGACAATACATCCGTCAGGCCGGGCAAGGTCGTGACCGTCTATCCGCAGATCGATCAAGGTCGCGTCATCGCCGACGTCGCGGTTGAAGGGCTTGGCGACTATTTCGTCGGAGAACGCACACGCGTCTTTATCGGCACCGGCGAACGCCAGGCGCTCGTTTTGCCCGAGAAGTTCATCTTCCGGCGTTTTGGCGTCAGTTACGTCAAACTCGAAACGGGGGAAGATGTGGTCGTGCAGGTGGGACAGCCTGTCAATGGCGGTATTGAAATCCTGTCCGGCCTCAAGGTCGGCGACGTAGCGGTGATGCCGTGAAACTTGGAATTTCCGGCGCGATCACACGCGCATTCATATCGTCGCCGCTGACGCCGCTGATGCTGATCGCCTCGCTGCTGGTCGGTACGCTGGCGCTGATCTCGCTGCCGCGCGAAGAAGAGCCGCAAATTAGCGTGCCCATGGTCGACATCATGGTCAGCACCAAGGGCTACAAGGCGGAAGACGCTGTCGAACTCATCACCAAGCCGCTTGAAGACATCGTCAAGGGCATCAACGGCGTCGAACATGTCTATTCGACGACGCAGGATGACAGCGTTCTGGTGACGGCGCGGTTTTTCGTCGGCACGGATGAGGACACGGCGCTATTGCGTGTGCATGAAAAAATCCGCGCCAATATTCCCCAACTTCCCTATGGCATTCCCGACCCTGTGATCGTGGGGCGCGGCATCAACGATGTCGCCATCGTCACGATGACGCTTTCGCCCACGCCCGAGGGCGCGAAGAGATGGAACGACAATGGTCTCAGGCAGATCGCCGGCGACCTTCAGCATGAGTTGATGAAGGTGAACAATGTCGGGCTCACCTATATCGTCGGCGGCAGCCCCAACCAGATTCGCGTGGAGCCCGACCCCGAACGCCTCGCGCTTTACGGCATCACGCTCAACCAGCTTGTCGACAAGCTGCAAAACGCCAATCGCTCGCTCGTCGTCGGGCGGGTTATGCAGGACAACAGAAGTTCGACGGTCGTTGCAGGCGAGACGCTGCAAGGGGTACCGGACATCGGTCTTCTGCTGCTCACCTCACGCGACGGGCGACCGGTCTATGTGAAGGATGTGGCTGACGTGAAAGTCGGCGCGGCGGAAACGGATTCGCGCGCCTGGAACCTCACCAAGGACGCCAAGGGCAATCTCGATCGCCTGCCCGCCGTAACCGTCGCCTTCGCCAAGCGCAAGGGGGCCAATGCCGTGGTGGTGGCCGATCAGTTGCTCGCACGGCTCGACACGATCAAGGGCCGCCTCATTCCCGACGACGTCAATGTGACCGTGACGCGAAACTATGGCGCGACGGCAACGGAAAAGGCCGACGAGCTTCTCTTCCATCTGGGACTGGCGACCATTTCCATCGTGGTGCTGATCACCTGGGCGATCGGCTGGCGCGAAGGGGCGGTCGTTCTCGTCGTCATTCCCACGACCATCCTGCTGACGCTATTCGCTTCATGGCTGATGGGCTACACGATCAACCGTGTGAGCCTCTTCGCGCTCATCTTCTCCATCGGCATCCTTGTCGACGACGCCATCGTCATTGTCGAAAACATCATTCGCCACTGGCATATGCGAAAGACGAAGGATCTCATCACCGGCGCCATCGAGGCCGTGGCGGAAGTCGGCAACCCGACGATCATCGCGACGCTCACCATCATCGTGGCGCTGCTGCCAATGATGTTCGTGAGCGGGATGATGGGTCCCTATATGAGCCCGATCCCGGCCAATGCCTCTTTTGCGATGATCTTTTCGTTCTTCGTCGCAGTGATCATCACGCCCTGGCTGCTTTACAAGATCGCCCGCAAGCGATTTGAGAACGAGTCGCCTCATCCCGAGGATGTGGCGACCGAAGCACATCATGATATTGGGGCTTTGGCACGGCTCTATATCCGCATTGCGCGACCGCTGCTGATGGGGCGAACGCGCTCGAAACGGTTCCTCATCATTGTCGGCGTCGCGACGATGGCGGTCTGCGTTCTGTTCGTCACCAAGAATGTGACGGTGAAACTGCTGCCGTTCGACAACAAGTCGGAATTGCAGGTGGTGCTCGACATGCCGCAGGGCACGACGCTTGAAACGACGCAGCGCTTTCTCTTCGAGGCTGCCGACAAGCTCAAGGATATGCCTGAGCTGACATCCATCCAGCTCTATGCGGGCACGGCGGCGCCCTTCAATTTCAACGGTCTAGTGCGGCATTACTATTTGCGTAGCGGGCCGCAGCAGGGCGATCTGCAAATCAACTTCGTGCCCAAGGGCGAACGCAGCCGGGAAAGCCATGAAATCGCGCTGGAAGTGCGAGAGCGCCTTTCCGCCTTGCCTAAACCACAGGGGACCGTGCTTCGCGTTGTCGAAATTCCACCGGGGCCGCCAGTGATGGCGACGCTTCTGGCGGAAGTCTACGGACCCGACGAAGCCACAAGGCGGGCGGCGGCGCGCAAGATCGAAGCGGCCTTCCGCTCGGTCGATTTCATCCATGACGTGGACGACACTTTCTACACGCCTGCCCCGCGCGACCGCTTTGTGATCGATCAGGACAATCTGGAATTCCACGGCGTGGAGCAGCAGGCGGTTTATGACACGATTGCCACGATCATCGGTGGCGCGGAGATCGGCTATTCGCAACGCGGACATGGGGCCAAACCCTATGACATTGTCGTCAAGCTGCCGCGCAGCGCGCTCTCGATGGGCGAACGCATCCTGACAACGCCGCTGCCTGCGGGTGGAACGGCCCGCGTCGGGCGCAATGTCGAGCTTGGTGACGTCGTGAGCGTCAAGAAGGAGCCTGGCTCCTACGCGCTCTACCGGCGCGATGGACGGGCGGCGGAAATGGTGATGGCGGAAGTCGCGGGACGCTATGAGTCCCCCATCTACGGCATGTTCGCCGTGGAAGACGCCATCAAGAAGATGGCCTGGGGCAAGGCCGGTCCGCCGACCATCGCCTATCACGGACAACCTGAGGACGAATCCCACGTCACCCTGCTCTGGGATGGCGAATGGGAAGTGACCTATGTCACCTTCCGCGACATGGGCGCTGCCTTTGGTGTCGCGATCCTCGGCATCTATCTGCTGGTCGTGGCGCAATTCGGCTCGTTCAAGCTGCCGCTGGTGATCCTGATCCCGGTGCCGCTGACATTGATCGGCATCGTGCTGGGGCACTGGATGTTTGGCGCACCGTTCAGCGCGACCTCCATGATCGGGTTTATCGCGCTGGCGGGCATCATCGTGCGAAACTCGATCCTGCTGGTCGACTTCATCCGGCATCGACAAGCGGAGGGTGATTGCATACGCGATGCGCTTCTGGAAGCAGGCGCCATCCGCTTCAAGCCCATTGTGCTGACGGCGGCGGCGGCAATCATCGGCGCGGTCTTCATCATCGCCGACCCGATCTTCCAGGGACTGGCGATCTCACTCGTTTTCGGGCTTGCCTCCTCGACCGCGCTGACGCTGCTCGTCATCCCGGCGGTCTATATTTTCCTGCGAGACGACGGCAAGGACTTCGAACGCATGTAAGAGAAAACCCGCTGCCTGACTTCAGGCAGCGGGTTTGTCTCGTTCGATATTACTTATGTTATCAGGCGCTCTTGATCGGCAGCCCGGCTTTCTTCCAGCCTTCGATCCCGCCGGTCATTTCAAAAAGCTCAGCCTCGCAAGCATCGGCCAGACGCGCGGCATTCGCCGTGGTGCGCATGCCGCCCTTGCAATGGAAGATCACGTGTTTCTTGCCGAGATTCTTGATGTCGTGCTTCTCAAGCTCGGAGAGCGGCACAAGTCTGGCTTCCGCAATATGCTCGGCGGCGTGTTCATTGCGCTCGCGAACGTCGATAAGCACGGCGTCGCCTGCATCGATCCATTTCTTGACGGTGGCGGCGTCAACAGGTTTCAGGGACATCAGAGCCTCTTCTTTCTGGATGGCCGGATAGCCGGCGGACAATAAATCTCGGCGAGCGTCTCGATGAGGCGCTGGGCTTCGGGGCTCGCCAATTTGTAATAGATCGTCTGCGACTCGCGCCGCGTGGAAACCAGCCCCTGCTCGCGCAAAACCGCGAGGTGCTGGGAGAGCGCCGACTGGCTGATGCCGACAGATTCCTGAATTTCACCGACGGACATTTCGGAATCGGCAATCTGGCACATGATCAAAAGGCGCCGTTCGTTGGCCAGAGCACCAAGCAGTCTGGTGGCTTCAGCTGCACGCAATTCAAGCTCACCAATATCAGCCATCACAACCACAATTCTACAAGCTCCGCCTGACCTTACTCCGAATAAGACTATATATTAGAAATTGATAATATAAAGTCAAGCCCGACGAAAGTCAGGCAGGCGGGATGGTGCGCCGGTAAATATGCCAGGTGGCATGTCCCAGCAGCGGGAAAAAGAAAATCAGCCCGACGAAGAGCGACAGAAATGAAATCGCGGTCAGGAAGCCGATGATCGCGAACCAGGCGAGCATGGCCTTGGGGTTGGCCAGCACGGTGCGCACGCTGGTGATCATGGCGGTCACGAAATCGATGTCCCGGTCGAAAAGGATCGGGAAGGAAATGACCGTGAGCGAGAAGACCGTCAAGGCAATGGAAGCCCCTACCGCATTGCCGAGAAGGAGAAAGGCGATGCCGGAAGGCGTCGAGAATATCTGGTCGATGAAGGCGGTGACGCTTTTGGCGGAAAGACCGAAGAAGCCAAAGGTCATCATGGCCGCGATATCCATCCAGATGACGAAGCTGAAGGCGGTGACCAGCGCCATCCAGCCCATGTCGCGCCGGGTCGCGCTGCGGATGGACGCAAAGATCGCGCCCCAGCTCAGCACTTCCCCTTTTTCAATGCGCCTGCTGATTTCATAAAGGCCCGTGGCGATGAACGGCGAAATCAACGCGAATGCCATAGCCAATGGATAGACAAGATAGGGAAGATGGAAATGGAGCAGAAGAAGAGCCAGCATCCAGCCACCGGCTGCCAGAAATAATCCGAAGACAACACTGAAGCGAAACCCCTTGCGCATGTCGCGCATGCCCGCAGCGAGCGCCTCCAGCACATTGTTGATCGTCACGATACGGATTTCTATGCCTTTCGATTTGGCCGACTCCGCCTTCGTCTTGTCGCTCATCTGTCCCTCTCCCTCAAAATGGCCTCCCGTCGAGGCAATACCTCGACCCATCTGATCTGCATGAATTGTGGAGCAAGCCGAGGCTTTCGCCAATATCAATACGAAAAATGGGGGTTTTCGACCTTCTATCAGGCTCGCGTGCTTTGGCGGTGCGACCATTCACTCCGCCCGAACCCGCAATCTCCTCTTGACTTGCAATTAATAATGCTTCTCATAAGCGATAATTGACACCCTAGAGCAGATTCGACTTACTCCGGGTCATATCCGGCCGCCTCGAAATAGTGTCTGCACTCTGCGGGCGTGAACGCTGCAAGGGAGTCGGCTACGACGGTCCAGAGGTCGTCGACGGTTCTGGCCGC
>JBAQNC010000136.1:0-4613 GCA_049303435.1 Parvibaculum sp. | reverse complement strand
GCCAAGCTCGGTCTGATCGAAAAGCAGCCTGGCCTGGCCCGCAGCATTCAGATGCTCGTTAAGCCACAGGAACTACCCATTCTCGGATTAGATCAAACCGTCATAATCACTGCGACGGGACACTAGGGGCGTCACGCAGCCATGTTGAGATTTGTGCAGGCTCACCCTAGGTTGCAAGGGTAGAGAGATTTTTAAAAACCACCGGAGCCGCTCATGATTTCCGACGCATTGCGCGCCTTTTCACAGGTCTTTTCAGGCCCGTTCCGGCGCGTTTTGTGGCTGTCGCTGGTGAGCACTCTTCTGGTTCTTGTGGGTGTCGGTGCCGGCGCGCAATGGGCGCTTGATGCCTTGCCGACCTTTGACTCCACCTGGCTCAATACGGTGCTTGAATGGGTAGCGCGGTTCTTTGCGGTCATTGTCCTGATTCCGCTGGTCCATCCCGTCGTGGCGCTTGTCGCGAGTCTTTTTCTCGAGCGCATCGCCGGGATTGTCGAGGCTGAAGATTATCCCGCCGACCCTGTCGGGCGCGACCAGCCCTTTTTCCAGTCCATTATTGTCGCGCTGCGCTTCACGACTGTCCTTGTCATTGTGAATCTGATCGCGCTGCCTTTCTACCTCCTGCCGGGCGTCAATCTTGTTCTGTTCTGGGTGGTGAACGGCTATTTGCTGGGACGGGAATATTTTGAACTGGTGTCCTTGCGACATCTTGATGTTGAAGCCGCACGTCGTTTGCAGAAGCGGTTTCGCTTTCGCATATTCATGGCGGGTCTGGTGATCGCGGCCTTCGCGACCGTGCCGATCCTCAATCTTTTTGCGCCGCTTTTTGCCACGGCCTTCATGGTTCATACTTCAAAGAGGATCGGCCTCAAATGAGATCTACGTTGCGTGTTGTTATCTTCATTTGCCTTGTTACAGCGCTTGCAGGTTGCGCGGGCGCCGGTCAGGGATTTGACGCTGACCGGATAGCCTCCCTCAATCCCTCGCAGCAAATCGGCAAGGGTCCACTGACGCCAAAATCGCTATTGGGGGTTGGGCCCGCTGCATTGTCTTTGCGTCTCGGTCCGCCCGCCTTCAAGCGCGCCGAACCCGATGCCGAAGTCTGGCAATATTCAGGGAGCGATTGTGCGCTCTTTGTCTATTTCTACAAGGTGCCTGCCGGAAGCTTTGCCTCGACATATGTCGACGCGCGCAAGACGTTGGGCGGCCCCGCCGATACGTCGGCCTGTCTTGCTCAGGTTGTGAAGAACCAAAACGCGCCTGTCTCCTGACGCTTCGCCTTCAGGTGGCAGTCGTTTTGCCCTTGAAGGCACAAAGATCGGCCACCGGGCATTTGAAACAGAGGGGCTTGCGCGCCACGCAGACATAGCGCCCATGCAGGATCAACCAGTGATGGGCATGCATCCGGTAGGCTTTGGGCACGACCTTCATCAATTTTTCTTCAACCTCGACGACATTTTTTCCCGGCGCAAGGCCTGTCCGGTTACTGACCCTGAAGATATGGGTGTCGACCGCGATGGTCGGCTCACCGAAGGCGACATTGCGCACCACATTTGCAGTCTTGCGCCCGACGCCGGGCAGCGCTTCAAGCTCGGCCTGTGCGCGCGGCACCTCGCCGTCGTACCGTTCGATGAGCAGGCGCGATAGCTCGATCACATTCTTCGCCTTGTTGCGGTAAAGTCCGATGGTCTTGATGTGATCGGTCAGACGGTCGAGGCCGAGCTTCAGCATCTTTTGCGGGCTATCGGCAATCTTGAAGAGCTTTTCAGTGGCTTTGTTGACGCCCTTGTCGGTCGCTTGCGCCGACAGCACGACGGCCACCAGCAAAGTATAGGGGTTGCTGTATTGAAGTTCGGTCCGGGGCTCAGGGTCAGCTGCCGAAAGCCGCTGAAAAAAGGTCTCGATATCGCTCTTTTTCATGCGGCAAAGATGCGCGGCTTTGGGAACCGAGGCAAGACCTCTTGGCGACAGGGCGATCTTCGATCTAATCTTCTTCCATGGACAAGACCCCAGACCCAATACTTGGAGACCCGCTCTATTTCAATGCGGTAGTCACGCCTCATCGTTCGTTGAGCCGTTCGGGTTTTGTCGTCGTCATGTCCATTCTGGCGGTGATGAATTTTTCTGCCGGGCTCGTTTTTCTCCGCCAGGGCGCATGGCCCATCCTGGTCTTTTGTATGCTGGATGTGGCCATCGTCTATTGGGCATTCCGGTCGAATTATCGTGCCGCTCGCGCCCATGAGACCGTGCAGTTATCAGAAGGCGAATTGCTGATCCGCCGCGTCGATCAACGTGGCCACGTCAAACGCATCAGCCTTCAGCCCTATTGGGCAAAGCTCGACATGGTGGAAGAACATGACGGCGCGACGCATCTCTTCGTGCGCTCGCATGGCCGCGGCTACGAGCTGGCCCATATGCTGTCACCAGGAGAAAGGGTGAGTTTTGCGAGCGCCTTGCAAAAAGCGCTCGACACGTTGAAAACCCGCCCGCTCAAATCGCCTGATTAATGCGCTTCGCGTTCGATCAGCATTTCCTTGGACAGCACGTTGCCCTTGTCATCGAGCTTGTAAACGATGGGCGCGCCGGTTGCGATATTCACCTTGAGGATTTCTTCTTCCGACAATTTGTCCAGCGCCATCACGAGTGAGCGCAGCGAATTGCCATGCGCGGTGATGAGAACCTTCTCGCCCTTCAGAACGCGCGGCAGGATTTCCTTGTTGAAATAGGGCATCACGCGCGCGCCCGTGTCCTTCAGGCTTTCGCCGCCGGGAGGCGGTGTGTCATAGGAACGACGCCAGATATGCACCTGCTCTTCGCCCCATTTCACGCGGGCATCATCCTTGTTGAGGCCTGACAGATCGCCATAGTCGCGCTCATTGAGCGCCTGATCCTTGATCACTGGAAGATCAGGCTGACCGAGTTCTTCGAGGATCAGTCGGTTCGTTTCCTGCGCGCGCGCGAGCGCAGAGGTATAGGCCACATCGAAATGATAGCCCGCCTTCTTGAGCGCTTCGCCTGCTTCGCGGCCCTCGGCCTTGCCAAGCTCGGTCAGCGCCGGATCGCGCCATCCCGTAAAGAGATTTTTCTCGTTCCATTCGCTTTGTCCGTGACGGACGAGAACAAGCAGATTTGACAAGGCCATATTCCTTTAATCAGTCGTCAGATGAATTCAGGCCGAGAACATCGGCCATATTGAAAAGTCCCGGCCCCCGGCCCTGTCCCCAGAGCGCCGCCTTGAGCGCGCCGCGCGCAAATATGCCGCGATCCTCAGCGATGTGGCTCAGTATGATGCGCTCCGACGGTCCGGCAAATATCACTTCATGTTCGCCGATCACGCTGCCGCCGCGTAAAGCCGCAAAGCCGATCGCGCCTTCCTTGCGCGCTCCAGTGATGCCATCGCGTCCGCTTTCGGCATTGTCCTTGAACGAAATGTTGCGGCCTTCGGCCGCCGCCTCGCCCAGAAGCAATGCCGTGCCCGATGGCGCATCGATCTTATGGCGGTGGTGCATTTCGACGATCTCGATATCCCATGACGGGTCGAGCGCACGGGCCGCCTGACGCACAAGGCTCGCCAGCAGATTGACGCCAAGGCTCATATTGCCCGCTTTAATGATCGTCGCGTGTCGTGCAGCAGCGGTAATACGGGTCTCGTCCTCTTCGCTGAAGCCCGTCGTGCCGATGACATGGACGATACGCGCCTGCGCCGCAAGCCCGGCAAATTCGACGGAAGCCGCAGGCACGGAGAAATCGATCAGCGCATCGGCATCCTTGATGACGGAGAGCGCATCGTCGCTTGCGGCCATGCCGATGGGTTCGCCAAGTCCCGCCAGCACACCGAGATCGGTTCCCAGATGCGGTGAGCCCTTGGCCTCGATACCGCCTGCAATCACCGCGCCCGGTGTGGCATGAATGAGCCCTAGCAGCGTGCGTCCCATCCGGCCGCCCGCGCCTGTCACCGCGATCTTCACCTCTGCGCTCATTATGCTGTCCTCGTCTCCGGCCCGGTCTTTTGGGTGCCTGACGTTATCGCTCTTTGGTGGAGCGGTATAGCAGGCGCGGGATGCGAGGTAAATGCGACCAGAGGCGCGGATTTACTCAGCTTTTGAAGATGAAATAGGCCCCTGCGGCGATCAGGCAAAAGCCGATGGCGGTGTTCCCGCTCGGCGCTTGCCCCAGATAGAAGGTGGAGAAGCCGGTGAAGACGATGAGCGTGATGACTTCCTGCCCGGTCTTGAGTTGCGCAGCGGAATAGACCGCGCTGCCCATGCGATTGGCAGGTACTGCCATGCAATATTCGAAGAAGGCCAGTCCCCAGCTGATGAGGATGACCATCATGATAGGCACGCCTTTGTATTTGAGGTGCCAGTACCAGGCGGTAGTCATGAAGAGGTTGGAGAGAACTAGGAGTCCGAGGGGCTGGATATAGGCAAACATGGATGTGCCTCTAAAATAAAAAGGTCCCCGATATTTTCATGGGGACCTTTCCAATCTAGAGCAGATTCGACTTACTCCGGGTCATATCCGGCCGCCTCGAAATAGTGTCTGCACTCTGCGGGCGTGAACGCTGCAAGGGAGTCGGCTACGACGGTCCAGAGGTCGTCGACGGTTCTGGCCGC
>JBAQNC010000135.1:0-10060 GCA_049303435.1 Parvibaculum sp. | reverse complement strand
GCCCAAGGTCCATGTCGGCACCAAGGGCAAGGTCATCATCGGCAGCATGGACAAAAGCTATGACAGCGAAGTCTATATTCTCAACGATCTGATCGACGTGAATACGCGTGGCATCGAAGTGCGCATGCCCATTCTCAATCCCGATTATGCGATCAAGCCGGGCCTGTTTGCCCGCGCCGAACTATATCCCGCGCCGCGCAAGATCCTGTCGCTCGATCGCAACGCCGTGCTGGGCACGGAAAGCCAGCACTATGTCTTCAAGGCGGTCGATGGCGTGGCCACGCGCATGCCTGTGGTGACCAAACAGATCGATGCGACGACGGTCGAAGTCGTCAGCGGTCTCAAGGCGGGCGATGTGGCGCTGAGCGGCCCCAATCTGCCGCTGATCGCCGAGGGTACGCCGGTTAAGGTCGAAAGCATGGCCGCAGCGGCGATGCCGGCCAGCGATGAAACGCAAACCCGCTGATCCGGCGCGCTGAAACGATTTATCCGGCGGAAGAGCAAGCCGTCTGAGGGAATGTAACCATGTGGATTTCCGACATTTCAATTCGACGGCCCGTATTCGCCGTGATGATCATCATGGCGCTGGTGGTGCTGGGGTGGATTTCTCTCGGGCGACTGGGTGTCGATCTTTTTCCCAAGGTTGAATTTCCCGTCGTCTCGGTGACGACGACGCTCGAAGGCGCATCGCCCGATGCGGTGGAAAGCGATGTCAGCGATCCGATCGAAGAGGAAGTCAATACGACGTCGGGCATCGACACGCTGACCTCGGTCAGTTCCGAAGGCATCAGCCAGGTCATGATCCAGTTCAAGCTGGACGAGAACGTGGACGCCAAGGCGCAGGACGTGCGCGACAAGGTGGCGCTGGCGCGCGCCAATCTGCCTGACGACGCCAAACAATCCATCGTCGAAAAACTCGATCCGGACGCGCAGCCCATCATGTCGATCATGATTGCGGGCGACATGCCGATCAAGGATCTGACGCAATTTGCCGACAAGACGATCAAGGAAAACCTGCAACGCATCAGCGGCGTGGGCTCGATCACGTTGGTGGGCGGACGCGACCGCGAAGTGCGCATCTGGCTCGATGCCGACAAGATGCGCGCCTATGGCGTCACCGCCAGCGACGTGACAACGGCCATTCGCCGCGAACATGCCGATATCCCCGGCGGCAAGCTCGATACGCCTGGCCAGATGAACGAGTTTTCGGTCAAGACCAAGGGCGAAGTTTCGACCGTGCAGGGTTTTGGCGACATCATCGTCGCCTTCCGCAAGGATGGCGCGCCGACGGCGATCCGCGACATCGCCACCGTCGAAGACGGAATGGCCGATGAGGTTTCCTATGCGGAACTCGACGGACAACGCGGCGTGTCGTTGCAGGTGCGCAAGCAATCGGGCCAGAACACGGTGGAAGTGGCGCGCGCCGTGCGCGAAGCCGTCGCCAATCTGCAAAATCTTGCGCCGCCCGGCGTCAGCATGAAGATCGCACGCGACAGCGCCACCTTCATCGAAGGCTCGGCGGAAGACGTCTTCACCGACATCCAGATCGGCATCGTGCTGGTGGTGCTGGTGACGCTGGCCTTCCTGCTGTCGATCCGTGCGACGCTCATCGTCGCCATCGCCATGCCGACCTCGCTGATCTCGACCTTCTTCGCCTTCTATATGGCAGGCTTCACCATCAACATGATGACGCTTATGGCGCTCTCCATGGCGGTGGGTCTGCTGGTGGACGATGCGATCGTGGTGCTGGAAAGCATCTATCGAAAGCTCGAAGAGGGCTATTCGCCGATGGAAGCCGCCTCGCTCGGCACCAAGGAAGTGGGCCTTGCAGTGCTGGCGGCGACGCTTTCGGTCTGCGCGGTGTTCGTGCCTATCGCCTTCATGAGCGGCATCGTCGGGCGTTTCTTCTTTCAATACGGGCTGGCGATCACCTTTTCGGTGCTTGTCTCGCTGCTGGTGTCGCTGACGCTGACGCCGATGCTGTCATCGCGGCTGCTGCGCAAAAGCAATACGTCGCATGAGCATATGAACCGCGTCGGAAAATTTTTCGACGATGCTTACGACAAGATAGACAGCGCCTATGGGCGGATACTGGGCGTGGCGCTCAACTGGCGCTGGACGGTCATCGCTTTCGCGGTGGCGGCGATCGTCATCGGCATCATGGTCGCAAGAACCATTCCCGCCGCCTTCGATGCGCGTTCCGACCGCTCGGAATTTCTCGCCAATATCGAACTGCCCTATGGCGTCGGTATTGCCGAGACGCGGCAAGTGGCCGAACGGGTCGCCAATGCGGTAGCCAAGGTCGAACACATCAGGACTGTCTTTTTCACGGTTGGCGGCGGCGCCAAGCAGAACGCCAATGAAGCGGCCTTCTATGTCGGCATGACGCCGAAGAAGGAACGCGACGTGAACTTCCTCAAGATCATGGAGGAAGCGCGGCTGGCGATGAAGAACGCCGCGCCTGAAGCCAAGAACATGTCGGTGTCCGACGTGCCTTGGATTTCGGGCGGCAGCTTCGGCTCCTATCTCATCAATTATGCGATCAAGGGCCCGGACCTTGGCGTGCTTGAGGCAAAGACCAATGAAGTCGTCGCCAGGATGCGGGCAAGCCCCATGTTCATCGACGCCAAATCGTCCTATGACTCCGGCAAGCCGGAGTTGCAGGTCCATATCAATCGCGACCGCGCGGCGGACCTTGGCATTCCGGTGCGCGAGCTGGCGGAATCGGTGCGCACGATGGTCGGCGGCGTCAAGGCGGGCTCGTTCGAGGAATATGGCCAGCGCTATGACGTGCGCGTGCGCCTTGCCGAGGACCAGCGCGACAATATCTCGAAGCTCTCGCTCATTCAGGTGCGGGGCCCGAGCGGCCAGCTGATCGGCATTACCAATGTGGCGAGCTTCGACGTGGCGTCGGGTCCGGCGCAGATCGAACGCCAGAACCGCTCGCGACGCATCCAGATCCTTTCTAACATGGCGCCGGGCGTGGCGCTCGGGCCCGCGACGCAGCAGGTCGAGGCCTATCTGAACGATCTGCATCTGCCTGCCAATTATTCATGGTCGGCGGAAGGCCAAGCCAAAAGCATGAAGGAAACAGGCCAGGCCATCGGCTTCGCCTTCCTGCTGGCGCTGACCGCGCTCTACATGATCCTCGGCAGCCAGTTCAACAGTTTCGCACAGCCCGCCATCATCATGCTGTCGGCCCCGCTCTCCTTCGTGGGCGCTTTCATCTCGCTGAAGCTCTCGGGGCTGGAGATGACGATGTTTGCCCAGATCGGTCTGCTGGCGTTGATGGGCCTCGTCATGAAGAACGGCATTCTGCTGGTCGACTATACCAACCAGTTGCGCGCTCAAGGCATGGACCTTCGCGAAGCGCTGCTGAAGGCGGGCCCTGTACGTCTGCGGCCCGTGCTGATGACGCAGATCGCGACGATCTGCGGCATGATCCCGGTGGCTCTTTCGACCAGTCAGGGCGCGGAAATCCGCAACGCCATGGCCTTCGTCGCCATCGGCGGGCTGATCTCCTCGACCGCGCTGACGCTGGTGGTGGTGCCGGTTTCCTATCTGCTGCTGGAAAGCGCGCATCTACGCATGACACAGGGCATCGGTTTCGTGCGGCGGAAACTGGGTCTGGCGAGCGACGATGACGGCGAAGCGTCAAACCCCGTACAGCGAATGAGCGATTAACGATATATAAAGTCCCGAGTTAATCTCCCGCTAACTGGCACAAGCCATAATCCCTCTGTCATTTTTTTCAGTGTGGTTATGGCTCATGGCAAAGGCAGTCTTTCACAAGAACCAGCGCGTCTATGTTCGCCCCGTGGGCACATGGGCGGTGATCGAACGCATCGTCCCGCATTGGGTGAAGGATGTGCCCGAACCGCTGAAGGTCTTTTACGACGTGGGACTGGGGCGCGAATTCGTCGCCACGGAACTCCAGACCGAAGAAAGCACGACGCTCACCGAAATCGATCCCGCCATGGAACAATGGCATGTGGTGCGCGCGCCGAACAAATGGCGTTCGGCGGAAGAATGTTCGCACCATCCCTATCCCGGCACCTTTCCCGTCATCATGACCGGCACGCAGGAAGGCGGCGGCTGGCGCGTGCCGGGCACCGAATATGACTTTGCACCAGAACGCGTCGAGCTTCAGGCCCAGATCATGGCGACGGCTCCGATGTTCATGGGGCTGCTGCGCCGGTTGGTGGATTATGCCAACGCCAATGGCGAGAACCTGCCCGACGACATCAACCAGATCGCGCAGGAAGCGGAAGCCGCCATCGACCGGGTCAAGATCATCAAGCCGGTTTGAGTATCTGCTGTCCGCAGCTATTTGCGCCATAAAAGGGGCCGGTCATTTGCCGTCGCCTTAAAATCGGCATATCAAGCAGTCATAAATCTGTTTTTTGACGGGTCCGCCCCCCATCTTTGAGGTCCGTTGCGCTTGAGGCTGCCTTTCCATGAGAGCTGAAGACCCCCGCCCTATTCTTCTCAGTGCCTATACACCGCCTGCCTTTCTGATCGACGAGGTGCGGCTCGAGGTCGAGCTTGATCCGACGGCGACGCGGACGCGGTCGAAAATGAAGATGCGGCGTAACCCGGCGTCCGCCGACAAGGCGGAGCCGCTGGTGCTCGATGGCGAGCGGCTGGCGCTGCATGAGGTGCGGCTCAATGGCGAGAAGCTGAGCGCCAATGCCTATCAGGCGGACGAACTCAATCTGACGCTGCCCGACCTGCCTGACGGCACGTTCGAACTGGAGATCGTCACGAGCTGCGGGCCGGAAGCCAATACGCAACTCTCCGGCCTCTATCTCTCCAACGACATCTATTGCACGCAATGCGAGGCTGAGGGCTTTCGCCGGATCACCTATTATCTCGACCGGCCCGATGTGATGGCGGTTTTCACCACGCATATCGTGGCGAAGGAGAAAGACGCCTCCGTTCTGCTCTCCAACGGCAATCTGGTCAAGAGCGGCAAGCTCGGCGGCGGCAAGCATTTCGCCGAATGGCACGACCCGCATCCCAAGCCCGCCTATCTCTTCGCGCTGGTGGCGGGCCAGCTTGCGCATGTGGAAGACACGTTCACCACCATGTCGGGGCGCAAGGTGACGCTTCGCATCTTCGTCGAACGCGGCAATGAAGACCGCTGCGCCTATGCGATGGACGCGCTGAAGCGCTCCATGCGCTGGGACGAGGAAGCCTTCGGGCGCGAATACGACCTCGACATCTTCATGATCGTGGCGGTGAGCGCCTTCAACATGGGGGCGATGGAGAACAAGGGCCTCAACGTCTTCAACGACAAATATATTCTGGCGCGACCCGATACGGCGACGGATCAGGACTATGCCTCCATCGAAGCGATCATCGCGCATGAATATTTCCACAACTGGACGGGCAACCGCATCACCTGCCGCGACTGGTTCCAGCTCTGTCTGAAGGAAGGGCTGACCGTCTTCCGCGATCAGGAATTCACCGCCGACATGCGCTCGCGTCCGGTGAAGCGGATTTCGGATGTGCGACTGCTGCGCAGCCATCAGTTCCCGGAAGATCAGGGACCGCTGGCGCATCCGGTGCGCCCCTCGAGCTATATCGAGATCAACAATTTCTATACGGCGACCGTCTATGAAAAAGGCGCGGAGCTTTGCCGCATGATCCATACGCTGGCGGGGCCCAAGCGCTTCCGCAAGGGCATGGACCTCTATTTCGAGCGCCATGACGGCGAGGCGGCGACGGTGGAAAATTTCCTCGACGCGCTGGCCGATGGCGCCAAGCTCGACCTGACGCAGTTCAGGCGCTGGTACAATCAGGCCGGCACGCCGGAGGTGCTGACGTCCGGACGCTATGATGCGGCACGCCAGACCTATACGCTGAAGATAAGCCAGATCTGCGCGCCAACGCCGGGGCAGAAGCACAAGGAGCCCTATCACATTCCGATTGCGATCGGCCTCGTGGGACCGGACGGCAAGGACATGCCGCTGCAACTCGACGGCGAGGACAAGCCCCAGGGCAAGACGCGCGTGCTGAACCTGACCGAGCGCGACCAGACGTTCCGCTTTCGCAATGTGAGCGAACGGCCGGTGCCCTCGCTACTGCGCGGCTTTACCGCGCCGGTAACGCTGAGCACCAACATGAAGGAACGCGACTGGGTGTTCCTGATGAGCCATGACAGCGATCCGTTCAATCGCTGGGAGGCGGCGCAGCGCTACGCCACCGGACTGATGATCTCCATGGTGGAAGCCGTGCAGACCGGCGGACGGTTGCGCAAGGGCGAGGCCTTCGGCGACATGATGCGCGCCATGCTCAAATCGAAACGTCACGATCCCGATTTCGTCGCGCAGATGATCCAGCTTCCCGGCGAGCAGACCATCGCCCAGATCATTCACAAGGATGTGGATGTCGAAGCCATTCATAGCGCGCGCGAGCATCTGCGGCTGGCGATGGCGCAATCATGCGAGAAGGAATTGCGCGCGGCTTACGAGCGCTGCCGTATCGACGGGCCTTACAGCCCCGACGCCTCGCATGCGGGCCGTCGCGCGCTTCGCAATATCTGCCTTGGCTATCTGGCGCTGCTGGGCGAGGAAGGCATCGCGCTGGCGGCAAAGCATTTTGCGGAGGCCGACAATATGACCGACCAGATCGCCGCGCTTGGCATTCTGGCCAATATCGATTGTCCCGAACGTGAGAAAGCGCTCGCCTCCTTCTATGGACAGTGGAAGGGCGATCACCTTGTTATGGACAAATGGCTCGCCATTCAGGCGATGTCGTCCCTGCCAGACACACTCGACAATGTCCACAGGTTGTTACACCACCCCGCGTTTACCATACGAAACCCCAACAAGGTGCGCGCGCTGATCACAAGTTTCGCAACCGCCAACCAGCTTCGCTTTCATGCTGGCGACGGGACGGGGTATGCTCTCATCGCCGACAAGGTGCTTGAACTCGATGCGCTGAACCCACAAGTGGCTGCAAGACTGCTCGGCGCGTTCAAGAGTTGGAGACAGTTCGACCCGAAGCGGCGTAAATTGATGTCACGACAATTGTCTCGCATCGCAAACACTGAGGGCATTTCGAGGGACGTGTTCGAAATCGCGACGAAGACCCTCGCCTGACAAAAGACCCTCGCCGATTTGTGAGAGTCTGACAGCCAAGTGAGTCGAAAATGTACCGGTTCTCGAAAACCGACCCCGGAACGGACAAGAAAGGTCTAAGCGCGCTGGACAAGGGCAAACCCAATCTGAATCATCGAAATTCAAGTGCTGATTCGAGTGGCGCCGGTTCAGAACGCCCGGTGCGGCGAACCGCGCCGGCACCGCTCGACACGACACGTCCACATGAAGGGGACGAGGCAGACGGAAGACTGCCTCATGTAACGCAAATGAGTATTCCCGAGGCGAGCACACGAGGCGAGCCGGTGGCCTGGCAACAGAGCCATGAGAGCAAGCGGCCTCTCATCTCGACAAGGTGGGCTGTGCGATTGACGCTTGTCCTGACGGGCATTGCGCTGGGCGCTATCAATATCGCGGTCTACCAGCAGGACGGTTTTTCGCGCGCGCTCGGCTTTGCCGCCCTGCTCTCGCTCGGCTATGTATTTCTCGCCTCCATGCTGGTGAGCCTGCGGGCGCGCAATGCGCGCGCCGAAGCGGCGCTGGTCGAAAACCAGTTGCGCTTCGACATGGCCTTTGCCGGTGCGCGTTGCGGCATCTGGGACTGGGACCTGACCGCCAATCGCGTCTATTGGTCGTCGGCCATGTTCGACATGCTGGGGCTGCGCCAGCCTTCCAAGCGGCTGTCGCCCGGCGAGATCAAGCAACTGGCGCATCCCGACGACGTTTCCGCCATCGATGACATCATCGGCGCCGCCTCGCGCGCCTCGCGCTCCTATGACACGGCCTTCCGGCTGCGGCACGCCGAGGGCGGCTATGTCTGGGTGCGCGCCAAAGGTCAGGTCTGGGGCGGCGGGCGCATGGCGGGCGAAAGGCTCGTCGGCATCACCATCGACATTACCGAACAGAAGCTCGCCGAAGCGCGCGAGCACGACGCCAACGGCCGATTGCGCGACGCCATCGAAAGCATTGGCGAAGCCTTTGCGCTGTGGGACGCGGACAATCGCCTCGTCACGGCAAACCACAAGTTCGCCGAATTCCTGCAACTGCCCGTGCAGGCCATCGCCGAGGGCGCGACGCTGGAACAGGTGATGGAAGAAGCGGGCATCGGCTCGGACTGGCCGCGCGCGGGCGGGCTCGAAGAAAGCGTCTGGGAAATCCGGCTGCCCGGCGGGCGCTGGCTGCAGATCAGCGAACGCCCGACGCAGGCAGGCGGCCATGTGAATGTCGGCACCGACATTACCGCGATCAAGGTGCAGGAATCGGCGCTGACGAACAACAAGTCGGCGCTGGAAAAGACGGTGCGCGATCTCGAAGCCTCGCGCCTGAAACTCCAGCATCAGGCGCGCCAGCTGGTGGACCTCGCCGAAAAATATGCGGCTGAAAAGACGCGCGCGGAAAGCGCCAATCGCTCGAAGTCGGAATTCCTCGCCAATATGAGCCATGAGCTGCGCACGCCGCTGAACGCGATCATCGGTTTTTCGGAAATCATGGAAGGGGCGATGTTCGGCCCGCTCGGCGCGCCGAAATATGTCGAATACGCCCATGACATTCACTCCAGCGGCCAGCATCTGCTGGAACTGATCAATGACATTCTCGACATGTCGAAGATCGAAGCAGGTCGGATGACGCTTGAAAAGCAGGCGACCGATCTTTCCAAGGTGATCAACGAAAGTCTGCGGCTCGTCTCGGGGCGCGCCGAGATCGCCTCGGTGAAGGTGATCGACGACACGCATGATCTGCCGGAAGTGGAAGCCGACAAGCGGGCGATCAAGCAGGTGCTGCTGAACCTGCTGTCGAACGCCATCAAGTTCACTCCGGCGGGCGGCGACATTCACGTGACGAGTTCGGCGACCGACCGCATGGTGACAATCAGCGTGACAGATACGGGCATCGGCATTCCCGCACACGCGCTGCCGAAGATCGGGCGTCCGTTCGAGCAGGTGGAAAGCCAGCATTCCAAGAAGCACAAGGGTACGGGGCTTGGCCTCGCGCTCTCGCGTTCGCTCGTCGAAATGCATGGCGGTACACTGAAGATCGCCAGCACCGAAGGCGTCGGCACACAGGTGACCTTCACGCTGCCGATCTGAACACGTCTTATTGCGTATCCATGATCTCTTGCGTGATGCGATAGCCGCCGTCGAGCCAATCGATGATTTCGCGCGCAGCGGGGTGGTCGATGGCGCTGTAGCGAGCGCGGAGTTTCATCACCGCGCTTTCGCTGAGACGGTCGAGGCCGCTGTCGTTCAGGACAAGCAGATCGCCGATCAGGGTTTTGGCGAACGCGGGGCCGAGGACCTTGGCGGCGGCGGTTTCAAGCGCGGCGCCATAGGCGTAATTCTCGCCCTGCTCGTAAGCCATAGGAAGCGTCAGGACCGGGATGCGGCTGAGATGCGGCTGCGAGGCCGGGTTGACGCCGTGAGCGGAGATATGCGCCGCGATGCGCGCCGGACGGCCCGTGAAGGCGCGCAGGTGCAGGAATTGCGACATGCGCGGACCGTCATTGACCGGGTAATTGTCCCAGAGGAATGGCTTGCGGCACAGTTGCGCGGTGACGCGGGCAAGATGGGCGGTGGAAAATTCGCGGGCGCAGACTTCCTCGCCGGTCCAGAGGATTTCAATTTCGGGATCGAGCAGGCGACCGAGGTCTTCAAGATAATTCGCGGGTCGCGCGCCGAAGATGCGGTCGAGGATCGGGTCATCGGTGTAATAGCTCGGGCAGACAAGCAGGCGGCTCGCCACCGTGCGCTCGCCGATCCAGTGGGCAATCTCGACCTGACGCTGCGCGAGATCGGGAATGTCGCCGCTCATATCGTCGAAAAGGATGGCCAGATCGTCGATGCCGATCTCGTCGAGGAAGGCGAGTTTGCGCGTCAGCGCCTCGCGCACATCGGCGTTGAAGTCGCGATAGATTTCATAAGGGCTGAGACCGACACCGAAACGCATGCCATGCGCGCGGC
>JBAQNC010000134.1:0-5716 GCA_049303435.1 Parvibaculum sp. | reverse complement strand
GGTCAAGAGCCACGCCAATGGCGCCCTGAACCCCAAGGCCCATCTGCAAAAGGCCGTCACCGAAGAGCAGGTGATGAACGCCCCGATGATCGCCGAACCTCTGGGCCTCTTCGATTGCTGCGGCGTGTCCGATGGTGCTGCTGCCGCCATCGTCACGACGCCTGAAATAGCCAAGGCGCTCGGCAAGCATGACATCGTCACCGTCAAGGCGATGCAGCTCGCGGTCTCCAACGGCCTCGAAAGCCAGCACAATTCCTGGGACGGCAGCTATTTCCATACCGCCCGCATCGCCGCTAGGAAAGCCTATGCCGAAGCCGGCATCCAGAAGCCGCGCGAAGAAGTCAGCATGATGGAAGTGCATGACTGCTTCTCGATCACCGAACTGGTGACTATGGAAGATCTCTTCATCTCACCCGAGGGGCAGGCCGTAAGGGACGTCATGGACGGTTTCTATGACGCCGACGGCAAGGTGCCTTGCCAGATCGACGGCGGCCTCAAATGCTTCGGCCATCCCATCGGGGCCTCAGGCCTCCGCATGGCCTATGAGATGTACCTCCAGCTTCTTGGCCGCGCCGGCGCCCGTCAGCTCAAGAACCCGCGGATCGGCCTCACCCATAATCTGGGCGGCGCCCCCTCCCAGAACGTCTGCTCGGTGACGATCATCGGAGCCCACGGCGCCTGATGGGCATATGGTGCTTAATTTAAAGATCAGGTAAAAGACAAGGGCCGGGAGCAATCCCGGCCTTTTTTATGGGCACATGAATGCTGTTCAACTCGCCGGTCTTTCTCTTCGCCTTTCTGCCTCTCACCGCCGCGATCTGCTTTCTGGTCCGCGCCAGACTTGGCCGTGAAGCGAGCCTCGCCTTTCTCGTGCTGGCCTCGCTGTTCTTTTACGGCTGGTGGAATCCCGCCTATCTGCCTTTGTTGATCGGACTGGCGGTTTTCAATTTCTTCCTCGCGCGCTTCATCATGGCCGAACGAAGCAAGCCCAATGGCGGAATGAAGAGCCTTTTCGTCACCTTCGGCGTCAGCGTCGATCTCGGCGCGCTCGCCTATTTCAAATACACGGACTTCTTCATCACCACCGCCAATTCCGTGGTCGGTACAGACTGGCATCTGCAGCACATCGTCCTGCCGCTCGCTATCTCCTTCTTCACGTTCCAGAAGGTCGCCTATCTCGTCGATGCCGGGCGCGGACGCGTCGTGCCGCACGATTTTCTCGAATACTGCTTCTTCGTGATGTTCTTTCCTCAACTCATCGCCGGTCCCATCGTCCATCACCACGAAATCTTTGCGCAGACCAAGAACGAGCGCAGCTTCCGCTTCGACTATATGAACATCGCCATCGGCCTGACGATCTTCTCGATTGGCCTCTTCAAGAAAGTCGTCTTCGCCGATCACCTCGCACCGCTCGCCTCGTCCGTTTTTGCGCAAGCCGGAGCAGGGCACGATGTATCGTTCTTGCGCGCATGGGAAGGCATGCTCGCCTATACGTTCCAGCTCTATTTCGATTTTTCCGGCTATTGCGACATGGCGATCGGTGCGTCACGCATCTTCGGCATCAAGCTACCGCTCAATTTTCACTCGCCCTATCAGTCCACCAGCATCATCGACTTCTGGCGACGCTGGCACATGACGCTGTCGCGTTTTCTTCGCGACTATCTCTATTTCAGCCTCGGCGGAAATCGCAAGGGCAGGGCGCGACGCTATCTAAACCTGTTCCTCACCATGGCCATCGGCGGCTTGTGGCACGGTGCCGCATGGACCTTCGTTTTTTGGGGCGCAATGCATGGGCTCATGCTGATCGTCAATCATGGCTGGCGCGCCGTCTGGGCACGACCTATCGACACCTGGTGGTCTCATGGCATCGCACGAACATTCACCTTCCTCTGCGTAGCGCTCGCATGGGTCTTCTTCCGCGCCCCCGACACCCAAGCTGCGCTATCGATCTATCGCGGGCTTATCGCATGGTCCCCGGACGTCCTGTCGCCCGCGCTCACCAAGGACCTGCTTTGGCTGAGCCTCTGGATGTTCATCGTCTGGTTCCTGCCCAACACCCAGCAATGGCTCGCTCGCGTCCATCCCGCGTACGATTTCGCCTCGAACGATCTGCGCGCCGATCCGCTGCTCGTCCCTGTCCCTGCCTCCACATGGCGACGCATCCTGGCATGGCGTCCGGGTTTCGTTCAGGCCGCCATCATCGGTGTCGCCACGGCCACATCGCTGCTGAGCCTTCAGCATGTCAGCGAATTTCTCTACTTCCAGTTCTGAGCAGCAAGATCATGCAAAGCACAAATTCCAGATTGGCCGCCCGATACCTTGCCGCAATCGCAAGCGTCACGCTCGTTTGCCTCGCGCTCGCATTTTTCTTCAACGCATTGGTCGACCCGCTTTGGTATTTCTCCGGCAACCAGCTCAAATCAATCAATTTCGCCTTCAATGAACGCGTCTCGAAGGCGAGCCTCATCGCAGGCCATGAAAACGAATTTGACTGCATCATCTTCGGCGACAGCCGCGCCACCCTGTTGCCTGAAGCCAGGATCAAAGACCACCAATGCTTCAACTTCGCCTTCTCGGCAGGTGCGATCAATGAGTTCGTCGCTTACGCCAGATGGCTGAAGGTCCGCGGCCTCAATCCGAGCCTTGTCATTGTCGGCGTCAGCGCAAGTGATTTTCGCGAACGCAAGGCTCCGCACAATATTCCCGATTTCATTCTCGAAAATCGAGACCCGACCTCACCATTCATCAAGTACCTCTCGACCGACGTGCTGGCGATGTCCTGGCGCACGCTTTTCGGTTCCTCACCGATTGATCGCTACTACACCAGCACGTTTCAATGTCAGGTCGCCGTCACTTCGCACTATGATCCGCACACACCGATCCGCGATCTTCACACCGGTCCATTCGACAACCGCGCGCCACTTGAGCAATATCGCGCGCTGAAAGCCATATTCCCGGACGCCGAATTCGTCGGCTATACACCGCCCATTTCGGCCTACGCCATTCTCGACTATAAAAAAATTGGCTGGCTCCAGAGCTACACGAGCGCGTTGATCGATGTTGCGGGCGTTTTCGATCGCTTCCATGACGCCAGCATCCCGTCGCCCATCACCGTCGATCCGGCCAATACCTATGACGGCACGCATTATTCAAGCATCGTCAATGCGCGTATTGCCGAAGGTCTCCTCTCCGATCCTGGTCCCTTCGCCATCGATCTAAAGCATATGACCTCTGCTCAGATGGAGGACGCCTATCGCGCGCGCCTCATCAAATATCGCGAAGAAATGCAATCAAGGCTCAACTAGCGCTTATTGATATCTTCGCCTTCATCGAGGAAACGCTGCATCGCCACAATCGCGCCATCGTCGTGCGCAAGCATGACGCTGAAGCGGCCGCGCGCCACGCCACAGGCTTCATCGAGTGACTTTTCGGTGGTCCCTTTGACAAGCGCCTTGGCCTCTGCAATGCCGCGCGCCGGCATGGCCGCCATCTCGCGCGCGATTGCCTTGGCACGGATCAGGACATCGCTTGTTGTCACCTCATGCACCATGCCGAGCTGCAATGCCGCCTCCGGACCGACCGTTCGCCCCCGCAGGATCAGTTCTAATGCCTTCGCTTCGCCGATCAGGCGGGGCAGGCGCTCGGTACCACCGGCGCCGGGAAAAATACCGATATTCGTTTCGGGCAAGCCAATCTGATAGTGCCCGGATTCCGCCACACGAATATCGCAGCAGAGCGCGAATTCGAAACCGCCGCCTTGCGCAAAACCATTGATTGCGGCAATGGTCGGTTTCGATAGTCGATCCACCTTATTGAACAGGGCGGAAATCGCATTGCCGCGCTGTCCGCTCGCCATGAGATCGCTTTCGCTAAGGGACCGGCTACGGATCGTCTCGGCAACGCTCATGATTTCGTGAACGTCATAGTGACGGATAAAAACACCTGCGACGCCACCGGTGAAAATCACCACGCGCACGCCGTCATCGGCAGCCACCTGATTGATGATGACGTCGAGTTCCGCCACCTGCGCCGCATCCATATAACCTCGCGGCGGATTGTCGAATGTCACAACGGCGATGGACTCTTCGATGGCGAGGTGAACGAGCTTGCTCATGTCCGTAACCCCATTTCAGAAAGTGCACGCATATAGCCTGAATATTTCGGCTGATCGATAGCAAGCTTCGTCATGGTGATCGCCCAAAGGTGATCCGCCAGTCCCGGCGTCTCAAGCGTGAGTTCACCATCCTCGATCTTCTGGCAGAGTTCGCGATTGAGGTCTTCGAGCGTTCCTTCATGCCCCAGCAGGGCCTTGAGACGGGTCATTTCTTCTGCCTCCGCCTTGGGCGCTACCTGCAACTCGCGCTTGACGATATCGAGTGCATTGGCCGCAACACGTGCATGAAAGGCCGCATGACCGGTCAGTTGCGGCATGGCATGAACGCGAATGAACTCGGCAACGATGTCGACAAGCTCTATGGCTGTGGGCTGGTCCTGCATTTTTCAGCCTTTCCTTCTCGGTGCGAGCAAACGCATAAGATCGACTTCGGTTTCCGACGATCGGCGGCCGATGGTGGCGCGCTCGACGGAGCGATCGCCCGCCTTGAATGCCATGACCATCGTCGTGCACATGACACCCCATTTGAGCGTGCCCAGCACCTCCCAGAACTTGACACGCTCGGGATCGACCTTGCCGCCGCCTGCCGCTTCATAGCCTGCAAACATGTCTTCCCGAGTGCCGAAGCCGCCCACGGGATTGTCGATATTTCCGAAGCGCCACGAATTGACGCATATCCAAGCAAGGTCCTCCATCGGATCGCCGATATGTGCAAGCTCCCAGTCGAGCACGGCGCGCACCCCGTCTGGCCCGATCATCAGATTGCCATTGCGGAAGTCCCCATGAACGAGCGTAAGTTTGGTTTCTGCAGATGGCGCATTGTCGCGCAACCAGCGGAAGGCGAGATCAAACACCGTATGCGGATGATTATGCGTCTTGTAGATTTTCGCATATTGCTCGATCTCGTCGCGCGCCGCCGATGTCCGGAGCTTGGGCAGCTTGCTCATGTCGGCCTTGTGCAGCCTCGCGAGAATTTCTCCGCATTGCCTCGCCAGCTTCGGTCGCGCATCGGCATATTCGTCGTCGCGCAAGATCTTGCGCGCGATCGTCTCGCCCTCCACGCGATCCATCACGAAACCACGCCCGACGCCGTCGCCTTCACCCAACACCAGTCGCACCGGCGGAACGGGTACGCCCAGCGTACCAGCTATCTTGATCAGTTCCGCCTCGGTCTCGAGGCCCGCCGCCGTCTCGCTGGCAGCGCGCGCGCCGCCGGGCGATCGACGCAAAATGAGCGGCACAGTCTTTCCATCGCCAACGGCATCAAACGCCCAGGTCTCCTGACTGGCGCCGCCGGAAAGACGTCGCAAATTCTCGATGCCGCTCGCCCCCCCGATGTGGCGTGCGACAGCCGAGCCGAGCGGTGTGGCAATCGGATTCGTCTCGGCACTCATGCCTTCTCGCTCACACTCACGGGAACGCCGTCGACGATCTGGTCGAGATATTCCGACATGCCGTAGCCGACCATGCCATTGCAGCGGTATTCGGTCATGCCCTCGGTGATCCGCGTATTGAGTTCGGCTCCATCTGGCGCCTTGCGCCGGTTGCGCAGCGGGATCAACGAGAGCACCTTGCCCTCGATGTCGTATTCGGCGCCCGACT
>JBAQNC010000133.1:0-7575 GCA_049303435.1 Parvibaculum sp. | reverse complement strand
CCGATGCTGTGCGCTATATGGATCGAAACATTGGCGCGTCTGCCACTCGTGCGGCCGACCTTGTGAAGGCTCTCAACGAGTTGGGGGATCGCAATGATTGTCCAGCGCTCTTGCGGCCGCTGTCGCCACCTATTGGGGGCGAGCGTTTGACGCGACCGAAAGTGAGGAAGCCACGTGCGGCACCCAAACCCATCGCGATCAAAAGGGAAGACCCATTGGACGTATTTAGGTCGAAGATGGAAACACAGTATCTGCAGATGGGGGCCGTGACGCGTGCCGATGTGCGCGACTTCTTACGCCGCAGGATCGCGCGAGGCGAAACAACAGATGGACGACTCCTGTCAATCAAAGGGCCAAAGGACTTTTTCGTCCTGATGCATCTGATTCGATCCGCACACAACGTCGGGGAAGATCTAGAGGTCGATGATCCCGTTGGAATGCTCAGTCAGGAGTATGAGGTAATAGCCATCGACCAGGCTGCGCCGGATGGTTGGATCGAAAACGAGTGGCTCCGAGCGCCGAACTTCAAGATTATTGACCTGGGAGACGCTGATGTTGCGCCCAATTTCTAATCCAGAGGAAGTGCTTGGAGACCGGGGCGTCGATCTCATGTCTGCAATGACCTTGCTTGCTGAGAAGCAATTCGTATATGCGGCGGATCGCCGAGGTGCTTCCGCGTACAGGGTGCTTTCTGATCCAACTCTGTTAGACTTCCTGGCATCCTACTTTCGAATACTTCATCGTCGTTTTGTTGTGAGCAGCCAGCATCAATGGGTGGGGCTTCTGCCTGACATGGAACTCGGAGGTTGGTTGAAGCTGCCAACAAAGGATACGCAGGTACTCCTCCTGATGGCAGTACTTTGGCGCGAAGCGCTTTCCAGCTTCGGGTGTGATGAACGAGGCGTGTGTCGAACCTCGCTGGAAATAATCTACACACGGTATCAGGACCTCATCGGTCAGTATCAGAACTCACCGATCACGCGGTCACAGATGCACGATCAGCTTCGAGAGCTCCATCGCCGCAGCCTGATACGAGTTCATGAATTGGACCAGGAAGCGGACGACCACGAGGTTGAGATTCGTCCCATCATTGATGAGTTGGTCGATGATCACGCTATGGCGCGGTTGGAAGAGTTCGTCACGGCCGCGAATGTTGGCGAGCTCATGGATGCTGTCGAAGATGAGGAGCAAGAAGTATGAGGCTCTCTCGGATTTTTGCGATGAACTGGTACACCTATCCGCTTCTCGAGGTGGACATCATGGGTGTAACCGCTTTGCTAGGCAAGAACGGGTCCGGCAAGTCAACTCTACTTGACATGATGCAGGTAGTTCTTTGTGGCGCGAACATGAAACTCGCAAAATTCAACATTGCGACGGGAGAGGGCAAGGCGCGGCAAACGGGTGAACGGCGTACGCTCAAAGGATATGTTCTCGGTAAGCTGGCCAAGGAGGAAGAAGCGTACATCCGCAATGAGGAGACGCAATCCCTCATAGCGCTAGTCTTTGAGAACGAGGAAACAAATCGATATGTGACCATAGGGGTGGCGCTTGAAGCGGACCCAAAGGATACGCATGCGGGGGTGCGGGCCTTGTTCATCGTTGATGGCGCTCGGATTGAAAAAGCCGATGTTGGAGAAGATATCGACGGAGGGCTCATGCCATACGAACTGGATGAAACTCTCGAGCGATTGCACGAAAAGGGTGTTCAGGCCGGCGGGGAAGGGCTTCAGAGAGAGCGAGACTGGCGGAGTTATTGCCGTTCATATCTCTACCTCTTGTCTGGTAAGCGGCGTAGTTACCAGGAAAATGAAATCCGCCAGTTGCTCAAGACGCTTCACAGGGCTCTCGCCGTTACCGGGCAGGCAGAGAACTCCACAGAGTTTGTTCGGCAGTATATTCTAGAGGAGGATCCAGTTGATCTTCGAGGCCTTCGAAGTTCGGTGGATCGTTTTCGTGAATTGCAGAAGACTGTGGAAAGGCTTCAGCAAAGACTGAAGTGGCTTCATCCGCTTGGAGTAAAATGCGGAGAATACCGTGAAGAACTCGAAGCTGCGCAGACCATGGGGCCGATAGGGGATCTTGCGCGGTGGTGTGAACTGAAAAAGCGGATTTTGGACACGAAGCGCGATATTCGTATTTTTAATGCTCAGGAAGGCAAATACGACGAGACCATCGAGAAAGATGAGGGCCGCAGAAGAGAAGCGCAGGAATCTCTTGAGGTCGTTCGACGCCAACTGAACGCTAATGGTTTCGAGATCAAGCGGGATGCGGCCAAGCTGCAAATTGAACGAGCGCAGCTCGCGCTTGGGCAGGCGCGAGAGAATGCTAGCAAGCACTATCAGGAACTTATGTCGCGCCTCCGACATCTGCCAGGAGAGTGGTTGGAAAACCACCGCTTATTGCATGCGTCCGTGGAGGTGCTGTCAAACAGTCTTCGAGGTCGTCGGCAGAATGAGTGGATTGAAGGTGCGGTGGAGATGGAGCCCGAGCTGGTTGGGTTCTTCCAGCTTCTGCAAAAGGCGGCACCGGATCACGAGCGGATCGCCACCAAGGTCAGTGTCGAGCTAGACAAAATCCGACACCGGAAAGAGGTGGTTGAAGGCGAGTTGAATGAGGCCAGAGAAGGGCGGACTCAGGTGTCGCCAAGGGTCAGGGCCTTCCAAGAGCACCTTCGGTCAAACGGGATACAGTCGAAGCTGCTGTTTGAGGCTGTGGATGTACTGAAGCCTGAATGGCAAGCGTCAGCCGAAGCACTGCTTGGCCGAGATCGGGAAGGCATTGTCGTTGATCCGAAACAAGTACAGAAGGCTTTCAGTCTCTACAAGGAGTTACGAAGAGAAGACGCGAAAGATATTCGTGTTTTCTCGACGCTCAAGATCGAGGATGAGAGTGAAATAGCCGAGCCAAGCACGCTCGCATCGGTGGTCACCAGCGCCGACCCGATGGTTCGGAAGATACTAGTATTACGCCTTGGACGGATTCGTCTCGCCTCCGGCACGGCTGATTTCGACAAGAAAGGCCGCTCGGTACTACAGGTTGGGAAGGGGAGAGATCTCAGAATAATCTTCGACGATGGGTTGACGATACGCGACATGTCTGTGGATGCGCAGAAATTGGGCAGAGGAGCGGCTGCGACGAATATTCCGCGTCTCGAAGCAGAGTTGTTGGCTCTCAATCGGAATTTCGAAGAGCTCGCGGAACAGCAAAGAGAGCTGAAGGCGATGGAGAGGCACATTCATGCTCTCGTCGAATTTGGTGAAAATCGACGACCTCTATCAGCGGATGCGCAGCACATCGAAACTCTGCAGAAGGGATTGAGGGAAGCGCAAGACGAGTATGAACGAATCGGGGATCAAATAGATCCGGAACTGCAAGCCAAGGAGAGGGATCTACAACGAACCATCGATGCTTTGGAAGGTGAACTTGAAGATCAACGGGACAAGCGTTCACGTGTAAGGAGCAGAATTCATGATCTGGATGCAGCGCTAGAAGGCGAAGCGATGCGCCCTGGGTTCTACGCAAAAGAAGAAGATGCCAAAGTGGCATTCCATCGTTCTAGCGCCCAGCTCGGACATTCAAATGGCGAGCGAGCACGCAATGGGTTGGTTCGAATGCGCGAGTTCGTCCAGAAAAGCGGGTGTGCCCGCAATTATGTAACCATCGAAAGGAAAGCAAACGAGCGCAAGCAGGATGCGGATGTGGAGACAACGCGTCTTCGTGGTGAGATCCGTGAGAGCGAAAGGGGTATCAACCGTTACTTTTTTGAGTTCGGATTGCCACGTCCGGAAAGCGACTTCGAAACAATACGCGCGGTGGAAGACTACGTTGAGCAAGAAATTGCCAAAATCCGGGATAACGTGCTTCTCGAAAAAGAGCGTGAAATGAAGAGTGCGGCATCCAGCGCTGAGGACATCTTCAAGAAGGAATTCCTCGGGCAAATTAAATACAAACTCGATGCGACAGAGAAGGCAATCCGTGATCTGAACAAAAATTTAGTGGATCGGGTTTTCATCAACAAGACTTATCGATTTAGCCGACATGTCGCTTCGAGTCTCTCGCCCATCGTCAATTTGGCAGAAAAAGCACAGGACGATGCGTCGATAGCGCTCCCATTGTTCCAGGCCGCGGGAGGAGAGAATGAGGAATATGCAGCTGCCTTTGATGTTATCCAGAGCATGCTCGACGACAACACGATGGATTTATCGTACTACGAGGATTATCGGAACTACAACGTGTTCGACCTAATCTCGACTGACGTGACGACTGGGTACCAAACGAATTCCAGCGATCGTGCGGGCACCGGGTCAGGCGGCGAACTCGGTGCGCCAGCCTATATCGCGATCGGTGCCGCGTTGGCGGCGGTTTATTATGGCGGCGTGAAAAACGTGAGCGCTCCGTTCGGCGTCGCCATGTTCGATGAGGCGTTCTTGCGCCTGGATGGCCCGACCCAGCGCCGATTGATTGATTTCTTTGGGTCGCTGCAACTGCAGACAATTTTGGCAGCACCGCCTGACAAGAGACAGGTTGTGTCTGAGGTGGTGGATACGATCCTTGATATCCGCCGTCTGGGTAATATCTCTGTCGTGAGGCCGATCTATCTTTCGGCCAAAGCGCGAGAGGCGCTGGGGAAAGAAAATCCAGATAACTGGTCTGAAGAAGAGCTCCGTCAGAGAATGGCGCCAGAGGCGGCGGAATGATCGATGCGGCAGAGTATTTGACGCGAGCCCTCGACAAGTACGAGCGCAACCGAAAGTCCAACCGAATTTTCGTCGATATAGAGCCGGCGAAGAATCATGCAGAGGTAGTAAGGCTGGAGAAGGAATTTTCCGAACTTGAGGCGCTTGGCGTTATCGAAAACCGTCGAAAGAACGGACGTGGTGGCATAATCGAGAAGATCAAACTTTTGTCTCCAGAAGGGGCCTATTCCCAGCTCGGAAGGGTCCCGGCATGGGAACAGAGCGTAAAACATTTGGATGGCTTAAAGAGAGATTCAGAGCCCGGACTGCGAGGCATGCTTGAAAAAATCGAAGCTTCGTGGTCACGAAATGTAGCTTGGGTCGGGCCAGAAGTGCGTTTGCAGCCCGGGAGTGTCGATGGCCTAGAGAATGCGATTAAGATCGCGCGAGAGTTAAGCCGTCTTGTCAAGCCGACCGACTATCGGACACTGTCTCTGATGGCAGGGTGTTCATCCAAGACGCTTGAACGCACGGAAGAACTGGTGGCAGCAGTCGCGGCGGCTATAACGGGATATGATCGGGCAGGACGAACTGCTAGAGAGTTCTTGGGAGAGCTCGGGGCAGAGAAAATGCCTCAGGCAATCTTTGTAGCGGCACCGAAGTCGCTGCCGGCGACCTATATTGGACTTCCCCCTGAAGAAATACGCGCATTCAGATTTCACGATGCCGATTATGTCATCACAATCGAGAACTGGGTCTCTTTCGTAAGATATGCGCGGGAAATTCAGGATGGTGGCATCGTTTTTTATACCGGTGGTTTCCCCTCGAAAAGCTGGCGGGATGCATTCGTTGATGTCCTGTCTCGACAAAAAGAAGCTCAGGTCTTTCATTGGGGTGATGTCGATGAATCTGGAATCCACATCGCTTCAATGATATTGGCGATTGCAAAGCAAGCCGGACGTCCGGCGATGCCGCATTTGATGTCAGTGGAGGTGGTCGGGCGGCAATCGGAAGGTGTCCCACGAGCGCGCAAGGCGGTGGAACAAATGCCGTCGCTTGCAGCCCCTGCACTTGAAAGCCTGTGGGCATGGCTTATGTCGCCTGAAGGTATGACGTTGGAGCAAGAGAGTCTCGATCCAGTTAGCCCGATGGAGTCAAAAGGCTAAATTACGCGCTGTCCGTCATCAGAACATTTGGACTAGTCTCGGCGTAAATTAGCGGAGCATTGGCCTCATCTCGGGGTTGATATTATGCGGCGACCTGCCGTGCATCAGTCGGGCGATATGGACAGCCCCGCTAGAAGCGGAGCGTAGGTGGCGAGTCTGCGGGATATAAACTCGGTGAAGAGCCGCACGCGCTTCGTCTTGCGGGTCTCGCCCTGCGTGAGAAGCCAGAGCGTCCCATTCATCTGCCGGTCGCTACCCGGCACCCTCACTAGGTGGGGGTCGGCATCTCCGACGAAGCACGGCAGTGTCGTGATCCCGATCCCCTGTCGTGCTGCAACGATCTGCGCTTCGGCGTCCGGGGTCCTGAACGGCACCCCCGAGGTACGAACCTCACTCGCGCGGGCCCAGTCCGGGATGCCATGAATGTCTATAGCGATCCACGGAATGGGATCAGGCGCGCCCGCGCGCCACGCGGCCAGTCGATCGCGAGACATATAGACGCCTGCGGACAGCGCAGGCCCCTTCAGGCCGTGAAGATTGAGCGGCAAGGTCTTGCGGCCGGTGACGATGCGGATGGCGACGTCGGCCTCTCGGTTGGTCAGATTTGCCAACTCGCCGGACGACAGGAGTTCCATCTCAATGTCCGGATGCAGACGCGCAAAATCGGCGAAGTCCGGCATGAGCAGGTGTGTCGCGAAGAACGGTGGCAGCGTCACCCGCAGAAGCCCGCGCGCGCTGGTCGCGCCCGAAGACGCGTGTCTCCAACAGGTGCGAGGACGTTTCCATCTGAGCGGCGAACTCCAACACCTCCTCGCCTGCAGCCGTCAGCCGGTAGCCCGAAGGTAGCTTTTCGAACATCTGTACGCCGAGGCGTTCCTCGAGCTGGGCGATGCGTCGCAGCACGGTCGCGTGATTCACTCCAAGGCGCCCGGCGGCAGCCCGCACTGAGCCTCCGCGCGCGGCGGCAAGAAAGTAGCGAACGTCATCCCAGTCGATCATGGTGCATTCCCGCGCCGCAAGCTGCGCTCTCTAAAATCTATTCTAACACATTAAGCTGTAGCGCGCGAAGCTGTAGCGCGCGACTGCTGCGGCATTCAACCGTCTAACTGGATTGTTTTTGCACCACTGATGTGCGCGATTTCGCACTCACCACCTGACCCTGGCGAACCCATGTTGAGGCTCTCGGGGGACCTCCCCGCACAGTCAAGACACGAAATGGCGAAACGAAGGATTCACGACATGACCAGATTGAATGGAAAGACCGCCGTCATCACGGGTGGCGCTACGGGCATCGGTCGCGCCGCGGCAAAGCGATTCATCGAGGAGGGCGCCTTTGTCTTCATCTTCGGTCGCCGGCAGGACGCGCTCGACGTCGCCGTGGCCGACCTCGGGCCCAATGCCCGCGCGGTGAAGGGCTCGGTGTCGGATGAGGCCGATCTCGACCGTCTCTACGCGGCGGTGAAGGCCGAGCGCGGCAGTCTCGACATTGTCTTCGCCAAAGCCGGCGCGGGAAGCCCGCTACCGCTTGGCCAGATTACCGCCGAGCACATTGACGAAACCCTCGACACCAATGTGAAGGGTACGATCTTCACGGTCCAGAAGGCGTTGCCGTTGATGGGCCCGGGCGGTTCGATCATCCTGACCGGCTCGAGCGCCGGCACCACGGGCGCTCCCGGCTTCGCCGCCTACAGCGCGAGCAAGGCGGCAGTGCGCAACCTCGCGCGGACCTGGGC
>JBAQNC010000132.1:0-11427 GCA_049303435.1 Parvibaculum sp. | reverse complement strand
GAAACGCCTTCCGCGTTTCGACCTCCCCACAAGGTGGAGGCGAAGAAGTTGGCGGGGCTTGCTCCCACCCCAGTCTCACTTGCCCTCCCTCCCCACCTGAACTACATTAATGGCAATCATTAAAAATCACGCGGGGAGGCCGCCCATGGGCCGCAAGATCCTTTTCATCACCACCGACCAGATGCGCTTCGATGCACTCGGCGTAAACGGCGGCAAGGTTGCGGCAACGCCCGCCATCGACGCGCTCGCGAAAGGTGGCATCAACTACACCCGCGCGCATAACCAGAACGTCGTCTGCATGCCCGCCCGCTCCACCATGATAACGGGCCAATATGTCTCGACGCATGGCGTCTGGATGAACGGCGTGCCGCTGCCGGTCGATGCGCCCTCCGTCGCGCAATATCTGCACGACAAAGGCGGCTACCGCACGGCGCTGATCGGCAAGGCGCATTTCGAACCCTTCATGGATTTCAAGCAGCAGTTCTATGAAACGCAGATGTCGCGCAAGGGCGAGCACGGCCCGCATCGCGGCTTCGAATATATGGAGCTTGCCACCCACTCGCCCATGATCCTGCACTACAGCGACTGGGTGAAAGAGAAAGACCCCAAGGCGCTCGAAAAATTCTACCAGAACCTCAACGACAAGTTTCAGGTCAACGCCGCGGGCGGCGGCGACACGGGTGCGTGTCAGGTGCATTTCAATCCCATCGCGCGCGAACTTTATCACACCGACTGGGTCGCCGACCGCACCATCGACTGGCTGAAGACCGTCAAGGCGGATGAAGACTGGTTCTGCTGGATGAGCTTCCCCGATCCGCATCACCCCTGGGACCCGCCCCAGAGCGAGTTGGGCCGCCACCCGTGGAAGGAAACGCCCCTGCCGGAGTTCTATCCCGGCTCGAAAGAGAAGATCGAAGCGATCCTCTCGACCAAGCCGCAACACTGGATGGACTGGTACACCGGCAAGCGCGTGACGAACTTCGAAGCCCCGCCGGATTTCCGCGCCTGCGACATGACGGCGGATCAGGTGCAGGAGATCAACGCCTTCACCCATGTTGAAAACGAACTGATCGACGAAGCCGTCGCCAAAGTCATGGCCGAGATCGAACGACGCGGCTGGGGCGATGATGTCGATGTCGTCTTCACCACAGACCACGGCGAGTTCCAGGGCGAATTCGGTCTGCTCTTCAAGGGGCCTTATCACGTCGATGCGCTGATGCGCCTGCCGATGATCTGGCGTCCCGCGAAATCCGCAGGCGTAACACCCGCCACCGTCGAGGCCCCCGTCGGCCAGGTCGACCTCGCCCCCACCTTCTGCGAAATCGCGGGCCTTCCCGTCGCCGACTGGATGCAGGGCAAACCCATGCCGCAGTCAGCCGCCGCCGCCGCAAGCCAAGGCCGCGAGCGCGTCTTCACGGAATGGGACTGCACCCACGTCGACGGCGCGACGGTCGGCCTGCGCACCATCTTCCGCGACAACTACACGATCACCTCATACCTGCCCGGCACGCTCTACGACGGCACTGAGGGCGAACTCTACGACCACCAGAACGACCCGAAGCAATGGCGCAACCTCTGGAACGATCCGGCCTATGCGTCATTGAAGTCCGACCTGCTGGCGGACCTGAAAGACAACATGCCGCCCGTGCATGATCCCAAACTGGAATGTGTCGCACCCGTCTGATCCCAACACCGTCATGCGCGGGCCCACCTTTAATTAAAGGAGGCCGCGTATCCACGTCTTTGCCCAATCCACCGCCGTCAAGACGTGGATAGCCGGCCTCCTATAATCAAAGGTGGGTCCGGCCATGACGGCTGATTTATGAAAAAGATGACCTCATCCTGAGGAGCGGCAAAGCCGTGTCTCGAAGGATAGCCCTATCCTCAAGAGATGACTCCACGCCCCCTACCATGCACAATGCGCCACCCCGCCATTCACTGGAGTCCCAAGCGCATGTCCTCCCCCACGCCCCGCATGATCGCGGAAAAAACCGGCAACATCGGCTGGATGATCTTCAACAATCCCGACCGCCTCAACGCCGTCAGCCTCGACATGTGGCAGGCCGTGCCGAAGATCATCGCCGACTTTGAGGCCGACCCCGATATCAAGACCATCGTGCTCACCGGCGCGCGCGGCAAGGCCTTCGTCGCGGGCGCGGACATCTCGCAGTTCGAGGCCCAGCGCGGCGATCCGGCGAGCGTCGTGACTTACGAAGACGCCACCACGCTGGCCTTCGAGACCATCGCGCGCGCCGAACGTCCCACCATCGCCATGATCGACGGCTATTGCATCGGCGGCGGCCTCGGCATCGCATTGTCTTGCGACCTGCGCTTTGCCAGCGAAGGCTCCACCTTCGGCATCCCGGCGGCCAAGCTCGGCCTCGCCTATGCAGCGTCCGGCACGCGCCGCCTCGTCGATACCGTCGGCCCCGCCTTCGCCAAGGAAATCTTCTTCACCGCGCGCCGCTTCACCCATGACGAAGCGCTGGCCATGGGCCTCATCAATCGCGTCTTCACGCGCGAGGCCCTGAAAGCCGAGACGCTCGCCACCTGCGAAACCATTGCCGACAATGCGCCGCTCACCGTCATGACCGCCAAGAAGATCGTCGATGAAACATTGAAGGCGCCGGAAAATTTCGACGCCGCCTTTTGCGACCAGCTCATCGAGCGCTGCTTCCACAGCGAGGACTACGCCGAAGGCCGCACCGCCTTCATGGAAAAACGCAAGGCAATGTTCAAAGGCCGCTAATTCTCTACTTCGTCATGCGCGGGCTTGACCCGCGTATCCACGTCTTAGCAACATCAAGGCAAAGAAAGACGTGGATAGTCGGCCTCCTTTAATCAAAGGTGGGTCCGGCCATGACGCAATAAATTGAAACAAAAACAAAACCAACAGGGAGAACCAAAATGACCGGACGTCTCGAAGGCAAGGTCGCCATCATCACCGGCGGCACCAGCGGCATTGGCCGCGGCACTGTCGATCTCTTTCTCGCCGAAGGCGCAAAGGTCGTCGCGGGCGACCTTCAGGACCACAAGGGCGAAGCCATGGAACGCGAGTTCGGCGACGCGAACTTCTCCTATTGCCGCGCCAATGTCGCCCATGAGGACGAAGTCAAAAACCTTGTCGATCACACGATAAAAAAATTCGGCCGCCTCGACGTCATGTTCAACAACGCCGGCATGGGCGGCGTCGGCGGAGAACTGCATGAGATCGACATGCAGGGCTTCGATGAAACCGTCGGCGTGCTGCTCAAGGGCGTCGTGCTCGGCTACAAATACGCCGTGCCCCATATGCGCGAGCAGAAATCGGGTTCCATCATCTCGACCGCTTCCGTCGCAGGCCTTCAGGCAGGCTATGGCCCGCTGGTCTATTCCGCCTGCAAGGCCGCCGTGCATCACTTTTCGCGCTGCGCCGCGCTCCAGCTCGCGCCCGATTTCGTGCGCTCCAACGCCATCTGCCCCGGCGGCATCGCCACCTCCATCTTCGGCGCAGCGCTCGGCACCCAGGTCGCCGACCAGCTCGCCGTCGTCATGCAGGAGCATCTGGCCAAAATCCAGCCGACGCCTCGCTCCGGCATGCCCAATGACATTGCCGAAATGGCGCTCTTCCTCGCCAGCGACGCCTCCACCTTCGTCACCGGCCAGACCATCGCCGTCGATGGCGGTCTCACCGCGGGCCCGATGAACACACTCGGCAAACGCATCGATTTCGAGAAGGTCATTGGGGATTTTCTCACCGCACTCCCAAAATAGGACACCCGACAGGAGCCTGACGATCTCCGCTGCAACACTTTGGCAACAATAGCGACATAAGCTTGGTCCCGGATCAGGAAGATCCGGGGCCCGGCAGATGTCAAAGAACTTTGAAAAACCGCCGATACGACCAGAAGAAGCAGCCGACCGCCGCATCTTTCGTCGCATCGCCACGCGCATCGAAGGCCGCATCGTCTTTGCGGGCGTCGACACCGATTGCATCGTCCATGAAATGTCCGCCTCCGGCGCCCTCATCGAATGTCAGCCCATGCCCGCCGAATATGCCGCCGTGGCGCTCGACGTGCCCGAGGTCGGCTTCGCGCTCGGCCATGTCATCCGGCATGAAGATCACCTCATCTGCATCTCACTGACGACCGCGCCCGCGCGTCGCGAACGCATGACGGACAAGCTCATCCTCGCCGCCTTCCGCTATCCGCCAGACAAATGATGAAAACGACTGACCGTCAGTTTCCATCTCACAGGTAGAAAATCCCACGCGAGCCGCTACACTCCCCTCCAAACGCCATACGAACAACGGGGAGCATCATGGCCTATACGGATCCGCTTAAAGACAAGGTCGCCATCGTCACCGGTTCGGCCACGGGGCTTGGCGCCTCCGTCGCCCTGCTACTCGCCGAGCGCGGCGCAAAAGTCGTCATCAACTACACCAAGAGCGAAAAGGAAGCGAAAGAGACACTCGCTCTGTGTCAGGCCAACGGCGTCGAAGCCATCATGGCGCAGGGCGACGTCGGCAATGACGACGATTGCAAGAAGATCGCTCAGGCCGCGCTCGACAAATGGGGTCACATCGACATCCTCGTCAACAACGCAGGCACCACTCAATTCGCCAATCACGCCGATCTCGACGCGCTCAGCGCCGATGATTTCCTCTGGATCTACAAGGTCAATGTCGTCGGCGCCTACCAGATGATCCGCGCCTGCGCGCCCGCGATGAAAAAGGCGGGCAAGGGCTCCGTCGTCAATGTCTCCTCGATTGCAGGCGTCACCGGCATCGGTTCGTCGGTCGCCTATGCGGCGTCCAAGGGCGCGCTCAACACCATGACGCTGTCGCTCGCGCGTTCTCTCGCCCCCGAAATCCGCGTCAACGCCGTCTGCCCCGGCTTCATCGGCACACGCTGGTTCTCCGACCGTTTCGGCAAAGAGCAATACAAGAAGATCATCGCACAGCAGAAGGCCTCCACCCCGCTTGCCCGCGCTGGCACGCCCGACGACATCGCCAAATCCGTCGTCTTCTTCGCCGGCGAAGGCTCCGACCACATCACCGGCGAAACATTGATCACCGACGCCGGCATGCACCTCGGCTTCTCGCCGCTCGTCGCGCGGTAAGGCATCCTTCGAGACGGACCTGCGGTCCTCCTCAGGATGAGGTTCTCATCTTTGACCCTCATCCTGAGGAGCGGCGAAGCCGCGTCTCGAAGGAGGAGGCCACTACCTCACTCCAGAAACCTCAGCACCGCTTCCGTGTAAGCCTTGTCACCCACCGTGCGCATATGATCGCGCTTCGGCACCGTGAAGCTCTCGCCGCCCGGTATCCGCGCCGCCAGCGGTCCCGCCGCGCCCGCTACATCGTCCGTCTCTCCCGCCACGATCAATACAGGCCGCGTGATCCGCGCCAATAGCTGATCGGGAAAATCCTTGCGCACTTCGGCAAAGCACGCCGCCAGCGCCACGCGGTCCTGCTTGTTCTGGTCGGCAAAGAGACGAAACATCTGCGCTGTCCGACTTCCGATCGCCGCTGGATCGTCTGTCAGCAAGGCCGCCACCACATCGTCGGCCTTCTTTTCCTTGGCGAGCAACCGCTCGCCCACACCTGCCGCAATCACGCGATCGAACCGGTCGGGATATTGCGCGGCGGCCACCAGCGACACCATCCCTCCCATCGAATAGCCCATCAGGTCTGCCCCCGGTTCCCCCAGATGATCCATCAGCGCAATCACATCAGCGGCCATCGCATCGAATGTATAGTCGGCCTCGTCATGCGGCTTGTCGCTCGCCCCGTGTCCACGCCCGTCCGCCATGATCACGCGGCGGCCTGCGTCCATCAGCGCCCGCGACCAGCCGGTCCGCACCCAGTTCACCTCCATCGTCGAGGCAAAGCCGTGCACCAGCACGATGGGCGATCCCTCACCCACCACGCGATAGGCGAGCCGCAACCCGCCGGACTCGAAATACTCGATCATCACAGCCTCTTTTCACCTCAAGCTTATGACGCATTATCGCCCGCGCGCCCCTTGCGATGCAATGCGACTGCGCGCTGGAAACCGGGGAGCCCAGGGTCTAGACTTTCGAAAAACCGGAGGAACGAGATGTCAGCTGCTGCCCTGAAACGCGAAGTCTGCGACGCCATCGACGCCATGGCCCCCGACCTGATCGGCGTGAGCCATGCGATCCACGCCAAGCCCGAACTCGCCTTTCACGAATTTGAAGCCGCCAAGCTCCTGACCTCCAAGCTCGAAGCCGCCGACCTGCCCGTGACGCGCGGCGCTTTCGGCCTGCCCACCGCCTATGCCTCAAGCTTCGGCCCGGCCAACACGCCGGAAGTCGCAATCCTTTCGGAATATGACGCACTGCCCGGCATCGGCCATTCCTGCGGCCACAACATCATCGCCACCACGGGCCTCGGCGCATCGCTGGCGCTAGCCAGGCTCGGCGCCAGACTTCCCGGTCGCATTCGATATCTTGGTACGCCCGCCGAAGAACGCGGCGGCGGCAAGGAACTGATGGCGCAGGAAGGCGCCTTCGATCATCTCGACGCCGCCATGATGGTCCATCCCGCCGGCATCGACCTCATCACCATGCCCTGCATCTGCGTCGCCGAGGTCATCGCCACCTATCATGGCCGCAGCGCCCATGCCTCCGCCGTGCCACACGCCGGTCTCAATGCGCTCGACGCGCTGGTCACCGCCTATCAATCCATCGCGCAACTGCGCCAGCACATCAAGTCGACCGAGCGCCTCCACGGCATCATCACCAAAGGCGGCAGCGCTCCCAACATCGTGCCGGACATCACCGAAGGCGTCTTCTATGTCCGCGCCGCCAATGCCATCGAACTTGCCGAATTGAAGCGCCGCGTGCAGGCCTGCTTCGAGGCAGGCGCGTTGGCCACGGGCTGCACCGCCGACATCAAATGGGGCAAGGTCAATTTCCTCGACCTCAAGACCTCCATGCCCATCGCCCATAGCTATGAAACAAACATGCGCTCCATCGGACGCGATTTCTTCCCGCTCGACAAATTGCCGAGCGGTTCGGCAGGCAGCACCGACATGGGCAATGTCAGCCACCGCGTACCCTCGATCCATCCGATGATTTCCTGCGCCCCGCCGAACGTCGTCATCCACAATCCGGAATTCGCCCGCTGGGCTGGCGGCGAGACAGGAGACAAGGCCTGCCTCGACGGCGCCAAGGCGCTCGCCATGACGGCCATCGACTTCATGACCGACGCCGATCTGCGCCAGTCCGCCCGTCAGGAGTTCAACGCGAGCGCCGAACTCTCCGCCAAATCGATCGACGCCGCCTTCGACCCCAATGGCTATGTCGAAATCGGCGGCTGCGGCTGCGGCGCGCATTAAACGCCGCGCCAGACAGAAACGGGAGCCGTCAGGCTCCCGTTTTGTGTTTTCGGATATGTCCTATCCGATCCCTTCAATGCCCGTCCGTTCGACAGACTCGAGTTCTTCAACCACACGTTCGTCAAGCTGACGGCGTAGCTCCTGCTGCTCGGTGAGCCCGATGGGATACTTCCACATGAACAAGGCCACGAACAGATTGCACAGGAACGGCACCCCGACATAGAGGTAGCTCATATGCGTCAGAACTTCGGGCGTATTGGAACCCTCCGCATGGAAGCCGATCCGGTCGAGAATGAAATAAACGACGCCGATGGCAAGCGCGCTGCCCACTTTGGCTGTCAGGGTCAGCAATGCAAAAAACAACCCCGTGCGGCGTTGACCAGTTTTCACTTCGTCATAGTCGCACACGTCGGCCATCATCGCGCGATAGAGCACCGACGGAATGCCGACATTGACGCCGAGAAAAATAAGCACAGTAGCCGCAATCCAGACGTTTCCTGTCGGGATGAGAAGCAACACAGGTACGAAACACACATTGAACAACGACGCACCGATCATCGTGGCGCGTTTACCGATCTTGTAGGACAGAAACAGAGCCAAAGGCACGAAGGCGACACCGGAAAAGAAATAGAGCAGCAGAAGCATGTTGGTATATGCGCCAACCTGCCAGACCTGCGTCGCAACGAAAATGAACATGGCGCCGAGAGCCGAACCGGAAAAACCGCTCGCCAGATCGGCAATCACCAGACGACGCAATCCACTATTGCTCAACAGCGGCCCGATCGCCTCCTTGAACGGAACATGCGGCTCCGGCTTCGCTTCGCTTTCCCCCATCGAAATGACGGAAATGAATGCAGCAATCGGCGTGACGATGATGATGAACCAGCCAATGATCTCGACGCTGTTATGTTCGGCGTCGGTGCCCCCCAGATACTGAATGGCCATGGGCAGCATCAACACCAACGGCACGCCAAGGATTGAAAGCCCCTCGCGCCAACCCTGAATGCGCGAACGTTGATTGTAGTCGACGCTCAGTTCGGCCCCCCATGACATATGCGCGAGCAACAGCATGGTGAAGCCGAAATAGAGTACGAACAACCCACCGATCAGATAGGTTTCTGTTACGGCAAGGATCGGATCAACGCCGAACAGAGCCAACATCCAGTTGAGTGTCGGCAAACCGCGACCCGGAATGAATACGAAGAAGCTCGCGATCATCAAGATCGGCGCAGACATCACCACCCACGGGCGCCTCCGTCCCCACCGTGTCTTGTACTTGTCCGACACCTGTCCAAGCAGCGGATCGACGATCACGTCCCACATGCGAGCCAGGAAGAAGGCCGCACCGACCGTCGTGAGACCAAGGCCCATCGCCTTCGCATAAAAATTGGGAAGATGCACCGCAAGAGGCAGACCGAGGGCCGCAAGCGTGATCGACGGCAGCGAATATAAAAAAAGCCGCCAGGTAGAATGTCTCTGTTCGGCCATTGCCGCTTAACTCCTGTAACTCGACTCTGGCCTCAAACTGACCAACCGTTTAGTCGGTCGCCTCGCCCGACGGGGGCCTTCCGGATGATTGCGCATCGCTTGGCGCAAGGGTGCGTGTTTCCAGTCCGACCGCCGCCGCATCCAGAATACGACGATCGAGAATGTCGCGATTGGAGCGTTGCAATGTCTCATCCAATGGAAATTTCCACAGGATCAGAGCAGCCAAAACACTGACGACGACCGGCGGCCAGACATAAACCGACCGCAACCCGTTCAGCGCCGCTTGTGTATTCTCGCCGCCCGGCACAAAGCCGATCACATCAAGCATCGTATAGGAAAAGCCAATGGCCAGCGCCGCCCCGACCTTGTTGGTGGACGTCAGCAGCGAGAAAAAAAGCCCCGTGCGCGTCTGTCCCGTCTGCACGCTGTCATGGTCGGCCACATCCGCCATGATCGAGCGGAAGAGAAACGGCCCTGCCGCCATATTCGCGCCCAGCAGCAGAAAGCCGCCAAGCGCCGCCAGGGTATTTCCCGGCGGCATGAACAGCAGCACTGGCAATGTCACCGCATTGAAGAGCGACGACACCGCCGCCGTGCGATGCTTGCCGAGATAGCGGCTTATCAGCAGCATGACCGGGATGAAGCTCACGCCCGAGATGAAGTAGCAAAGCAGCAGAATGCTCGAAAACTTGCCCAGATTCAACACGTCTTCGGCCATGAAGAGAAACATGCTCGCGACAATGCCGCCGGCCACGCCGGAAATCAGGTCGGCAGCCAGCACATAGCGCAAGGGCCGGTTGGTCATCAGCACGCCAATCGCCTGACGGAACGGCACATGCTGCGGCGTCGGCGCCTTGCGCTCCGGCACACGCCAGACAGCCAGCGCCACCGAGATCGGCAGCAGAATGAGAACGAACCACCCCATTGAGGCGACGCGCGCCTGCGCCACATTATGAGGATGCATCTGTTCGATGACGGCAGGCAGCGCCAGCACGAAAACCATGCCGATGATCAGCAGCATCTCGCGTGCGCCCTGTACGCGCGAGCGGTCATGATAATCCGGCGTCAGTTCCGCGCCCCATGAGATGTGCGAAATCGTCAGCAGCGTCCAGCCGATATAGAGAATGAACAGCCAGAAAACGAGATAACTCGCCGTCACATGGCCTTGCGGCATGAAGATCATATAGACCGACAGCATCATGATCGGCACGGAGGCGACGATCCAGTGCCGCCGCCGTCCCCAGCGCGTCTCGAACTTGTCTGACAGGATGCCGAGAACGGGATCCGTGAACACGTCCCAGAACCGCGCCAGCATGAAGATCGAGCCGACAACCGTCAGGCCCAGTCCCAGCGTCCCCGCATAGAAGGGAGGCAGATGCACCACGAGCGGCAGGCCCATGGCCGAAATCGGAGCAGCAGGAAATGCAAAAGCAAGAAGCGTCCAGCGCGAAAGGGGCGCGTCGCGCCCGGTTGTGCCAGATGACATGTAACCTCCCAATATGACGTCGCCTGGCCGAGGGTCTTTTCACCTCTCTTGCGCCGACTGCCGCAGAGTATGCCTAAGCCTTTGATGTGGGCCAAGCGCTGATTGCGCCCCATCATCGCTCATATACGTAGTTCTCCAACGCGCGCTCACAAGCGCCCGCCCGCCCCAATTTCATCTGGAAAAATCAACCGCTTGCGGCTAGTTTGGCGCCATCAATCCACAGGGGTCCCAGCATGCACGGTCCAGCCACACCGAAATTCAACAATGACGCCGGCGTCGCCGAAATTCGCATTGGCGTCAAGGAATTCGAATGCATGGGCGCGACCCCGCCCAACGACCACCCGCATGTCTATCTGGACATGGGCCGCGGTGCCGAGACCATCTGCCCCTATTGCTCGACCCTCTACAAGTTCGACGCGAGTCTCAAGGCCGACGAAGCGGTTCCCGCCTCCGCCGTCCATCACGCCCACGCCTGAGTGCGATTCCGCGCCTGAGCCAACAGGACGTCAGTCCTTCGCTGCCACCCGCCGCTCGGCTTCCTTCACGAGCGCTGCCGACAGGGTGGAAAGCACATTCTGCATGAAAGGTTTCCAGAACCAGCCAAACCCTTTTGGCGGGATGAAACTCGAATACCAATCGATCTGGGTCCTCTCGCCTTCCGCGCGAATATCGATTTCGCCCAGATAGTCCTTCAGCGGAAACCCTGAAAGCAGCGCGTAGCTCACGCGCTTCGGTGGAATGGCGTCCACCACTTCTTCCCGAATGACAAAAGGCCCCGTGCGAAAAATCCGCACCGACCCCGAGCCATAGCGCTCGCTCACCCCCGGCTTCACTTCCTCAAACGAGCCGATGCTGCCCCACTCCGGATATCCCGGCGAATGGGCCGCGATCTCATAAACCGTCCCTGCATCCGCCTTCGCCACCCGCGTCACCCCGACCCGCACCTTCTTCCCCGCCATGCCATGCTCCGTCTTCCGTACGCCGTCACCGCCGCAAGCTTATGCCCGCCCTCAAAAAAACAGCAATTTTTCATGAACGGAACCACAAAAATGCACACCGTTCAAACGACTTTCGGACCTGCCGTGACGAGCCGGAAAGGACATGCCAAAC
>JBAQNC010000131.1:0-7910 GCA_049303435.1 Parvibaculum sp. | reverse complement strand
GCATGTCGTCGGGGGAGCGCTTGATGTCGAGCTGCGCGCCGCTGCCGCTCGTTGCCAGGTCTTCATAGCGTTCGGCAAAGTCGGCGATGTCGTTATTTTCACTCACTTCGAGGAAGGTCTTGACCTTCGTGAGGCGCGGACGGATTTCCTCAATGATGTCGCGGAATTCGGAGCCGTAGACGACGGTCTGAGCGTCGGAATTGTCGAAGATGTAGTGAACTTCGTCCGCCTTATAGCGGTAGTTGACGTTTACATGCGTGAGGCGCGCCTTGAAGGCGGCGGCGAGCAGCTCGGTATATTCCGGACGGTTTCGCATATAGAAGGCGAGTTTGTCGCCGGGCTTGGTGCCGCGCTCGATCAATCCACTGGCAACATTGTTGCTGCGCTTGGTGAAGTCGCCCCAGCTGATGCGGCGCTCGCCATGCACCAGAGCCGGTGCGTTCTGATTGAGCACAGGCGAAATAGCGTCAAGAATGTCGCCGAAGTTCCAGGCCATAGAAGTCTCCCTAAGAGTATTTTGCCGGATTTTCCCAGCCTATTTTGTTGAGCGCATGATACAGGGAATCTGCGGCGCGTTACCAGCCGCAGTTGGTTTCAAATCCTTATTGGCTTTATGGAATTAGGGGTTGCCCCAGCAAAAAAGGGCGGCCCTGAGGTCGCCCTTGCGTTATCCGGGGCTACTGCGCTTATTCGGCAGCCGACATCTTGTCGAGGGAGTAAGCGCGGTCGCCCTGACCGTTGAGCTTGAGAAGGTATTTAATGCCTTCTTCCGCAATATCGTCGCCGACCATGCGGTCGCCCTCCATGTGAAGTTCCTTCATGTCGATGAAGGCGGCGTAGTTGCCCGAGGTGCGGCTGGTGATGATACCGGCCTTGAGCAGGGCCTTGATGAGAACGCGGAAGATGTTGGTCGATTCCTGCATCTCTTCGCGGATGTTAGCGTCCGTCAGAGCTTCCATGAAAGCGCCCTGTACCCATTGCCAATCAAGGCCGACAGCTTCATAGATGTGCTTCTTCTGCTCGGGGCTGCCGAGGTTGTAGAGCAGCACTTCGAAGATATGCCAGGCCCAGTCCTCAATCGCGTCGCGTTCTCCTGCGCTGATTTTTGGAATGGTGCGATCCGCCCAGATCTTGCCGAACTTATGATGGAAAGCTTCGTCCGTCATTGTGAGCTGCATCAGCTTCACCATCAGCGGATCGCGGCTGGACTTGTAGAATGTGGCGAAGGCGCCCATGGCGAGGCCTTCGAGCAGCATCTGCATGCCGACGATCTTTTACCAGACGAGAGGCGAGGTGGCGAGTTCGGTCAGCACGTCACCGAGCGCAGGACCGACCTTAACGGGTTTGCCCCAACGCGCCTGGATGTAGCGTGAGAAGCCCGCAACGTGACGCGCTTCTTCGCGTGTCTGGTTGGCGGCATATTCCTGTGCGCCTGGATCCTTCAAGATATGGCAGAGCGAGGCCGACAGCGCGAGCGCGCCGGCTTCGCCATGCAGGATCGAGGACAGCGACCATTGCGTGTCGAGATTGACGAGTTTGATTTTCTGCTTTTCGTCGAGCTTGTCGGCGACGGCTGTCTTCAGATCGGCAAAGAGGTCGGGATCGACCAGATATTCATTCTCCATGTCGAAGGGGGCGGAGAAGTCGATATATTTCGTGTCCTGCGGATCCCAGAAATGGTCATGGGTTGCCGAGATGATCTTGTCGAAAGCGGTCGAGCGGTTGCCGTAACGCTCAACTTCCATCATGGCCGGGAAGTCATCGGGGGCGACGGCTTCATAGGCGGAATCTGTGGTGATATTGGTGGTGATGTTCGTCATGTCTCCTCCCCGAGCCAATGCGCTTGCTTCCACGATGGGCCGCCCCTTTCTCACAAGTGGACATCCCGATGGCAAAAAACAAACGCCTCGATTTTCGTCTCTTCAAATAAAAATGACGCACATGTCATCTTTGTGATGGCTTTTCGCGGATGCGGGGATGCTTCAAACTGTTAAGATCGGACCAAATCAGGGGATCCAGGCATGTTAAGGACAGGTTTTTGCGAAACACCTCATGGTCGGCAGGCATGGGCGGATTCCGGTGGCGAGGGGCCCGTGGTGCTCTTTATCCACGGTAATTCTTCGTGCAAGGAAATGTTTGGTCGCCAGCTCATCAGCGAACTCGGGCTCGGATATCGGATGATCGCCTTTGATTTGCCGGGACATGGGGTGAGTTCGAATGCGCCCGATCCTACGCTTACCTATTCCATTCACGGTTTTGCCGATGCCGCCATGTCATTGCTGGATGCACTGGGCGTCGAGCGGGCGGTGCTCGTCGGCTGGTCGCTCGGCGGGCATGCGGCGCTGGAAATGATGGTACGCTGGCCGGGAACGGTAGCGGCCTGGGTGACTGGCACGCCTCCTGCTGGTGGCGCCGACATGGGCGAGGCTTTCCTGCCTTACGAGCACATGGGCCTCACCTTTCAGAAAAGCTTCACCGATGAGGAGGCGCGCATTCAGGTGCAGGGCGGCGTGGGCAGGAATGTCACTGTGCTGCCGTGGATGATTGAGGCGGCAAGACGCGCCGATGGACGGTTCAGGCCGCTGATGATGCAGTCCGCCGTGGAGGGGCGCGATCTCGACGGACGGAAGATCGCCGAGACCTCGCCTTTGCCTCTCGCCATCGTGTCGGGCAGTGAAGAGCCCTTCGTCAACAATGCTTTCCTCAAGTCCGTTTCCTACAATAATCTTTGGGACGGCAAGGTACATATCCTTGAGGGGATGGGACATATGCCATTCTGGGAGGATGCCGAAACGGTCAATCCGCTGCTCGGTCGCTTTCTCGACGAAGTGACTGGTTGATGAAAGTCAATTTTCGCTGAGAGGATCGCTGAAGGCGTTGTGCGCGACAAGCCGACGGCGTGGTGAGGGCCCCCGATAGGTTTCCGTTTCGACGATATGTATCGGATCGGCAATGGCGGCCATGACGCGCTCGCAGAGAAGTTCGGCGGTGACCGGTTTGATGATGTAGTCGGTGACGCCATCGTCGCGCGCCTGCTCCACATTCTGGCGGTCGCCATGCCCCGAAAGCATAAGGATAGGCACCTCGGCTGCTCTGGAAAGTCCGCCGTCCGGCGCGCGATGGCTGCGGATCGCACGCGTCATGGCGTATCCGTTTGTCGGTTTCATGGCGCCGTCGGTAATGACGAGGTCGGGCTGGTTTTCGATGAACAGGTTGAGGCCTGCGTCCCCATCGTGAGCGCAAAGGACCTGGCTGATACCCATCGTATTGAGAAGCGCGGTGAGCAGAGAGCGCATGGTTTCGCTGTCATCGACAACCAGCACCTTCAGCGTGCCGAGCATGACTTCGGAACTCATACCGCAAGGCTTTCGCGTTTTGCATTTGCGATGAGTTTTTCCAGCGAGCGAAGTGTTTCGTCTACCAGCCGTCTGTCGGGCATCTTGTCTTCCAGCGCGTCGTTCATGGCTTCGATATGAAAGCGAAGAATGGTCGGGCTAAGATGCAGGCTGTCTTCCATGTAGCGGCAAAGCGAATTGGCAAACCGGCCGACATTCGGATGGCCAAAGGTGCCAGCGAGGCCTCGCATGTCGTGGATGGTGTCGTAGAATTTGTTGCGCTGTTTGGTGGTGTCGTCACAGACGTCTTCGCACATATGCAACAGGTCGTGGATTTGACTTTCCAGCTTGCGGCCATATTCGACGGACAATGATTTGATCGTCTGCTGCATATGATCAAGCATGCGCGGGTCGAGCCGCACCGGCGCGCTATAGGCTGCGCCGAGTTTTTTCTCTGCTATGGATGGCAAGCGGACAAAGCGAGCAGGAAACGTCGCTTCGTTTTTGTCGTCACGGGACATATGTGTGCTCGGTTTCTTTTCCATGGTGTGGACTTCACAAATACGCAATTTTCTCGGGCGGGGCGGAGAGGTTTGCATTGGCGTCAGCCAGCTTTTTCTGCGGGCGGTTGACCACCGCCAGCAGGCGCTCATAGAGCGGACGCGCGGCAAGGGGTTTGCGGATAAACTCTGTGATGCCGATGTCCTTTGCCTTCTTGATCGCTGACATTTCGGTGTGAGCGGAGATCATGATGATGGGGATATGGCTGTTTGTTTCTCGCTCAGCGTCGCGCAAGCGCTGTGCGAGGACGAAGCCGTCGGTGGGCGCCATGGCGGCGTCGGTAATAACCACGTCGGGCTTGTATGTCAGATATTTGGACCAGGCCTCTTCGCCATCGCAGGCCATGAGGATTTCATGGACACCCAGCGCATGCAGTAAGCTCTGCATGAGTAAGCGCATGTGCTTGCTGTCGTCGACAACAAGCACAGTGAGTGTCTCGAACACGTTTCGAGCCATGGTCGTCCCCCGAGGCCTTCAAATCTGGCATACGGTTCGTCCAACCGCCCCACGCGGCTGGCCGTAAGCTTCCAAAGATTAGGCCCGAGGTCTTAATAGGGGGTAGCCAAGCGCCAATTTGAGCGCATTTTTTGCCTTTAAATTTTGTTCATCAGGCGTCCGCCTGCACGATCCATGTGGCGCCGCCAAGCGTCACGCCCGCCGACGTGAGATGTCTGGCCAATTCGACGCGCATGGCATCTGTCACGCGATGGCGCACCGCTTCCTCCTGATCCAGCAGCAAACGCGATAATGGTCCGATTTCCAGGGCCTGTTCCAATGCTTCGTCAAGGTCTTGCCCAAGGATCATGGGCGCGTCGAAAGGCGTAAATGAAATATTGCTGAAGCCTGCTTCCGCAAGAATTTTTCTAACGCGATCCTTGTCCGCAAAAGCAAACGGGCCGGGTGCGCCGGGGACGGCGGGTTCGATCGGGGGCATGTGGGGCAGTGCTGCGCCCATGGGGCTCATCAGCCATTGGTTTTCGGGCAGGCTACGCCAGCATATGAAGGCGAGCGTCGCATCTTCGCTCAGCGAGCGACGCAGATTGGCGAAGGCGGATACCGGGTCATCGAAGAACATGACGCCAAAGCGGGAGATGAGATGATCGAATTTTGCCGCTCCGAAATCATGGGAAGAGGCGTCCGCCACGTCGAAGGCGGCGTTGAGGCCGAGTTCCGCGTTTCGCTGTCTGGCGCGGTCCGTCATGGGTGCGGAGAGGTCGATGCCCTGAACATGTCCCTTTGCGCCAGCACGTTTGGCGGCCTCAAGGGTTGTCGCGCCGCAGCCGCAGCCGACATCAAGCACAAACTCACCGTCGCCGATAGCGGCGACGTCAAGCAGCCTGTCACAAAAGGGGCTGAGCATCCGGTCCAGACGATCCTGATATCGAACCCATTTGGTGCCTGTCGTGCCATTCCAGGCTTCGGCCTGTTCGGCATTTGCCGTGGTCACCTTTTCCGATGCTTTTGGCTCGCTCATTCCACTTCCTTCCGCCGCTTGATTTTGTGCGCGAGAGGATGGCGGTTCTGTCAGACGCTGCCAAGCCCTTCTTTGTCAGTTGGCAGGACTTCATCGATTGCCGGGGTGTCATTTGTAAATTCTTGCGGCTCGTGCGCCTCGGACTCAAGCAGATCGGGTTCGGGCTCGATGACCTCAGCCGACAAGTCCAGCGGGCGTCTGATGTCGCCTTCCTCATTGGGCTCCTCAGCGTCGGCGCCAGTTGGAGTGTGAGGTTGAATGAGGAATGTGCCAGCCTGTTGCTGCAAATAACCCAGTCGGTTGGCGATGAAGGCGGCGTGATCGGCAAAACGGGTGCTGACGTCGACAAGGCGCGATCGGGCCTGATCAATCTCGCTCAGAATCATCGTGATTTCTTCGTTTTCGGCAAAGGCGGTGCGCGGCGGAGAGAGCGAAAGCCCGCGTGCGCCTGTCGTCAGATTAACGACGCTAATGGCAATGCCTGAGCGAGCTTCCATATCAAGGGGCACTTCGAAGGTTGCCGTCTTTCCACCGATCAGGCGACCGTTGATGAGGTTGACGCGATTGTGCGTGGCGGAGCCCACGGTGGCGTCAATCTCGCTGCGAACATCGTCGAAACGTCCAGCGAGCAGGGCGCGGCGTGCAAGATTGTCGGTCTTGCTTGCTTCGGTCACGAGGCCCGCTGCCTCGCTCAAGCTGTCATTGACGGCGTCGATGGCGAGAACGGCGGTTTCGATCGTGGAAAGCGCGGTCGCGATGTTCTGGCCGAGAATGGCAGCGGAATAGGAGTTCTTGTTCGTGGGCAAGCTGCGCAAGGCGCGTTTGATCGCGCTGGGCATAGCGCGTGGCGCTTCCTCCGGCGGGAGTGGCCGTTTGACCTTTCGGCGTCGTTTCAGAAGCGAGTTCAACCGCATGGGAGCCCAATCCCCAAAGAAACATGAATGAAAGGTTATTTCACGAACCTGATGAAGGATTCGTTGACGCGAGCGATAAAGTGACGTCGCCTAGTCATGTTGATATCTCTTCGGGCGGCTGGATTTACTGATTTATGAACAAGATTATTCAATTCATCTGGGTGGTGGCGCGCCCCTTCTATCGGATTTCGGTGCGCTTCTTCCGACCTATCACCCTTGGGTGCCGTGCGCTCGTCTTTGATGAGGCGGGGCGTGTCCTGCTGGTGCGGCACAGCTATACGCCCGGCTGGTATTTTCCCGGTGGTGGCGTTTCGCCGGGTGAGACCAGCCTTACGGGCATTCGGCGGGAACTTGACGAAGAAGCCGGTGTGTTGCTCAAGGCCGAACCCCGACTTCTCGGACTCTACGCAAATTTCATGGAATTTCGCTCAGATCATGTCGCCTTCTATCTGGTCGAGGCAGGGCAATATGATCTTGTCGAGCGCAAGAGTTTTGAAATTGCCGAATATGGATTTTTTGCTCTCGACGCCCTGCCTGTCGGGGTGACGCGGGCGACACGCGCGCGCCTTGATGAATTTCAGCAAGGTGCGCCGACGCCAGCGCTTTGGTGACACTTAAAGTGCGGGGCGCTTGTCCTTCCAGGGCAGGGCCTTTTCCAACTGTCCTGCGAGCCGGAAGAGGGTGGCTTCGTCGCCGAAGCGACCGGTGAACATCATGCCCAATGGCAGGTTATCCGCGTTCCATGCCAATGGCACCGACATGGAGGGTTGCCCGGTCATGTTGTAGACGCCGATGCCCGGCACATATTCGATCATGTTCTGGATATAGGTCACGACGTCGTCCGTCATCGTATCCAGCGTCTTGAGCGGGTGGGGTGGTGTGCCGAGTGTGGCCGATAGATAGACATCGTATTTGTTGTGGAAGGCGGCCATGCGCCGACCCATCTGATGGATGTAAAGCTGGGCTTCCGCATAGTCTGTGCCGGAACAGTTTTTGGCATTTTCCGCGACAAGTAATGTGAAGTTTTCGACATCGTTCGCCGTCATTTCGCGACCGAGGACCGCCGCGCGCTGGCGCAGCGTCAGGGCGATGTTCGGGCCGATGAGAGCGGCCTGATATTTCGCCATTTCCTGCGGGTCGATCTTTGGCGCGTCTTCCGTGATTTCGTGACCGAGCTTTTCCAGCAATTTTGCCGTTGCGATGACGGCGTCGGCGACATCCTTGTGCACGGTCGTTCCGTCGGGACGTTTGGTCGAAAAGGCGATGTGCAGCTTGCCAGGCGCAGTCAAGGCTTCCTGCAGGAAGGGGCGACCCACGGCGGGGGCTGCATAGGGATCACCGTCGGCCGCGCCGTGGGTAGCATCTAGCATGGCGGCGCTGTCGCGCACGGAGCGCGAGATAACATGCGAAATAGACATGCCTGCCCAGCCTTCGCCGCGATCAGGGCCCATAGGCGTGCGGGCGCGTGTGGGTTTCAGGCCGAACAGACCGCAAGCCGCCGCCGGAATGCGAATCGAGCCGCCGCCATCGCTTGCGTTGGCGACAGGCAAGAGGCCGGCGGCCACGGCGGCCGACGCGCCGCCCGACGATCCGCCCGGCGAGCGCGTAAGATCCCACGGATTATGC
>JBAQNC010000130.1:0-40847 GCA_049303435.1 Parvibaculum sp. | reverse complement strand
CTGTTTGAGTGTTGCGTTAAAAATATGCGACATGCCTGTCCTTTCAGCATCTGGTATCGCTTTAACTAGGGCATTCTTGTCCAAACGACGATCATTATATTAAACATCAAAAGCGAATTCTTGCGGCGCACCATATTGGAAGCGGCAATCTTGAGGCGTAGATTTAACACGTCGGATGGTTCCGTCGTCTCAGTCGAAAAGGTGTCTTATGCGGATCGGTGTGCCCAAGGAAATCAAGGTCCATGAATATCGTGTCGGTATGACGCCAGCTGCCGTGCGCGAAGCGGTGCATCATGGACACGAGGTTCTCGTGCAAAAGAATGCAGGTTTCGGCATCGGCCTGTTCGACGAACATTATGCGACGGCTGGCGCGAAGATTGTCGAAACGGCAGAAGAAATTTTCGCCAGCGCCGACATGATCGTCAAAGTGAAAGAACCCCAGCCCGTCGAATGGAAGATGCTGCGCGAAGGCCAGTTGCTCTTTACCTATCTGCATTTGGCGCCCGATCCCGAACAGGCGCGCGGTCTTGTGGAATCGGGCGCCGTCGCCATTGCTTATGAAACGGTAACGGATGCGCGCGGCGGCTTGCCCCTTCTCGCGCCGATGTCGGAAGTCGCTGGCCGCATGTCCATTCAGGCGGGCGCGCATTCGCTTGAAATCGCGCAAGGCGGGCGCGGTATGCTGCTTGGCGGCGTTCCCGGCGTTCCCGCCGCCAAGGTCGTCATTCTCGGCGGTGGCGTTTCGGGCATGAATGCGGCGCGTATGGCGATGGGTCTTGAAGCGCATGTGACGGTGATCGATCTCAACCTGCATCGTCTCTACGAACTCGATCTTGCCTTCGGGCCCAAGCTCAATACGATCTATTCCACCGTCGACGCGATCGAGGAATATGTTCTTGGTGCTGACCTTGTCGTCGGCGCGGTGCTGGTGCCGGGCGCGGCGGCGCCCAAGCTTGTTCCCGAAGACATGGTCAAGGCGATGAAGAAGGGCTCCGTGCTCGTCGATATCGCCATCGATCAGGGAGGTTGCTTTGCCACATCGCACGCCACCACCCATGCCGATCCGACCTATATCAAGCATGACGTCGTACACTATTGCGTCGCCAACATGCCCGGCGCTGTCGCGCGCACCTCGACCTTTGCGCTCAACAACGCGACGCTGCCCTTCACGCTGGCGCTCGCCGACAAGGGCTACAAGAAGGCGCTCACCGACAATCCGCATCTTCTCGCCGGCCTCAATGTCTGCAAGGGTCAGATCACATACAAGGCGGTTTCCGACGCGCTGAACGTGCCTTATGTGGCAGCTGAAAAAGCCATTTCGGTCTAATTTGTTCGACCGGACTGTGCCAGATTTAAACACGTATTAACCATATTGTTTCACCCTGCCTGTCAGTATTTACAGCTTACCCCAGGCAGGGGAGGAGACGATTATGGACCGTACAAGACGCCGCGAACTGTTCTGGCTTCTTCTGATTGCAGGCTGCGTCGGGCTTTTTGCCGTGCGCCATGAGCGACGCGCGGAAGCCTATGATCGCTTCGGCATGAACGAGCTTGTGCGTGAAACCCAGACCGAGCGCGTCGCGCCGCGTCCGGCGGCGCGGGTCCACGCCAATGATACGATTGAAACGGTGTCGATCGCCCCACGCGCGGCCTTGCCGATCACCCGACCCGGTCCGGCAGCAAGTGCCGCCAGCTACTATGTGCCGTTGGGGTCCTATCAGTCGTTTGATCTGGCCAATCGGCGTTATATTGATGTGGCGCGTCATGATCCGGCGCTTGAAAATAACAACAAAATCCGCATCGAAACGGTCGATATTGCGGGTCAGGGGCAATTCCACAGAGTTCGTTTGGGGAATTTTGCGTCCCGCGTCGAAGCCCAGAATGCCTGCCAGCACGCCGGGATCGGCGCTTCGCTTTGCCTTGTGGTCGCATCGCGCTGAGCCGTTACGAAAGTCGGTGGACTTTTGCGTCGCTTTGCTTGTATAACGCGCGCCAGAGGCCGCATCTGACAGGATTGCGGCTAAAATTGTTTTTTCCAACTTCCGTTCCGGCGTCCTCACAAAGGCTGCCCGGGAGTTGCCAGACCGGAGCTCCAAGCTATGGCCGTCCCAAAAAGGAAGACCTCTCCCTCAAAGCGCGGGATGCGCCGTTCGGCCGACGCGTTGAAGAATCCGTCCTATGTTGAAAATCCGGATTCGGGCGAACTTCATCGCCCCCATCACGTCGACCTCAAGAGCGGCATGTATCGTGGCCGCCAGATCCTGAAGCCCAAGGGCGACATCTGATCTTTCGCGCCTCGTGACGAAATTCTGAAACGCCGATCCCGACAGGGTCGGCGTTTTTTATTGCGCCTTGAACTCTTCCAGGACACGCGAGACCATTTCACGGGTCTGGTGCGTGACATCCTCTTTCCAGTCGTCTGCGTCGACATAGAAGGCGTCGCGTATTTGCTTTTTGATTGCGGGCGCTGCCGGGTTGTCGAGACCTCCATGGCGATGGAGCCAGTTGTCGGCGACGAGGGCGGCGGCCACAAGGTTCATGGCCACAGTGCCGAACTCGAGGCCGCAGGGGCTCACTTCGCGGCCAGACAATTCTTCTTCAAAAACTTCGGTGATTGATCCCGGCACGTTGGACGAGACGGAACCTTCCGCCTTTGTCGAATGAACGATATCGCCCCAGAGCGCGCGCAGACGCTGATAGATGGGGCTCGTTTCAGGCGACGTGGAAATGACCTCGCCCTTGCCGCGGGCGCCAAGGCCGGAATGGATATCGACAAAGATGATGCGTTCCGCTTTGCTCATTTCCTTCTGGATGATCTGGCGCAGGGTGCCATTCGACCAGACCGGCGTCGTGCCGCCGAACTGGACGCCTTCGGGATAGGCATATTGGCCCCCCGCCAGTGCGTGTTGAAGCGCGGCGGGCCCATGTTTTTCGGCATAGGTTTTCATCCGCTCGCGGCCTTGTTTGAGCGAGGCTTCGGTGAGATCAGCGGGGTTCAACGCTTCGTAGATATCTTCATAGCCGGGATTTTCGGGATGAGGGGCGTCGTGGTCGAGGAAGTTGCGGTTGAGATCGACATTGTCTTCGTTGACGCGCCGTCCCCAGGCAAAGCCCCAAGGATTGATGGCGTGAATGAAAATGAGCGCCGTGTCGTCAGGCAGGTCTGAGGCAATGTCCTCGCACATGAGGGCGGCCTGGACACCCGAGCCGCAATATCCCTCTACGCCATGAGTTCCAGACCCCACCGCCAATATGTTGCGGGCGCCTGATGCACCGATGCGGGCGACGTCTGTCGCAATGTCGTCTCCGTCCGGTCCCGGTAGCGGATGTCTGTAGCTTGTAATCGTGGCCCCGGCGCTGCGGGCGGTATCCAGAAAGCGACGCCTCGCTTCCACATAGCTATCGGAAAAGCAGTCGGTCACATTCACGTTTGTCATATTCAAGTGGTCCAATCGCGCGGGTTTCGCCGCCGGTATTCAAGGTTAATTGCTCAGAGAACGGCGGGTTTTCCGAGTCCATATCTCTAGACTACGATGTGATGGTGATTATGTGCTAGAATGAAACACATCAAGATGATTAGGATCCGTTCTTCAATTCTAAGACTTTGGACAGGGGTAAGAAATGTTGGGTTCACTTCCGCTGCTGGCATTGATCGTCATCATTTACAATATTGTCGTTTATATGACCGGCTTTACGATGGATTCAACCGTTGTCGAGATTCTGCTGGTATCCGATACCAGATGGGCGGTTTCGCTTGGCGATATCCTGCTGACCTTGGGGTTGCTGATGCTTTTTCTTGAACTGGTCAATTCAACGAAGACAGGAACTTCGACCATCATCAATCATGGCCTGTCGATGCTTGTCTTGCTGGTGGCGCTGGTGGAATTCATTGTTCTCCCGCCATTCGGCAATTCGGTGTTTTTTCTGATCGTTGTTCTGGTCCTGCTGGACGTCATTGCCGGTTTCACAGTGACCATTACGGCGGCGCGGCGTGATCTTAATATCTGAATTCGTCTAACCTGTTGGTGTGCGGCATCGTCAGATGTCGCTGTCATCAATATTGACGTCTGCATCAAGCAACAGGTCGTAAGCGGCCTGGAGTCTTGCCGTCATGCGGTGGGGCAGAAGTTCGCGCTCATCGAGCCGCGACAAGGGCATGATCCCGACAAGGCTGTTGGTCAGGAAGGCGCCATCGCATTGGGTGAGCCTTTCGGGTGAAATCATGTCTTCGCGGATATTGATCTTTTGTCGTTCGGCCAATGCCAGTACGGCGGCGCGGGTGACGCCCGGCAGGATGCCGCATTCCTCGGCTGGCGTGACGAGGCGCTCGCCTTCCCAAAGGAAGATATTGGCGACACTTGCACATGCGAGATGTCCCGATGTGTCGAGCATCAGAGCTTCGTCGGCCCCGCGTGCGTGCGCTTCCTCACGCGCTATCAGATTGTCGAGATAAGGCAGGGCTTTCAGGCGCGATGCGGGCGAGAGGGCGTTGCGGCGCGGTGCCGTCAACATGGCGGATTGCGATGAGGCGGGCGCCGGGCTCTCCGCCGCCGTGATCATCAGCGACGGTCTGGGGTTGTCGGGAGGCAGAAGGCCGCGAGGGCCGGGACCGCGCGTCAGCGTGATGCGGATCGCGACGCGCGGCGCATCAATGAGCCCGTTGGCTTCCAGCAACATTTCACAGGCAATGACTATGTGTGAGAGCGATTCCGGAAAAGGAATGCCAAGGATATTGGCGCCTGCCGCGAGCCTGATGATGTGATCGTCGAGAAAGGCAATGTTTCCAAAACGTGCGAGCATCGTTTCAAACAGTCCATCGCCCAGCAGCAGCCCGCGATCACGCGGATCGATGCGAACCTCGCTTTCGTCGTGCAGGGTGCCATTGAACCAGATCATCATGCGAGTTCGCCCTGTGTGGCATGGGTTGTCCGCAGGAAATTGCCGAGAAGTCTGTGACCATGTTCGGTCAGTACGGACTCGGGGTGAAATTGTACGCCGAAGATGGGGAGGCTTTTGTGAGCGAGCGCCATCAGGGCGCCGTCCTGCAAATGCGCGACAGGTTGCAAGGGTCCGTTATTGTCGAGTTCGGCAATCAGCGAATGATAGCGCGCGGCCTTGAACGGATTTGGAATGCCGTCAAACAGCGTGTGGCCGTTGTGAAATATGGATGCCGCCTTGCCGTGGACAGGCGATGTCTGATGGACGCGACCCCCGAAAGCCGCTGCAATGCATTGGTGCCCAAGGCAAACGCCCAGAAGGGGAATCTTTCTGGCTGCTGCGGCGCGTACGAGATCTATGGAGATGCCTGCTTCAGCCGGGCCACAGGGACCGGGCGACAAGATGATGGCGTGAGGTTTTTTTGCCAGAACGGTGGAAAGGTTCTCGCGATCATTACGCACCACTTCACGCGCATACCCCAATTCGCCCACGTAGCGCGCGAGGTTGTGAACGAAGCTGTCGTAATTGTCGATCAGGAGGATCATGCGCTGGCCTCATCGAGCGGGGCGTGGTGGGCATTCGTTGTGGAAGAAGCTCCCGCGCCAACGGCGCGCATCATGCCACGCGCCTTGGCCATGCTTTCTTCATATTCGGCAGCGGGCAGGCTTTCAGCAGTAATGCCGCCGCCAGCCTGAAAGGTCACCCTTCCGTCCTTGACGATTATCGTGCGAATGGCAATGGCGGTGTCCATTGTGCCATCAAATCCCAGATAGCCTATGGCGCCACAATAGGGTCCGCGCGTAGTCGGCTCCAGTTCGGCGATGATTTCCATGGCGCGAAGTTTCGGCGCGCCGGTGATCGATCCGCCGGGAAAGGCATTTGTTAACAGGTCGAGATGGGTCATGCCTTGACGAAGTTCGCCGCGAACGGTCGAGACGAGATGGTGGACATTGGCAAAGCTTTCGAGCGCGCAAAGTCTATCGACCGTTATGGAATGGTCGGCGCAGGTGCGGCTCAAATCATTTCGCAAGAGATCGACGATCATCACGTTTTCCGCGCGATCCTTTTCTGACGAAAGAAGTTCGGTGGCCAGTCGGCGGTCGTCAGCTTCCGTTTTCCCGCGTGGTCTGGTGCCCTTGATCGGTTTCGTTTCAACTTTGCCGTTCTTGCAGAAAAGAAACCGCTCGGGCGAAGACGAGACGAGCGTGCCATCGCCGAAGTTGAAGAACGAGGAGAAAGGGGCCGGGCTCAAATCGCGCAAGCGTAGATAGAGATCGTAAGGGGTGTCTGTCGCGTCGAGCCGTGTCTCAAACCGCTGGGTGAAATTTGCCTGAAAGATATCGCCTGCGCGGATGTATTCGACAATACGCTTCACTGCGGTTTCATATTCAAGTCGGGACAAGTTCGTTTGAAGGGGTTTCTCTTTCGCTATCGTCGTGCCTGCGAAGATCGGTCTTGCCTGATCCAGACGTTCGCGCAATCGGGTCGCGCGGGTTCTGGCCCGGAGGGGTCTTGCCTGAGGAGAGGTTTCGGGTAGTCCGTTCGAGATGACAAAGGCGCGACGCGTCTTCATGTCGAAGGCAGCGACGGTATCGTAAAGCCCCAGCGACATGAGCGGCAATTGCGAGTCATCAACGGCAAAAGGTGCGTGGGTGGGCGGCAGTTCTTCCAGATAATGCGCTAGATCGTAAGCGAAGTAGCCTGCTGCGCCGCCGATAAAAGGCGGCAAGTCATCTTGCTGCGGCGGCAATGTCATCGAGCGGAGTTTTGATCTCAATTGTTCGAAGGGGTTGCCTTCGGTCGCGTCGGCGACGGTAAAGGTTTCGAACGGATCGAGGGCGATGAAACTCCAGCGGCCATGAATTTCCGGGTTGCTGTTTTGATTGGCGGTGGCGCTGTCCAGCAGCAGGGCGAAAGGCTCGTGAGCAAATGTTCGAAACAACAGATGCGGTTCGTCAAAGGAAATTTCTTCGATGTGCATTTCGGACATCAGGGCCGGAACTCTTATTGGAACATGCCAGCGTCAAGCCAGCTTTTTCAGTCTAGCCCATTTCAGAAGGCCTGGTTCGCGTGATTTGACCACCGCTATTTAACAAGTTCGACCGGGCGGGTCTGGACCTTCAGCAAGGGCGGATTTGCGCCGGGTTTTGCTTCGATCTGCGATGCAACAAATTGCTCTATGAGGCCCTCGACCATCGGCGCTTCAGAATAGGCTATGGGGTGCCCGACCTTGGGATATGAATGGAGTTTGGCGTTCGGCATGAGCGACATGAGGGTCTGGGCGTTGGCGAAGGGGACCGTCTTGTCGGCCTCGCCCCAGATGACCATGACAGGGCGAGGGTTTGCGCCTGCCTCGGCATAGGCTTGTTCGCTGCCGGTGACCGGGTAATGGCGCATGGTGGAGAGCAGGGCTTCGCCATAGCCGCGATAATCCATCTGCCGATCGAAGTCGGTAAGGAATTGGGCCGGGTTCGGTGCTGTCTTCGCTTCCTGGGCAGCAGCGGCGTGAAATATTTTCAGCCCGAAAATACGGATGATCCAGTCGCCGATCAAAGGCCTCCTGATGAGGTCCATGTTGCGATTGACGCCAACGCCAAGTCCGGCAGGCGCGATGAGGGTGAGGGAGGCGACCTGCGCGGGATGGCGCGCGGCAAAGATGGTCGCGATGGCGCCGCCCATCGAATAGCCGACCAGATGGACCGGTCGTTTGACACCCAGCTGGTCGAGAAGTTGAGTGAGGAGATTGTCGGTCAGATCGGCGTCATAGGGGCCTTTGGGGCGATCTGAAAATCCGCGACCGTAATTGTCGAAGGCGAGAACGCGGAAGCCTGCCCTGGTCAATGGATCGAAATAGTCGTTCCATACGAATGAGGGCAGAGAAAATCCGTGGATGAGAACGATGAGCGGACCATCGGCAGGACCCTCGAGACGGTAGTGGACGGTGCCGCCGGGCAGGTCGATGAAACTATGGGCTAGGCCCTGCTTTATAAGGTTGGCGCGCGTCTCAGCGTTCAATACAGGTCGGGCGCGACCCGCCGCCCAATAGCTCATCATCAGGATGAGGAGCGCAGCCGTTATAATTGCGCCGCCTATCTTCAGGGCCGTCATGATTTCCATTTCTCCCATTGATCCCCCATCAAACCGCCGTTGCCCCGGCGTCACTCTAGATTGTCCTCGGGCGCGGGACAAATCTGTTCAGCGGTTGTTTGGCGCCCGCGCCGTGTACGGGCTTGCGGGCCCCCTCTTTTGTCGGTTTTATGCCTTGAAAGTCAGGTCAAAAAGGCCGGATCGGTGTTCACGGGAGAGAAATCATGGATAATGCGTTCAAGGATCAGCCGCTTGCGGGCAAGGTAGCCTTTATTGCGGGCGCCTCAAGTGGAATTAATTTGGGGATTGCCCAGCACTTTGCGCGCGCGGGGGCCAAGGTCGCCGTGATCAGCCGTAGCGCCGAAAAGATTGCGGCTGCCGCCAAGACGATGACCGACGAAGGTTTTTCGGCGATGGGAATTGCCGCAGACGTGTGTGACTTCGCGGCGGTCGATGGTGCGCTGAAGGCTGTGCATGACGCATATGGCAAGATCGATATCGTGATTTCCGGCGCGGCGGGGGAACTTCGTCGCGCCTGCGCTGGGGATCTCGTCTAATGGCTTCAAGACGGTCGTTGATATTGACCTCGTTGGCACTTTCCATGTGCTTCGCGCCTGTTTCCAGTATCTCAATCGACCGGGCGCATCGCTCATCTCCATTACCGCGCCGCAAGGGGTCAACCCTTCCATGTTCCAGGCGCATGTCTGTGCGGCGAAGGCCGACATCAACATGCTGACGAAATGCCTGGCGATGGAATGGGGGCCTGCCGGCGTGCGTGTGAACGCCATTTCGCCTGGCCCGATTGCCGATACGGAAGGCATGGTGCGTCTGGCGCCGACGCCTGAAGCGGAAGCGGCCGTCAAGGCGCGTATCGCAATGCGTGACTATGGCACCAAGACCGATATTGCCGATATGGCTCTCTTTCTCTCGACCGATAACGCCAAATATGTGACCGGTTCGATCATCGATTGCGATGGCGGCTCGAAGCTCGGCGACGCAAGCGCCAATGCCATTGGCAATTTTGCCTGACGCTTCAGCCTGGATTTTCGGGGAGGAAATACAATGGCCCTGCCTATTGAACCGGTGGATTTCATTCATGTTCTGTATGAAGTGCACGAGCATGTCGCCACGATAAGGCTCAATCGCCCGGAGCGGCGCAACGCGCTCAACCGCCGCGCTTATGACGAACTTGAATGGGCCTTTCGCGTGGCGAAGGCCGATCCGGAAGTGCGTTGCGTGATTGTGACGGGTTCCGATCCGGCATTTTGTTCTGGCGAAGACGTCAAGGAAATGATGACGGGTGAGCAGCATGACGCCAGTGTCGCGCGGCTCACTTCCGTCCGGCCAGAGCCGACGCCTGCCGCGGTCGCCGCGCTGGAATGCGACAAGCCGGTGATTGCGGCAGTCAACGGCGTCGCTGTAGGTTGGGGTATGGAGCTTACACTTTTTGCCGATATGCGCATCGCTTCGGAGCTTGCCAGATTTGGCGAAATATTTATCAAGCGTGGCCTGATTACCGATGTCGGCGGTTTGTGGCGGTTGCCTGCGATCGTAGGCCCGTCCAAAGCGTCCGAACTCCTCTTCACAGGCGACATCATCGACGCGCAGGAAGCTTTGCGCATCGGGCTTGTCGGTGACGTCGTCCCGCATGATCGGTTGATGGAGACGGCGCGGAATCTGGCGGGGCGGATTGCCGTCAATCCGCCGCTCGCTCTTCGCTACATGAAAGAAGGGCTGCGGCGTACCGCCTATGGTGATTTGCGGGAAATCGGCAGTTGGGTTTCCGTCACTCTTGGACAATTGTTCCAGACGGAAGATCACCGCGAGGGCGTCAAAAGTTTTCTGGAGAAACGTCAGCCGGGTTTCAAGGATAAATAAATGGCGTTGTTCTTTGATCAAGAATGGTTTGACCAGCAGTTGAAAAGCGGTGGTTTGACCCGTGACGATATCGCCAAATCTCTGCGTTTGATGCGTAGCGAGGTTGACGAGATCTGGAAAGATCAACGAGAGATTTCGTCAAATGAAGTCACGATGCTTGCGCGACTTCTGCAAGCGCCTGCCAGCGAAGTTGTGACGCGAGCGGGGATTGCGACACCTGTGCCTCCTGCTGCCGATAATACGTCATCCGACAGCAAGACGGATAATTCAGCCGTGATGGGGAAGCTTGAGGAAATGGACGATCGACTGCGTCGGATAGAACGTGCGGTTGCAGAGCTTCAATCATTGATCATTGCGACCCGGTCGATTGAATGAGCGTGTTTGCGTATCGTCCGAGACTATAGCTTTTTGTCGACCGGATGCAGACGCAAGGCGTCAGCCAGAACTTCCGGCAACATGTCGGCGTCGATATAGGCGCGCGTCGCACGCTGGCGTTGCCGATCCTTGCGATGGGGCGCATGCGGCCAACGCATGTGCTGGTCAATGTATTGCGTCAGAAAATTGGCATGAGGGCGCGTGCGTGTTGGTTCAATGTGCAGGCCCGCTTGCGTGCGCGGTTGCGGTGCGGCAATGACCAGCCTGGACCGGGGGGGCTCGACGTGATTGTCCTCGGCACGGGCGTCGTCTTCATGATGCGGACGCAGGGAGAGCGTTGTGGCGCCGATGCGATTGGTCTTGTTTATGGTCATCTATACGTGCCTGCGTTTTGAGGGCAATGCCATTCAGTCCTTCATGCCATCAACAGCAAGAAGTTTGCCATTCACGCGAGGCCGCGTCCAATTTTCAATATGTCATTAACCACGAAGATTCAAACTTTATAAGCCACGCGGTTTGGCTATTTCTTAAGACCTTTCCGGGACACTGAGGTCCACCCAGGAAGGGTGTTCAAGACACGCCCGTAATACGAGCGAGTGAGGCTAAAGTGGACGGTGACGCGCAGGAAGCTGCCGAAATGGCCCAGAGGGTTGCCAGCGATATTCGTGCTCATGCAGGCGCGAACGCGCGTGCGGTTGACGTGAGCAGGGCTTCAATCGGCAATGTCGATCTGATTTCAACGGCCACCAGCGCGCTTGGTGACGTTGCCTATCATTGGGACATCAAATCCGGGAATGTTCATTGGGCTGATGGCGCCGCCAAAATGCTGGGCTTTGATACTCTGGATGAAATCAGCACAGAAGTGATCTTCAGTACTCACATTTTGTCTCAAAATGGATCGTGTCGCCTCGACCTTATCTCGGAAGCTTCCGGGAGCGATACGGGTGCTGGCGTTCTTTACGAACTGGAATATCAGGTCAAAGGGACGAATGGCACCCGTCATTGGATTGAAGATCGTGGTCGCTGGTTTGCCGACGAAGAAGGTTTGCCGAAATCGGCTGTCGGCGTCCTGCGTGTGGTTGACGGTCGTCATGACCGGGACGACAAGTTGGCGCGCCTTTCGACCTATGATGACCTGACCGGCCTCTACAATCGCCGCCGTCTAAAGGAGGCTCTTGAGGCGACCTTGAGCACGGCGATAAGCCGTCGCAGTTCGAGCGCCTTCCTGATGCTCGCCGTCGACAATCTCTCGATGATCAATGAGTCCTATGGCTTTGATATTGCCGACGAGGTGATTGTCGGTGTTGGCCAAAGGTTGCGCGATCTCGCACGTCGCGTTGACATTGTGGGGCGCTATTCGGGTAACAAGTTCGGACTGGTGCTTGGAAATTGTGACAAGGGTCGTCTTGTCGCAGTGACCGAGCGCCTGCTGGCGTCAATTCGCGACCAGGCGATCAAGACGTCACACGGGCCGGTTGCAGCAACCCTTTCGGCAGGTTGTGTGTCTCTTCCCGCGCATGCGCAATCGGTTGAGCAGGCCCTTTCCAATGCGGAAGAGGCCCTGACTGTCGCCAAACAAATGCAGCGTGACAGTTATGTTATTTTCTCCCCCTCGCGTGACCGCGAGCGTCTCCGTCAGCACAATATGAATGTGACGGATGAGTTGGTTTCCGCCCTGAACGAACGGCGAATATCGCTTGCCTTCCAACCTATCGTTTCGTCGATGACGGGCGAAGTTGTCATGCATGAATGCCTGATCCGTCTGAAGCAGCACGATGGGTCCATCGTGGCTGCAGGTAATTTTGTGCCGATTGCCGAGAAGCTTGGATTGATCGGCCTGCTTGATTTTCGCGCGATGGAACTGGCGCTTGATGCGCTTCGCAAACATCCCGATGTCAATCTGTCGCTCAATGTTTCAGGTCGCACGGCCAGCGATCCCATGTGGCTCGATACGCTCGTGGCCAAGTTGCACGAAGATCACAGCCTTGCTGCCCGGTTAACGGTGGAAATCACCGAGACAATGGCGCTGCATGAGATCGAAGGCTCGGCGGAATTCGTCAAGACGCTTCGCAATCTCGGGTGTCAGCTTGCCATCGATGATTTTGGTGCTGGCTATACGTCGTTCCGGAACCTGAAACAGATTGAAGTCGATCTGGTGAAGATCGACGGTTCGTTCGTCAAAGATCTTCTGAACAATAGAGACAATCAGTTTTTCGTTCGCACGCTGGTGGAACTGGCCCATAACTTCAAACTGCCTATCGTGGCCGAATGGGTCGGCAGCGCCGAAGAAGTCACCATGTTGCGGGATTTTGGCGTCGAATATCTGCAGGGCTTTTTTCTGGGAGAGCCCGTCATGCAGTTGCCCGATACGGCAGCACGATCCAATGTAGATATGAAAAGGGCCTGACGTTCCTATCTCGAACATCAGGCCTTTTGTGGCCGATATTTGACCGTTTTATTTCTTTGCCAGATTTTCCAGCTGGGCCTGCATGGCTGCAAGTTGGCGTTTCAGGTTGGCCAGTTCGTCGGCGGCTGGCTCGCTTTCCGCATCATGGCCCGTTGTTTTTTCTGACGCGGCGTCCTGTTCCGACTTTTCGCCACGCGAACGAGGGGAAAAGGGCGAGAACATACGCATGGCGCCGTCGAAGACTGCAAAATTCTGTCTGATCTGTTCTTCAAACTGCCCGAGTTTGACGGGGGCGCCAAAGGCGCTGGCAATCTTGCCGCGGAGTTTTTCCTGCTCGCGGGAAAAGCTGTCCATGCTGAGTTCGAGGTAGGAGGGGATGAGCCCTTGCAGGCTGTCTCCATAAAAGCGGATCAATTGTCGCAGGAACTTGATCGGCAGCAGGTTCTGGCCGCTCTTGCCTTCCTCTTCGAAGATAATCTGAGCAAGAACCGAACGGGTTATGTCTTCACCCGTCTTCGCGTCATGGACGGTGAAATCCTTGCCCTGTTTCACCATTTCGCACAGATGATCAAGCGTCACATAGCTTGATGTCGCGGTGTTGTAGAGCCGCCGGTTCGCGTATTTCTTGATGACGATCAAGCCATCGCCCGTGGAGGCGGTTTTTTTTGCCACGGCTGTCATTCTCCACTAATTGCAATAAACCAACCGGGGACAGGACCATTTGCATATGGCCGTTCTTGTTCTCCCCAGTGTTCTCCAGTTCAGTCATGTTATTCTGACGCGGTATTGTTGCAATGCGCAAGTCCTGCGTTTGCATTGCACAGAATTCCATTTACCCCTCACCCACCTTGGGGCATTGTGCACCTAAAGATATAGGTGGCGGCTCGGTGAATTCAGGTCACGACGTTCGTCATGGTGGCAAACATTGCAGGAACAAATCTCATGACCAAATCCGATATCGATGTGGTGATCGTTGGCGCCGCGCGCACGGCAGTCGGCTCTTTCAATGGAGCCTTGTCGAGCGTTCCGGCACATGATCTTGGAACCATTGCAATCAATGCGGCTCTTGATCGGGCGGGTATTGCCAAGGATCAAGTGAGTGAAGTGATCATGGGTCAGATTCTTCAGGCAGGGCAGGGCCAGAATCCCGCGCGTCAGGCTTCAATCAATGCGGGACTGCCAGTTGAAGTGCCCGCCTGGGGCGTCAATCAGTTGTGTGGTTCGGGTTTGCGCGCCGTCGCGCTCGGCTTTCAGGCCATCGTCAATGGCGACAGCGAAGTGGTTGTGGCCGGTGGTCAGGAGAGCATGAGCATGGCTCCACATGCCGCCTATCTGCGCTCAGGCACCAAGATGGGCGATATGAAGTTCGTCGACACCATGATCAAGGATGGCCTCTGGGATGCCTTCCACGGCTATCACATGGGGCAGACGGCGGAAAATGTCGCCGCACGCTGGCAGATCACGCGCGAAGAGCAGGACGCTTTTGCCGTTGCTTCCCAGAACAAGGCTGAAGCCGCACAAAAGGCTGGACGCTTCAAGGACGAAATCGTGCCTGTGACCATCAAGGGTCGCAAAGGTGATACCGTGATCAGCGAAGATGAGTATATCAAGCCTGGCACGACGCTCGACAGCATCAAGGGTCTGAAGCCCGCGTTTCAGAAAGATGGCGGCTCGGTGACGGCGGCAAATGCGAGCGGCATCAATGACGGTGCGGCGGCGGTTGTGCTGATGAGCGCGGAACGGGCCAAGGCCGAAGGCCGTAAGGTTCTGGCTCGGATCGTCTCCTGGGCGCAAGCTGGCGTCGATCCGGCTGTTATGGGCACGGGGCCTATCCCGGCTTCGCGCGCCGCGCTCAAGAAGGCCGGCTGGAGTGTTGGGGATCTCGATCTTGTAGAGGCCAATGAAGCCTTTGCCGCGCAGGCGATTGCCGTCAACAAGGACCTTGGCTGGGATACGGACAAGGTGAATGTCAATGGCGGCGCCATTGCGATCGGACATCCGATCGGTGCATCCGGCGCGCGCGTTCTCGTGACATTGCTGCACGAAATGGAAAAGCGCGACGCCAAGAAGGGCCTTGCGACACTTTGCATCGGCGGCGGTATGGGCATTGCGCTTTGCGTTGAGCGCAGTTAAACGCATTCTGAGCATACGGTGGTGTGCTGATTATAAAAATTGATCGGGAGAGGGCGATATGTCCAAGGTAGCCATTGTCACAGGCGGTACGCGCGGAATCGGACATGCGATTTCCATCGCATTGAAGAACGAGGGCTACACGGTGGCTGCGAACTATGCTGGCAATGATGCTGCGGCAGAAGCTTTCACCAAGGAGACCGGGATCAAGACATTCAAATGGGATGTTGGTGATTATGACGCTTGTGTGAAGGGTATCGCTGCGGTCGAGGCGGATCTCGGTCCGGTCGACATTCTCGTCAACAATGCGGGCATCACGCGCGATGCGACCTTGCACAAGATGACGCCGGAACAATGGCGCGACGTGATGCGCGTCGATCTCGACTCGATGTTCAACATGTGCCAGCCGCTCATCAACGGCATGCGTGAACGCGGTTTCGGACGCATCATCAATATCTCGTCGATCAATGGCCAGAAGGGCCAGATGGGTCAGACCAACTATTCGGCCGCCAAGGCGGGTGTGATCGGTTTCACCAAGGCGCTGGCGCAGGAAGTTGCCAAGAAAGGTGTCACGGTCAATGTAATCGCGCCCGGATATATCGATACCGAGATGGTTCAGGCCGTGCCGCCGAAAGTGCTTGAGAGCATCATTGCGACGATCCCTGTGGGACGTCTCGGGCATGCTGAGGAAATTGCACATTGTGTGACTTTCCTCGCCAAAGAGAAGTCGGCTTTCATCACCGGCGCGACATTTACCGCCAACGGCGCCCAATATATCGCGGGCTAGCCCTGCTCTTTTTTCGCTTGTTCCCGGTCATATTCCTCGGCCCGGTCTGGACGTCCGGTCTGGGGATGGACCCATGTATCGGGCGGACCGATATCGACATGCACGAAGGGGTGCCGGTTCGGATAGAAGCCTGCGCCGCCGCGTCCAAGTTTCTTGGCGACGCGGTAGATCATGCCGGGATCCGAGAAATCTTGCGTCAAGTCCATCGCCATACCGCGCATGTGAAAGCTTGAAGGATCGACCGCATCCGAATGGGCGACGAGCCAGGCGTTGGTACTTGGCGAACGGTAGCCAGACATGGTGTAGAGCGGGTTGTTCGATGGCGTGAGCCCATCAATTTCATGGAGCAGATCAAGCAGGCCTGTGTGCATTTTTGTGGCTGTGTTTGTGCGCAGATCGCGCATGAACCAGTTGATTTCCTTGAGCGCGCCGGGAATGTATTTCCCGTCCACCCAATAGGTGATCTTCATTTTTTCCCCGGAATTGAGGCTCTGCATGTTGAGACGCCGCTTGTAGGGTGCGTCGGCCTTGACGATGGCGGGAGCCGCGATCAGGGCTGTGGCGGTGAGGGCAAGGGCGTGGCGGCGGGTAATGAGCTTCATCATCACGGCAGGGCCTTCTTCAGTTCAAGCGGTGTTGCGTCGGCCAGTGTGCGGGATGCCGATTTCGGCACGAGTTGAACGAAATGATATCCGCGTTTTTCCAGCGTTACGATGAAGCTGGAAAGTATGTCGGCTGTGTGGGATTTGGTGTCATGCAGGATCAGGATGCCGTGCCCTTCACTTTCGATGGTGCGCAATCCGCGGGTATAAACCTGATTGGCGTTGATGCGCTTCCAGTCGTCGGCGCCAAATGAGCAGGATACGGTCGCAATATTGTGGTCGCCGAGCCAGGTGATGAGCGACTTCTTGTCATTGAGGCCGGGGAAGCGAAAGAAGGGCGCGAGCGCTGCGCGATCAGATGGTGGCGCGCTGGCAAGCGCTGCCTTCACCGCTGCAAATCCTCTTTTGATCTGGGCCTTGGCATAGGCCGTGGAAAGATGGCGGAGGTTGTTGGGGTGGCTCCATGTGTGGGTGCCGATGATATGGCCGCGTGCCGCCACTTCACGCACGAGGTCAGGCCGCGCCTCGGCATAGATGCCGACCATGAAGAAGGTCGCCTTGATACAGTGCTTGTCGAGAATGTCGAGAATGCGCGGCGTGACATCCGGGTTTGGACCGTCATCGAAAGTGAGAGCAATTTCCTTTTGTCTCAACCCGCCGCCATTTCTGTATTGCATGATGCCGATGGTCGGGCCGCCGCGCGTATCGATTTCAACACGAGGCGTCACGGCAGGCGCGAGCGGATCGGTCGGGCAGGTGGCGACCGGCAATAGGTCTCGCATTTCGGCCTTCACCGGGCCAGCAAAGGCAAGTCCGATCAGTAGGCCCCAGAGAATGGGGGAGAGAATATAGGAATAACGAAAGAACACAGTTCAAAGTCCCGCCCGGATGGATTATGGGTTGAGCCTAGCATCGTTCCATAACAGGACAAATCAAGAGCGGAAAACTTTTAAAGCCTCGGATTCCAGCCCTTTGGCGCCATTTCAAAGCCTGAGAATTCGAAGCCTGGTGCGACGGTGCACCCGACCAGCGCGAAGGCGCCAACTGGCTCTGCTGCCTGCCAAACGCCTTTGGGTACAACGAGTTGCGGCAGTTCACCGCCGATCAGATCGGGGCCGAGGTGATGGGTCTGGCTCGTTTTGCCGTCGCTGGAAAGTCTGAGCGCCAGCCTTTCTCCCGCATGCCAGTGCCAGATTTCCGTCGCGTCCACCCGGTGCCAGTGGGAGGTCTCGCCTGCCTTTAGCAGATAGTAGATGGCCGTGCCGAGCGAACGGCCATCGGCATGGGCAGTGTCGCGAAAGGTCTCGCGGAACCAGCCGCCTTCGGGATGGGGTTCGAGCTTCAGTTTCTCGATGATCTGATCAGCTGTGAGCACGGCTCAGAAATTATCCTTGCGGTGGCGCGTTTCGGCAAAGACATCGACGTCGGTGGCATCGACCATGCCGACGGTGATGCGAAGATCAGTGCTGGCCGGGCGTAGGAAGGGGTTGGTCGCTTTTTCAAGGCCGATGGTGGTCGGGACGGTCCATTCGCCACGAGCGCGCTTTTCGTCGATTTCCTTGGCGCGTGCGACGAGCGTTGCATTATGCGGCTCAACGGAAAGCGCAAATCGCGCGTTGGCTTGCGTATATTCGTGCGCGCAATAGACCGTGGTGTCGTCGGGCAGTTCCATGAGCTTGCTCAGGGAAGTCCACATCTGTTGCGGCGTGCCTTCAAACAGGCGACCGCAGCCCAGCGCGAAAAGCGTGTCGCCGACAAAAACGACATGGTCGTCGGCGAACGAATAGGCGATATGGCCGCGTGTGTGGCCCGGCACTTCGATGACGCGGGCCTGCTTGTTGCCAAGGTTGACAATGTCATCTTGTCCCACGGCGCGGTCGATGCCAGGGATAAGGTCTTTCTCGCCTTTTGGGCCGATGATCTCGCAATTGTATTTGGCTTTCAGTTCGGCATTGCCACCGGCATGATCGAAATGATGATGGGTGTTAAAAATATGAGTGAGCTTCCATCCCTTTTCGGTCAGCGCCTTTTCGATGGCGGCGACTTCAGGCGTATCGATGGCCGCCGTTGCGCCCGTATCGGGGTCATGCGCGAGATAGCCATAATTGTCGCTCAGGGCTTCAAACTGGTGGATTTGGAGCTTTGTCATGGGAGATCGCCTTTCGATGTCGATTGCCACTAACCTAGCGCTTGTGGGTGGTGGATTGAACCCTGTGAGGTTGCTTTAAAAAAAATCTGTTAGGCTTTTTTGATGGATGTGATCGATCTGAGAGATTTTTATGGACGACCTCTGGGGCGTGTGGCGCGCAGCCTCATCGGGCGTCATATCCGTGTCCTCTGGCCCAATGTGAAAGGTCTGTCGGTTCTGGGGGTGGGCTTTGCGACGCCTTATCTTGGCATGTTTCTGGGCGAGGCCGAGCGCGTATTGGGCTTGATGCCCGCGCAGCAGGGCGTGTTGCGCTGGCCGGCGGAAGGGCGCTGCCTTACGGGTCTGGCGGATGAGAAGGAATTGCCTCTCGAGGATGAATGTATCGACCGTGTGCTGGTTGTTCATGGGGTCGAGGCGAGCGAAAGTCTGCGTGCGCATTTGCGTCAGGTCTGGCGGGTTCTGACGCCGGGCGGCAAGGTGCTGATCGTGGTGCCGAACCGCCGGGGGCTCTGGGCGCGGCGCGAGGCGACGCCCTTCGGTCACGGTCAGCCCTTTTCGCGTAGTCAGATCACGCAGGCCCTGCGTGAGAGCATGTTTGCGCCTGCGGGCTGGGAAATGGCGTTGTTCGTGCCCCCGTTCGAACTGCGACCGCTGATGCGGGCGGCCAATGCCTGGGAGCGGATCGGCGGCTTCTTGTGGCCCCGCTTTTCCGGTGTCATTCTGGTAGAGGCGACCAAGCAGATTTATGCGGCGACGCCTATTCCTGATGCGCGCCGCGTAGTGCGCCAGCGGGTGCGCGCCATTGCGCCGATACGCGGCGGCGTGGCGAGCCCCGCAGAGGGTCACGGGGAATAGGCCCGGTTCGTCAGTTCTTGCGGGATAAAAGCAGCACAGCCGTTTCTGCCGTGAGATTGTCCAGCATGCCGGGGCGGCCCACGCGTTTGGCGCGGTTGCCGATGATGCTTACCGCGTCATCGATGTGAAACCCCAGTTCATCGCACAGGCTTACAAAATCCCGCACCGTGCAGAGATGGATGTTGGGTGTGTCGTACCATTTGTGGTCGAGAGAACGTGTGACCGGCATACGGCCAGACCACAACAATTGAAGGCGTATGCGCCAATTGCCGAAGTTGGGTAGCGAGACGACGGCGCGCCTGCCAATGCGCTTCATCTGGGTCAGGACTTCGCGCGGGTTGCGTGTCGCCTGAATGGTCTGGCTCAGAATGACATAGTCAAATGCGTCGTCCGGGTAGTCGCGCAAGTCTGCGTCTGCGTCGCCCTGAATAACCGACAGGCCGCGCGTCACAGAGGCGTTGACGCCTTCCTGAGACAATTCGATACCGCGCCCGTCCACGTTTTTTGTGCGGGTCAATAGTTCGAGCAGATCACCGTCACCGCAGCCGACATCGAGCACGCGGGCGTCGTGATTGATCATTTCGGCGATCAGCGTCAGGTCAACGCGGTTGGCGCCTGCGCTGTCGGGTCCGTTCGATGTACTCATGCGTTGAGGCCCCGGCGCGTTGCTGCGGCGTCGATGAAGCCTCTGAGCGTTGAGAACATTTCCGGCTCATCAAGCAGGAAGGCGTCATGGCCCTTGTCGGTTTCGATCTCGACGAAGCTGACATTTGCGGCTGCCGCGTTCAAAGCATGCACGATCTGGCGGTTTTCCGAAGTGGGAAACAGCCAGTCGGTCGTGAAGGAGACGACACAGAAGCGGGTCTTCGTGTCCTTGAAAGCGTTTGCCAGGACACCATTGTAGTCGGCCGCCAGATCGAAATAGTCCATCGCGCGCGTGATGTAGAGATAGGAATTGGCGTCGAAGCGGTCGACGAAAGTCATTCCCTGATGACGCAAATAGCTCTCGATCTGGAAATCAGCGTCAAAGCCATAGGTGACCTTTTCGCGATTTTGCAGATTGCGGCCGAATTTGCGGTGAAGGGCGGCTTCAGACAGATAGGTGATGTGGGCAGCCATGCGCGCGACAGCGAGCCCCTTGGAAGGGTTCGCATCGTGAGCAAGATAAGCGCCACCTTGCCAGTCGGGGTCGGCCATGATCGCCTGGCGACCGACCTCGTGAAAGGCGATGTTCTGGGCCGAATGGCGGGCTGCCGTCGCAATAGGGATCGCCGAGAAAACTCGCTCTGGATAGGCTGCCGCCCATTGCAGGGTCTGCATGCCGCCCATGGAGCCACCGACCACGCAAAAGAGCTCCTTGATGCCAAGGCGGTCGATCAGCATGGCTTGCGCGCGGACCATATCGCCGATGGTGATGACAGGGAAGGACAGGCCATAGGGCTTGCCCGTGGCCGGATCGATGTCCTTGGGCCCGGTTGTGCCCATGCAGGACCCGAGCACATTCTGGCAGATGACGAAAAAACGGTCCGTATCGATGGGCAATCCCGGCCCGACCATTTCGGCCCACCAGCCGCCGGGTTTGCCGGTCAGGGGGTGGCGGGAGGCGGCATATTGGTCGCCGGTCAGGGCGTGGCAGATGAGCACCGCATTGGATTTGTCGGTGTTGAGCGTGCCATAGGTCTCATAGGCGATCTGGAAGGGGCTGAGGCTGACGCCGCTGTCGAGCGCGAGAGGGGCATCCGAGCCGAAATATTCGACCCGGCTGGAGGCATTTACACGGGCACCCTCGCTGGTCGCGCTGGCTTTGGCGCTGGCGTCGGCGGGGATTTCCTGGTGCTGGCTCATTTCTCAAATTTACCCGGTTTGGCTCAAGTCGGTCTCGCCAAGGCTTTTTGCCTGTTTTGCGAGGGACCATAGCTAGGGACCGACCCTCCTGAATGTCAATGTTTTCCTTCCTTTCAGGCGGTTAGCCCCTTATGAATACCCACCTTGCGGGCCGGATTTCGGGCGGTTGTTCGCCCCGGCCCCACCTGTTTGCACCTGCCTGGCGACGAGAGCTTTAAGATGCCAACCATGAAGCCAAGCCCCGCGCTTGATCTGAAAAATGTGCGGCGTGAAATTGATCTGATCGATGATGCGATTCAGGACCTCCTGATGAAGCGGACGGAGCTTGTCGTTGAAGTGGCCGCCGCCAAGGCGCGGGCGGCCAGCGCGGTGGGTCAGGGCAGCTTTATTGCGTTCCGGCCCGGCCGGGAAGCTGAAGTGTTGCGGCGTCTTGCCGACCGTCAGAAAGGGCGGCTGCCCCTCAAGGTCATGTTCCGGTTGTTTCGCGAGATCATCGCCACGATGACGCGTATTCAGGGGCCCTTGCGGGTCGACGTATTTGGGGCGGATAACACACTTGCCTATTGGGATCTGGCGCGGAGCTACTATGGCTCATCGACCCCGATGGACCTGCATGACAATGCGCGCGAAGTGTTGCGGCGTGCGGATCAGGACCCGTCGGTTGTGGGCATTTTGCCCGAGCCGGGAAATTATGCCGGTGGCGACTGGTGGCCCGCCCTGGCGATGTCCAGCACGCAGAATGGCGCGGGCGCGGCGCGAGTTGTTGCGCGATTGCCGTTTCTGGATATCACCAATGAGGACGATGAGCCGACCGCTCTGGTCGTGACTCAGGCTGCCTATGAACCGACGGGCGACGACACGAGCTTGCTGGTTGTTTCAGCATCTGGCGACGTTAGCGAGGCGGCCATTGCCGCGCGGGTCAAGGCGGTCGGGTTTGTCGCCAAACGCATTGGCGTTGCGCAAACAAAAGATGGCGGTGCATCGAGACATAACCTGTTTGCCGTTCAATCCTATCTGGCGGCAGATGATCCCCGCGTTGCGGCCCTGTTGGTGGAAGGGCCCGCTGAGCGGGCCGTGGTGATTGGCGGTTATGCCAATCCGGTGATGCGCGAAAAAGACGGTGAATGACGATGAGTGCGAAACGCCCGAAACCTCAAAGCGGCATTCTGGGCATTGAAGCCTATACGCCGGGACGCGCCAATGCGCCCGCTGGGGTGCGCGTATTCAAATTATCTTCCAATGAAACGCCCTTGGGCCCCAGCCCCAAGGCGAAGGACGCCTATCTGAATGCTGTCAATTCGCTGGAGCTTTATCCTGAAGGCTCGTCGGCGAAATTGCGTGCGGCCATTTCCGAGCGCTATGGGCTGAACGCTGACCGTCTTGTTTGTGGTTCGGGGTCGGATGAGTTGCTCCATTTGCTGGCGCAAGCCTATCTGGGCGAGGGCGACGAAGCGATTGCCACGGAGCATGGCTTTCTCATCTACCCGGTTGTGACGGCGGCGGCAGGCGCCAAGCTTGTCGCGGTGAAGGAAACGAACCTTCGTGCGGATGTCGATGCGATCCTCGCGGCGGTGACGCCGAAGACGAGGATCGTCTTTCTCGCCAATCCCAACAATCCGACAGGGAGCTATCTGCCGGTCAATGAGGTAAAGCGTCTGCATGCAGGTCTGCGCAGCGACATTCTTTTCGTGATAGATGCTGCTTACAGTGAATATGTGAGCGCCAACGACTATGAATGCGGCATCGAACTTGTAGCGACGAATGAAAATGTCGTGATGACGCGTACTTTCTCGAAAATTTACGGGCTTGCCGCTCTTCGTCTCGGCTGGATGTATGCGCCGGCTCATATCGTCGATGTGATCAACCGCATCCGTGGGCCTTTTAATGTGTCTGTGGCGGCTATGGAAGCAGGCACTGCGTCTATTGGCGATGTCGCGTTCATGGAACGCGCGCGTGTTCACAATGAGACGGAGCTGAACTGGCTGACGGAGGAAATTCGGGCGCTGGGGCTTGAAGTGGCGCCGAGCGTGGCGAATTTCCTGCTGATCCGTTTTCCGAATGAGAAAGGCCGGACGGCGACCGATGCCGATACCTTCCTCATGTCGCGCGGCCTCATTTTGCGGCAGGTGGCGTCTTATGGCTTGCCGGATTGTCTGCGCCTGACGGTGGGGTCGAGCGAAGCCAATCGTCTTGTCGTGGCCGCGCTCAAAGAATTCATGGGCGCCAAGTCATGAGTGAGGTCGATCCAAGATATGGCCGTGTTGCGATCATCGGCCTTGGCCTGATCGGCAGTTCGATCTGTCATGCGATGCGTCGCGGCAAGCTTGCCGACCATGTCGTGGGTTTCTCGACGACGGAGGCAACTCGCAAGCGGGCGCTCGAAATAGGTTTTGTGGATAGCGTTACGGCTTCGGCGGCGGAAGCGGCGCGTGATGCGGACCTCATCATTCTTTGCGCGCCCGTGGGGGCTTACGCCAAGATTGCCGCTGAAATCGAATCTGCCTTGAAGGTTGGGGCGACCGTGACGGACGCCGGTTCGGTGAAGAACGCCGTCGTGCGCGATGTCGGGCCATATATTCCCGATGGCGTGCATTTCATTCCCGGTCACCCGATTGCGGGCACAGAGCAGTCGGGCCCCGATGCAGGTTTTGCCGAACTCTTTGACGGACGCTGGTGCATTCTGACACCGGTGCCGGGCACGGAAAACCAGGCGGTCGCCAAGCTTGCGGCCTTTTGGGAGGGCTGTGGGTCCAAAGTCGACTTTATGGAGCCGAAGCATCACGATCTCGTATTGGCGATCACGAGCCATCTGCCGCATTTGATCGCCTATAATATCGTCGGCACGGCTGACGATATGGAAACGGTGACGCGGTCTGAAGTCATCAAATATTCGGCTGGTGGTTTCCGTGATTTTACTCGTCTGGCGGCGTCCGACCCCACGATGTGGCGCGATGTCTGCCTTAACAACAAGGACGCCATTCTGGAAATGCTCGGGCGTTTTTCGGAGGACTTGTCTGCCTTGCAGCGGTCTATTCGCTGGGGGGATGGCGACGCCTTGTTCAATCTCTTCACACGCACGCGAGAGGTCCGCCGTTCGATTATCGACGCCGGGCAAGAAAATCCCATACCGAATTTCGGTCGTAATCCAACACACGCCAAAACATCCGACGAGAGCGATCAATAGACCGGATCAAGCCTTGTGATGAAGAGGGGGCCGAGGAAGAGTTTGCCGTCGTTCATCACAACGGGAACTGAAATCCGCCCATCACTCTTGCCTTGAAGCTGGGCGACGAGACCCATTCCGACATTGGCAAGCCTTGCATCCTTTTCGCGAATGACATCGGCCTTGACGAGCGCGGCAAGAAGGCCGGCATAGTCGGTGATTTCGGCATCGAACCTGCCTTTGGGGCGGGCGCGAGCGTCGAGTGTCAACTCGCCCTGCGCCCAGAGATCGAGCGCGCCCCATTTGATTTGCAGGTCGGAAACGGTGAGGCGTCCGCCTTTTTCAAGCCAGTCGCGCGAGAATTCGACAAGGCTGGCGCTTCGACCGTGAGGGACATTGCGCAGGCGGGCTTGAGCCGCAATCAGTTCAACATGGTTGCCAAGTACGCGGGTTGTATTATTCGGGCTCAGCGAGATGTCGTCACCCTGCAGAGCTATGTCGTAGCTGCGTGCGATTGTCGGAAGCGCCACGGGCATCGACGCGGAACTTGTTGCCGCGGCGGGTTGCATATGGAGCTGCAATCGGCTGGCATTCAGATATTCGATGTCCGCACCGGCGACGGCGTTTTCGGCCTCCCTTGCATCGCGGGTCGCCCTGAGGGTTTTAATATCGATGGCGATCCGACCGAAAGGCTCGTTCTTGAGCGCGACATAGCTCGCCCATGTGCCTTCCGCTTTTGCGCGAATGACATGGTGGCGTGGGTTGCTGCCGACGTCGCTGTAGTGCAACTCCTGCTCGCCATCGACCTTGAACACAAGATGACGGAGGTTGTAGGGGAGGAAGTCGGCCTCAAGGTTGTCGGCTGACCAGGACCAGTTTTCTGGTGTCCTGGGCGCGGCTGCGACGGGTTTGGCAAACGACAGTTCTATCCGATAGGGATAGCCGGACACCGAAAGATCGTTCCAGGCCATCGCGATGCGGTCGGTGTTGGCCTCGGCGACGAAATCAGTGATGCCTTTGCGCAGCTTGTCGGCGGCGACGAACCAATAAACCGTATAAATGACGAGGATGATCGCTACGCCGATGACGGGAAAAAATACCCGCAACGGAGGACGCGGCTTTTTCGTTGATATGGACGCGGGTAGTATGTCGGTCATGGTCTCGCTAGACTGCGGGCCTTCAATGAGGCGTCAAGATGCAGGATTTGTGGGTCTTTGGATATGGGTCGCTGATGTGGCGTCCGGGTTTTGAGTTTGCCGAGCGGCTTCCCGCGCGGCTTCATGGGTATCATCGTTCCTTCTGCGTCTATAGTCACGTCCATCGTGGCACACCCGAGCGTCCCGGTCTTGTTTTTGGGCTGGATGCAGGCGGCTCCTGTCGCGGCGTTGCATTCCGTGTCGAGGCTTCCAAAGCCGATCATGTGCGAAATTACCTGCAGGAGCGTGAACAGGTCACGTCCGTTTACGTTGAACGTATGGCGAGCGTCGTGCTGGTAGACAGCGTGCAGCGCGTGGAGGCTTTATGTTTCGTTGTCGACCGCAAACATCATCAATATGCTGGCGCGCTGGAGTTCGAGACGCAGGTCGATCTGATTGCGCATGGCGTCGGTCAGTCAGGCCGTAATCCGGAATATCTTGAAAGTACAATCGGGCATCTCGATGAGGCCGGTATTGTGGACAAGGAACTCACTCGTCTGTGGCGCGCGGTGGAAATGCGGCAACGTCAATTGTCGGTGTCCCGGTAAATTTTCCGAGTTTATGTAGTGCGCCTTCGATTTCTTGTCGGCGCGCTTTGGTGAGCTTCACGCCCTGTTCGAGCCAGAGGCCTTTTACCTCCAGTCGCTGGTCGCCGCGATGGGCCTTTATGTCGGCACGACCGACAAAGCTGTCGCCTTGCAGGATGGGCAGGACATAGTAACCGTATTTGCGTTTCTTCTCAGGCACAAAAATTTCAATCGTGTAGTCGAAGCCGAAAAGACGTTCAGTGCGCTTGCGGTCGCGAATGGCGGGATCGAAAGGTGAGAGAAAGCGCAAGCTCGGGTCCGGCGCGTCGAGCGCGGCGATGTCGCTTTCGATGTCGGGGAAGGCGAGGGCGGACTTGATGCCACCATCATGGCTGGTGACTGCGACTTCGATCACGTCGCCGCGTTTCAGTGCAGCCGTTGCCCATTCCTTCGCTTCGGCGATCGAAATGAGGGCAAGGAAAGCGGCAAGCTCCTGATGGGTGGCGCTGCCGAGGCGGGTGAGTGCGGCGCGGGCCGCCCAGTTGATGGTCTGTTTGCGGGTGGGGCGCGCCTTGCGTACTTCGTCCGGGATAATGCTGCTTGCGAGGTCGTAGACCTTTTCAAAGCCGTCGCGATGACAGATGGCGAGTTCGCCTGTTCGCCAGAGGTATTCCAGCGCCGTCTTGGAAGGTCCCCAGCCCCACCAGCCACCACCGCCCTTGTCCTCAAAATCGCGGGCCATGGCAGGCCCATGCTTGCGAATGTGACGGCGCACGCGGGCGATGACCTTGTCAGCATCCGGTCCTATGCGGATCGCCCAGCGCGGGTGATCGAGGCGAGATTTGGCGGCGGCGAAACGATGGTGCCAATGGGGGTAGAACTCCATAGGTATCAGCGATGCGTCATGCGTCCAGTGCTCGAAGAGGTCGCGATTGTCATGATGGAGAGTGTGCAGCATCTCGCGCTGATAGTCGTTTTTGCGCGAATAGATGATCATGTGATGGGCGCGTTCGACCGCGTTGACGCTGTCGAGTTGGACGAACCCCAGCTTGTGAATGAGGGCGTGTACGTCTTTCTCGGTTGCGGGGCCTTCGGGGCTTTCGCTCAAGGCGTGGCGATCGAGGAAGAGGCGTCGTGCCGTTTCGTTGCTGATTTCGAGCCTTGTCATTTTCGGCGCGGTTCGAAGACATATTCGAGCTTCAACCCGTCGGGATCGGCAAACATGATGGCGTAGTACCCTTTGCCATATTGGGGATAGTCGGCGGGCGGATCGAGTACGGTGGCCTTGATGTCGAGTAGCAGCCTGTAAAGCGCGTCGACGTCCTCGCGGCTTTCGGCGATCCATGCGACGTGGTGGAGTCCGGGCGAGTAGCGATTGTGACGGCGAGCGCCACCGAGTTCACTGGCTTTGAAAATGCCGATGGTTGGAAGTTGATCCGGCGAGGTCGCATGTTCCCAGTCGATGCCATGCTCATCCTCGTCCCAACGGCGATAACCCATATGGCCGAGAACGGCGTCGTAGAAGGGCGCCGAGAACCAGGGGTCTCTGACGGTGAGATCAAGGTGATGGAGGAAGCCGCGCATTGTGCCTTATCGTGTCAGCCGCATTTCGAATAGCCGCAGGACGTGCAGGTTTCGCAGCCTTCCTGACGGATCAATGTGCGTTCGCCGCAGCGTTCGCAGCCCTTGGCCCTGATCGTGCCTTCCGCGGGTGGTGTTGGCTCGCCGACGATGGCGTGGATGGCTTCGGTGAGCGGCTTTTCGCCTTCGCCTGTGATGAAGCCGGTGTCGATCATATGCTGTTCGATGACTTCGCCGATGGCGGCCAAGAGGCTCGGCACATAGCGGCCCTTCATCCATGAACCGCCGCGCGGGTCGAAGACGGCTTTCAATTCTTCGACGACGAAGGTGACGTCGCCGCCGCGGCGGAAGACGGCGGAAATCATGCGCGTCAACGCGACCGTCCAGGCGTAATGCTCCATGTTCTTCGAATTGATGAAAATCTCGAAGGGGCGGCGGCGACCATCCTGCAGCAAATCGTTGATGGTGATGTAGATGGCGTGATCGCTTTCAGGCCATTGCAGCTTGTAGGTGAAGCCCGGCAGCACGACTTCGCGTTTCAGCGGCTTCGACATATAGACGACGCCGTCTTTTTCGTAAGGAACCGTCTTTTGCGGTGCGTCAAGCGGCAGGGCGGATTGGGTCTCGGCTTGTCCGGTTTCCTGCGGCGTCGGCGCGGCGTCGACAGAGAGAACGGACCCGCGCACATCGCTCGGGCGGTAGGTCGTGCAGCCCTTGAGGCCCTTGTCGAAAGCGTCGGTATAGATGTTCTTGAAGGCGTCGAAAGAGATGTCTTCCGGCACGTTGATGGTTTTTGAAATGGAGCTGTCTATATGTTTCTGGCAGACGGCCTGGACGGAGAGGTGATCGCCGGGGGCAAGCTCTTGCGCGCTGACGAAATAATCGGGCAGTTCCGTTGTTTCGCCGAAGATTTCGTGGAATTTGGCGACCGCAAAATCCGTGACGCGTTCCTCACGGCGCGTGCCGTCGGGCATCAGGATCTTGCGCGTGTAGCCGAAAGCAAAGACAGGTTCGATGCCTGACGAGACATTGCCTGCGAAAAGCGAGATCGTGCCCGTCGGCGCGATGGAAGTGAGGAGCGCATTGCGGATGCCGTATTTGGCAATCGCCTCGCGTATATCTTCGTCCAGCGTCGCAATAGTTTCTCCTTGCAGATAGGCGTCGCGATCGAAGAGGGGGAAGGCGCCTTTTTCGCGGGCGAGTTCAACCGATCCGAGATAGGCGCTGCGCGATAGTGCGCCCATCCATTTGTCGATGAGTTTCAGCGAGGCTTCAGAGCCGTAGCGTGTACGGCACATGATGAGAGCATCAGCGAGGCCGGTGACGCCGAGGCCGATGCGGCGCTTGGCCTTGGCTTCGCGTTGTTGTTCGGCAAGCGGGAAACGCGAAACATCGACGACATTGTCCATGGCGCGCACGGCGTCGCGGACAAGGGCATCGAGTTCGTCGAGATCGATGGTGGCGTCACTCGTGAAAGGTTGCTTGACGAGGGCGGCGAGATTGATGGAGCCGAGAAGGCAAGCGCCATAAGGCGGCAGAGGTTGTTCGCCGCACGGGTTTGTCGCCTGGATGGTTTCGCAATAGTGGAGATTGTTGCGGGCGTTGATGCGGTCGATGAAGATGACGCCGGGCTCGGCATAGGCATAGGTCGCGGCGATGATCTTGTCCCAGAGCGCGCGTGCCTTGAGGGTGCGATAGGTCTTGTCCTTGAAGACGAGCGACCAGTCGGCATCCGCCTTGACGGCAACCATGAATGGGTCGGTCACCAACACCGAAAGGTTGAACATGGTGAGGCGACCCGGCTCGCGCTTGGCGTCGATGAAGGCCTCGATGTCGGGGTGGTCGCAACGCATCACTGCCATCATCGCGCCGCGGCGCGAACCTGCCGACATGATGGTGCGGCACATGGCGTCCCAGACATCCATGAAGGAGAGGGGGCCGGAGGCATCCGCGCCGACGCCTTCAACGCGGGCGCCCTTGGGGCGCAAAGTCGAGAAGTCATAGCCGATGCCGCCGCCCTGCTGCATGGTTAGCGCGGCTTCCTTGAGGCTGTCGAAAATGCCCGCCATCGTGTCCGGGATGGCGCCCATGACGAAACAGTTGAAGAGGGTGACGTCGCGGCCTGTGCCTGTGCCTGCGAGAATGCGGCCTGCGGGCAGGAAGCAGTGTCCGCTCATTGCTGTCTTGAAGCGCGCGGTCCACTCGGTTCGAACGTCCGGCGCTTCGGCTTCGGCGAGTGCGCTGGCGACGCGCGTGAAAGTGTCATCAACCGTCAGATCGAGTGGCGTACCGTCATTCCCGTGGAGACGGTATTTCATATCCCAGATCTGTTCGGCGATCGGAAGCATCAGTGGCGCTCGCAAAATTGAGGTGTTCAAGCCTCGTTAGAATAGCATGAGAGTCTAAATTTTCGTTCTCATTCTGTTCATTGGAAACCGTAAAGTTCCCCTCAAGCGGGAACCCTGTATTCAATTGAGAATATTAGGGATTTTGGGTTTTCCACGCAATCCACAAGGGTGGAATTGAAGATTTCCACAAATGGAGGTGGTTAGTCCCCGCCCGATTGGGCTTGCCCCTCGGCCACAAGGCGGGCGGTTGCTTCCTCGATTCGAGTCTCGAGCGTCGTCATGAATGTCTTGCGGTCGAGGCCTGCCGGGATCGGGGACAAGAACTCCAGCATAATGGTACCGGGCCTGCGCAGAAAGCGACGGCGTGGCCAATAGAGACCGGAATTGACCGCTGCGGGTACACATTCGACGCCAAGCTGGCGGTAAAGCGCGGCGACGCCCGGCTTGTAATCGGGGGTGGCGCCGGGCGCCGAGCGCGTGCCCTCGGGGAAGATGACGATGGGGCGGTTGAGTTTGAGTGCGGACTTGCCTTGTGTGACGAGGCGGCGGATGGCCGACGAGCCCGAACCGCGATCAATGCCGATCATGCCTGCTCTGGCTGAAAACCAGCCGTAGTAGGGTATCCACAGAAGTTCCGCCTTCAACACGATGGCAGGGTCATTGAGCAGGGCCATGAAAATAATCGTGTCCCACATGGATTGATGTTTGGCGGCGACAAGCACCGGGCCTTGCGGAATTTTTCCACGGATTTCATAGCGGGTGCCTGCCGTGATCCTCAACAGAAACAGCACGAAACGAGATAAATGCGAGATGACGAAGACGGCGGCCTTGCGCGGCATGAACAGTGCCGGAGTGGCGAGCAGACCAATGACGATGGCGCTTAGATAGAGCGCGGCATTGAAGACGATGGAGCGAAGTCGCAGCAGCAAATGCTATTTCCTTAGTCAGGTGTGCAAGGGTCAGCTGCGCAAGAGCGGGCGCGCGTGGGCGAGTGTGAGAAGATATTTCGTGTATTCAGATACGATCAGCCGTGTCGTACCGGGAAAATCCCACCATCCGTCGAGATGCAATGTGCCCTGAACGACAGGGAAGCGCGTAATGGCGATATCGGGCATGGCGCGCTTGAGTTCCAGCGCCGCGCGAGGCATGTGGTAGGTCGAGGTGACGAGGATGATCGAGTGATAATTGTGCAGACGGACCCAGGCGGCGGATTCGGTAGCATTGCCGATCGTGTCCTCGGCCTGTCGGCCCAGATCGATGCAGCATTCGAACTTGTCAGATTTCGAATTGAGCGCCTTTTTCAGTGAGGTCAGGCTCACTTCGGGATGGACGCCGGTGATCAGCAGGCGGGTTCCTTTTCCATCATTCAGGAGTTTGACGGCTTCGGCGATGCGGCCCTCACCCCCTGTCAGAGCGACGATGCCATCTACCGCCGTAATTTCGACAGGAGGGTGTCGGTCCAGATTTGCGGCAAAGACGATGAGCCCCAGGACATAGGTTGCCGTCAGGACAGCGCCCGCCGCGAGGAGTGCGCGGCGCACCCGTCTTTTGATCCGGTCAATCAATCTGGGCGCCGTGCTCATGACTTCTCGAATTCGTGTAATTGGTGATCGGTGGCCTTGTTCGCCAAACTTTACCACAAGGATGCCGTAGACGAAGCCTGAGATGTGCCGTTGAAAACAGGGAATTTCGAGGCTCAGAGCAGGCGGTGCAATGTTCTCAAAACTGTCATGCGAGCAGTCACCACGGCGACGAGAGCGGCGGCCAATGGCACACAGATGAGCGCAGGGTAATATTCGAGCTTCAACCCATATGTTGGCACCAGAAACATGTTTGCAGCCCCATCCTGTGCGCCCAGCAGCAGGAAGGTGGCAACCGACATCAATAGTCCGATCATGCCGCCACGAAGGCCCAGATGCAAAAAATGACGCTGGACTTCGTCGGCGATGAAACGATCTCGCGCGCCGGTGAGATGCAGGACCTCAACGACCTCCTTGTTGGCGGATAGTCCTGCCCGCGTGGCGAAGGTAATGATGGCGATCATGGTGGAGGCGACCACGACGAGGACGGCATAGGCAAGCCATTCCGCAGCGCGGGCGGCATGGAGCAACTGGGTTTGCCACTGGCGATGCGTGTCCACCTCGGCGCCGGGCACGGCTTTTGACAGACTTTGGGCGAGGGCATCGAGATCTGGCGTGGCGTTGGGGTCTATCCGCACATCGATCAGGTTGGGCAGAGGCAGATCGTCAGTCACATTGCCTTGGCCGAGCCAGGGTTCCAGCAGGGCGGTGATGTCGGCCTTGCTGAGGGCACGGGCGGACACGACACCTTGGGTCGCGTTCAACAGATTGAGCGCGGCGTTCATCTGTACATCGGGCGACATGGAGTCTGTGGGTTTTACCTCGATCGTGATTGCGCCTGAGAGATCGCGTGTCCAGCTGGAAGTGACATCCGCCACGGAGAGGGCCGCGCCAAGCGCCAGACTTGCCAGAAAGCACATGGCGGCGATGACGAGAACGAGCGGCAAGCCGGTTGAACCGGCGGCAGGCATGACGCTGCGGGTCTCGACCATGAGCGCGAGCAGCCTTGAGCCCAGCGACCGGCGCTCCGCATAGACGCTTTCGGGTTCTTCGGGCTGTATCGGGGTCGCCTTAGCCACGGAGGGTGAGCCTCCCGCCATTGATCATCAGTTCCGGCGCGCCTGCTTCCTCCACCAGCGCATGGTCGTGGGTGGCGATCAGGATCGAGGTGCCAAGCCGATTGAGTTCCATAAACAATCGCAAGAGGCGTCGGCCCATTTCCGGGTCGACATTGCCGGTCGGTTCGTCGGCGAGCAACAGGTCGGGCTGGGCGACGACGGCACGGGCGATGGCGGCGCGTTGTTTTTCGCCGCCTGACAGTGTGGGTGGGCGTGCCTGCATGCGTTTTCCAAGGCCGACCCAGGCGAGCAATTCCTGGACATCCGCTTTGTAGCTTGCTTCGCTGCGGCCCTGGACCTTGAGCGGCAGGGCCACATTTTCATAGGTTGTCAGATGGTCGAGGAGGCGAAATTCCTGAAAGACGACGCCGACGCGCCGCCGGATATCAGGCAGTTCGGCCCGCTTGAGCGTCGAAATATCACGACCGAACATGGTGATCAGCCCGCGTGAGGGACGAGAAGCCATAAACATCAGTTTCAGAAGGGAGGTTTTGCCGGCGCCCGAGGGACCGGTCAGAAAATAAAACGATCCCGGCGCGAGGTGAAAGCTCACATCGCGCAGAACCTCTGGTCCCATGCCATAACGCATACCGACATTTTCGAAACGAATCATGCAGGGCAAGGTATCACGGAAGGCGGATTTTGGGGTCTTGCTCATGATGGTGGTTGTAAAAGATTGCCGATTTGATCGGGGCCAGCTTAACCTGACTTTAACCATAGATCGCGTTTCAATAGGTTATTGAAATTTCACGCTCGGGCGCCGTTGTGACGCTCGTCAATTGTGGTGCGTATTGCGCGTTTTTCTTCACTCATGGCGGCTATGACCCGGATGATTATTACCTGCCCGTCCTGTTCAGCACGCTATCCTGTGGATGCGAGTTCTTTTGCGCCTTCGGGCCGGAAGGTGCGTTGCGCCAAATGTGGCAATACCTGGCATCAGGCCCCGCCGAGCGATCTGGGTGGGGAGGAAGACGGCCTGAACAACAAAAGTGCTGCGAAATCATCCGAGGCATCGGGTGAGGCCGTCGCAGCCAAGCCGTTGCGGGAGTCGCCAGCGGGTCAAAAGCCCCTCTTCAACACCGCCACGCCTGCGAAGCCAAAGACATCGTTGCCTGTAGCCGAGGAAGAAAGCAGCAAGCCTGCTGGTGGCGTCGATGGTGATGATGGCAAGGCGGTTGACAAGGACGGATATGAGGCCGGGGCCACGGCTTCAGAGCCGCCGGTCAAGTTTTACGACGTTAGTGCCGCTCAGGCGGCAACCGGCGGCAAGTTGCGTAGCTATCTCAATGATGTGGCCTCGATGCGTCGGGGTCGCGTTGTCGGCATGATCGGCTGGGCGTCGCTCGTCTTGTTCGTTGTCGGGTCGATCTATGGCGTTGTCCAATATCGTCGTGAAATTGCCACCTTATGGCCCGCTTCGGCAAAGCTCTATGAAGCTGCGGGTGCGCCGATCAATCTTGTCGGGTTTGAGCTGGCGCAAGTGTCGTACGAGCGACAGGACGAGAACGGTCTGCCTGTTCTGGCCATCAAGGGCATGGTGGTGAATGTCAGTGACGAGACAAAGGCTGTGCCAAGGGTGCGTGTCGGGCTGCTCGATGAGAATCAGAAAGAACTATATCATTGGACATTCGCGCTGGCCGAGGCGGAGTTGAAGCCGAAGGAAAAGGCGAGTTTCGTGACGAGATTGTCGAGCCCGCCTATTGGTGCGCGCGATCTCGAAGTGCGCTTTGTCGAGCCCGGAGAAGAACCGGCGGTCAAGGATGGATCGTCCGAGACATCATCCCCATCTGGTAATGGGGCGACGATGCCGCAAGCGACGGGCGAAGCCCCAGCTCCTGCGTCTGAAGACCTACATCACTGACGAAATATCATGAGTATGCCCGCGTCAGACACTCGCATTTCCGTTCTGATTGACGCGGATCGATTGGCGACCCGCGTCTCGGAGCTTGCTTCGGAAATTGTTGCGGATATGAGCCGCGAGTTCCTTGTCGTTCCGATACTTAAGGGCAGTTTCATTTTTGCTGCCGACCTGCTGCGCGCCTTGCATATGGCGGGCGGAAAGCCGGACATGGATTTTCTGACTTTGTCGAGCTATGGTGCAAGTACTCAATCCGGCGGTGAGGTGAAGATTTCGCGTGATATCGATGTCGAAATCATCGGTCGCCAGGTGTTGATTGTTGATGATATTCTTGAATCTGGTCGTACGTTGTCGGTCGCCAGAGATTTGATGATGTCGCGCCAGGCCCGGTCGGTAAAAACCTGTGTGTTGCTTGAGAAACCGGGCAAGCTTGCCGTTCAGATGAAGGCAGATTTCGTCGGCTTCGAGTGTCCCGATAAATTTGTTGTTGGGTATGGCATGGATGTCGCTCATGCCTGCCGTCAACTGCCCTTTGTGGGCGTGGTGGAAAGCTAGGGGATGGCTCGCATTCTGTTGGCCGAAGACGAAGCGGGCGTGCGTGAATTTATTGCACGCGCTTTGCGTGGCGCCGGTCATGAGGTCGATGCGGTGACGGATGGCAGCGGTGCTCTTGTGCGGCTTGGAGAAGCGCGCACAGGCGGCTTCAAATATGATCTGTTGCTGACAGATATCCTGATGCCGGTGATGGATGGTATTTCGCTTGCCTTGTCGGCATCGCGGGACGCACCCGATTTGCTCATTGTGCTGATGACCGGGTATTCTGATCAGCGAGAACGCACCTATGGGATTGAAGCGATCATTCAGGACATCCTGCTCAAGCCCTTCACACTGGATGAGCTTGTAGAGCGGGTCGATGAGGTTCTGAAAATGAGTAACCTTTCGTGATCTAGAAGCGCTCGTGATTTAGAAGCGATTGAGAAGCCTGTCGAGATAGTCGAGTTCAGTTTTTGGACGACCGAGTTCACCTGCTCTTCGGCGTAACTCTTCGATGATTCTCCGCGCTTGCTGCCGATTGATCTGATCGGGGATATTGTCTCCACGTTCCGTCGTCGGATTGCCGCCTCGGCCAAGCGGATCGGTGCCGCTGCTGCGTTGAGATTGCGACTGTCCGCCTTGCCCCATCATGCTTTTGGCGAGTTCGTCGACAAGGCCTTGTGCCCCTTCGCGCATGTTCTCGATCGCTTGCCCTTGAGATGCCGTAGCGCGGTCGGTTCGGCCATCGCCGAGTCGCTGTTCGGCATTTTTCATTTGCCTGCCAGCGCTGTTGAGTGCCTTGGGTACATCCACACCGGTTTGTTCCAGCTCTTTCAGGAGTGCTTCGAATTCGCCACGCAATTGTTCCTGAGCGTGTTTCAGTTCCTGCAGTCGCTGGCCGTCCTTTCCTTCCGCGCCATCAGATCCCGAAGGTCCCATTTCGCTGGGGTCCCCCTTGGCGCCTTGACGGAAAGTCTCGTCCATCAATGCGCGCTGCTTGTCGATCATTTGGCTCATGCGGTTCACCGCCTGAGCCATCGCTTTTTCGCCTTCGCTCATCGCCCGGTTCTGATCGGGTGTCTGCATGTTCTCCATGATCGCCTGCATGCGATCGAGCATCTTTTGGGCTTCTTCGCGTGAACCGTCTTGTGCCAGTTCGGTGATCTGGCCAAGCATTTTTTCAAGCTGATTGCGTGTAATCGTCTGCCCGTCTTGTGGCGCGAATTTTTCCATCATCGCCTGATCGGGGTTTTCGCCTTTGGCTGCCAATGCGTCCATGTAGCGTTGGAAAGCCTGGCGCATTTCATTGATGAGCTGGTTGATCTCATCGTCACTCGCGCCCGATTTCAGGGCCTTGGCCAATGCGTCCCGCGCGCGGCGCAGGTCGCCTTCAGCGATGGAAAGATCGCCATCTTCAATACGCAAGGCGATATTCCAGAGAAGATCATAAATGCCGGTCAAGTCCGTGTCGCGTTCGGCCAGCGTCAGCCGCCAATAGGCGGCGCGAAGTCCGAGATAGATGGAGGGTTCGGGAATATAGCGCGGACCGTCAACCGTCAGATCATTGAGAATGCGGGCGACGCGCGTGGTGGAGGTTGGATTGAGCGCGAGATCCCGGCGTTGTTCGATGATGGCTGCGGCGAGGGGCTTTGTGAACTTGCGGGCGGGCAACGTGAAGGTTGCGGGCGCGCTTGCACCTTCCTGGCCTGCGTCGTCCCTGGCTACCAGCGTGATCGTGACGGGAAGGCCCGCCCAGGGATGTGGCATCAGATCGGCATAGGTTTCGCCTGTGCCGGACTTGGGATGCAACGATTTGAGTGGCAGGTTGATCATCGGCGCCGCGACGTGTGCTGTCAGATGTTTGAACTGGGCGGATGCGGGTGAATTCGCGTCGGGTTGCGATGGTGCGCCGGGTTCAAGAACAAGGGCGATGCGGACTTCAGCCTTGGTCACGCCATAGTCGTCGCTGACCTTGTAGGCGAAGTGAAGACTGCCGGACGCCGTCTGGGTGAGGGGCTGAGCGAAGCTGATCGCCGGTGGTTGGTCGGGGATTGTCTCGATCGTCCAGGCACGTAGCAGGCGACCGCCCTGAGTGAGAGAAAATTCGGCGGAGGCGGTAATTTTTGTATCGAGCGAAAAATTGTCGCTGCCGAGGTCTTTCAGGGGTTCAGGGCGCCCTCGATCTTCCCTGCCAGTTTCGAGAGAGGGGGCATCGTGGAGCCCGTGCGCCCGGAGCGAGAGGATGCTGCCCACCGGGATTCTTATGGGTCTTCCGGTATCGAGGGGAGTGATGTCGGAGTTGGCGGCATTGTTACCCCCCTGTTCAAGATAGACAGGGCGCTCGCCGGTATAGATGGGGGGCGTGATCCAGGCTTCGATCGTGATGGTGCGGATCGACCCTGAACCGGGGAAAAAGGCGTCGATGATGCGCATGCCCCGACCAGGTTCCGTGCCAAATACGCCGATCACGAGCAAGAGGATAACGATGGCTCGCAAGGCATAGGGGTCGCGAATTGAAAGTCCGGGGGTAACAAACCCGATCTTCAATTTCTTCAGTCGGGCCCTTACCCAATTCTGATGCGCCTGCCAGAGGGCGGCGTCGCCGGAGCCGGGCGCGGGGGCGTCCTCATAGGCGCTCAGAGGGTGGTGGGCGAGGCCGGACGCCGCTTCGAGGTGTTTTAGTGCATCGGCGCGGTCGGGTAGCCGGAAGCCTCTGAGGCCACTCCAGAGTGTGGTCGCGATCAGGATCGCGAAGGCCGCCAGAAGGGCCCAATGCGCCCCCAGAGGCAGGTCGCCGAACAATCCTAAAAGAGCGGCGGCAAGCAGCAGACCGAATAGCGAGACAGCGGCCCAAAGACCCGACCAGAGCCTTTCCCAGAGAAGAAGAACACGGGCCAGCCGGATGCGTCGTTCGACGCGCAAGGGCAATCTGCGACCGTCTTGTGTGGCAGATGTTGATTGGTTTTGCGAATTTCTGTTCTCGCTGCCGTTCAACCTGATTTGCCGATCTGCATCTGGGCGCTGTGCCGGGCCCGAGGCTGGTTAGCGCGTTGAGGATTTGTCCGGCTGAAGCCAGAGCGGAATCTTATCCTGCCTGAGGATTTCGTCATAGTCAGGGCGGGCGCGAATGACGGCAAACTCATTTCCATGCACCAGAACTTCCGGCACCAGAGGGCGTGTATTGTAAGTCGAGGCCTGAACCGCGCCATAGGCGCCTGCCGACATGATGGCGATCAGGTCGCCTTCCTTGAGGCGGGGCAGGCTGCGCGCCTTGGCCATATAGTCGCCCGTTTCGCAGACAGGCCCCACAATGTCATAGGTCACACGTTCGTTGTTTGAGGATTCCTCGACCGGGCATATTTCATGGAAGGCTTCATAGAGGGTCGGACGGATCAGATCGTTCATTGCGGCATCGACGATGAGGAAGGTGCGGTCTTCGCCTTCCTTCACATAAATCACGCGCGAAACGAGGATGCCTGCATTGCCAACGATCATGCGGCCGGGTTCGAATGTGAGCTCGCAGCCGAGATGCCCGACGGTGCGTTTGACGAGCGCCGCATATTCATCTGGATGCGGAGGGATGTCGTTGTCGCCGCGATAGGGGATACCGAGGCCGCCGCCCATGTCGATGCGTGAAATGGCATGACCCTCGCGACGTAGCTCTTCGACCATGCCTGCAACACGCTTGAAGGCGGCTTCAAAAGGCTCCAGAGATGTGAGCTGGCTGCCAATGTGGACGTCGATGCCGATGGCGGCGATGGAGGGGAGTTTTGCGGCGCGCGCGTAGACGGCTGGCGCGCGCTTCCATGAAATGCCGAACTTGTTTTCTGCCTTGCCGGTTGCGATTTTTTCGTGTGTTTGTGCATCGACATCAGGGTTGACGCGAATGGCGACCTTGGCGATGAGATTGCGCTCTGCGGCAAGCGCTGCGAGCAATTCGAGTTCGGGCTCACTTTCGACATTGAACTGGTCGATACCGACTTCCAACGCAAAAGCGAGTTCGTCAGCTGTTTTGCCAACGCCGGAAAAGACGATTTGCGAGGGTTCAATACCCGCCGCAAGCGCGCGGCGCAACTCGCCTCCAGAAACGATATCGGCGCCTGCGCCTTCGGCGGCCAGCGTCGCTATAACCGCCAGATTTGAATTGGCCTTGACGGAGTAGCAAAGGCGCGCTGGCTGGCCCTTGAAGGCGTCCAGAAAAACGCGTGCATGGCGCGCCAACGTGGCGGAGGAATAGCAATAGAAAGGCGTGCCGACCTCTGCCGCGATATCTGCAACAGGAACGCCTTCGGCGCAGAGTTGGCCGTTTTGATACTCAAAATGGTTCATCGAGGGGTCGGCTTTCGTCTCGAAGGGGACTTGCTAAAAACTCAGCAGGGCGGCAGATCGTCCTGTGCCATCCGGTTGGGATTGCCTGACTGCGCGCCGCCGGGGTTGGCGTCGATCGGCTTTGGCGTATCCGCATTGGCAGGCGGGCATCCGGTCGTGTCGGTTTTCGCCATATCGGGGCTGATACCGGGCGGCGGTTCGAGATCGCCCTTGCGTCCACAGGCGCCGAGTGCGAGCAGTATGGCAAGTGCCGTGATGGCCATTGTTGCCCGGTGGGTCGTTTGGGTGGTCTGACGGGTCATATGATCTCGCTCCCTTTTGCCCTAATTCGGGTATCGTCCATCTTGTGTCAGCTTAGGTGTTGCGGCCAAGCAATTTACGCCATTTGGCGGCCGCAGCGCGTACATTTTCAGGGGCGGTGCCACCAAAGCTGATGCGGCTCGCAACCGAGTTGTCCACGCCGAGCACCGAATAGATTTCATTGGTGATGCCGGGCTCCACGCCCTTCATTTCATCGAGCGTCAGGGCATCGAGATCGACGCCCTTCTTCTCTGCCATCGCCACAAGCGCGCCAGTGACGTGATGAGCCTGGCGGAAGGGGAGACCAAGCGTACGCACTAGCCAGTCGGCAAGATCGGTGGCGGTTGAAAAACCGCGCGAGGCAGCAGCCCGCATGGCATCTTCATTGACGGTCAAGGTCGAGACCATGCCGGTCATTGCGGCGAGCGACAGCGACAAGGCGTCGAGTGCGTCGAAGGCAGCTTCCTTGTCTTCCTGCATGTCTTTGGAATAGGCCAGCGGCAGGCCTTTCATGACGATGAGAAGCGAGGTTAGTGCGCCAATGACGCGACCGGATTTGGCGCGAACGAGTTCGGCAGCGTCCGGGTTGCGCTTTTGTGGCATGATAGATGACCCGGTGGTGAAGCCATCGGTAAGGTGCACGAAGTTGAAGCCGAATGTCGACCAGACGACGATCTCTTCAGCAAGGCGAGATAAATGCGTGGCGGCAATAGCCGCCGCGCCTAATGTTTCGAGCACGAAGTCGCGATCAGACACGCTGTCGAGCGAATTGCGGGTTGGGCCATCAAAGCCCAGTTCCCTTGCCGTGCGATGCCGGTCAATCGGAAAGGACGTGCCGGCAAGAGCTGCGGCTCCGAGCGGGCTTTCGTTAAGCCGCTTGCGCGCGTCGGCGAAACGTCCACGGTCTCGGGCTGCCATTTCGACATAGGCGAGGCAGTGATGGCCAAAGGTCACGGGCTGGGCCGTCTGGAGATGCGTGAAGCCGGGCATGATGGTCGCGGCGTGCGCCTCGGCCTTTTCGACAAGCGCCAGTTGCAGATCAGCAAGCTGCTCGTCGAGGTGGTCGATGGTATCGCGGATATAGAGTTTGAAGTCGAGAGCGACCTGGTCGTTGCGCGAGCGAGCCGTGTGGAGGCGTCCGGCCGTTGCGCCGATCAGGTCGGTCAAACGCGACTCAATGTTCATGTGGATGTCTTCAAGCTCGCGCTTGAAGGTGAAGCGTCCTTCCTCTATCTCCTTGAGGATGGAATTGAGGCCCGC
>JBAQNC010000129.1:0-2780 GCA_049303435.1 Parvibaculum sp. | reverse complement strand
CGCTTGCTGGGAATGGCAAGAACACGTTGAATCTGGGCGGAATGCTCTGGCGCCTCGAAGGCCGCATAGCGAAAGAAGGAATGAATTGCCGTGAGGCGTAGATTGCGACTGCGGACGCTGATCCCCTGATTGCTCTCAAGCTCATCAAGGAAGGCCGTAATCAACGGGGTGTCGATCTCCTCGAAGCTTAGGCGGGACGGTGGCTTGTGCAAAGTTCGTTCGGCGAACTTCAGCAACTGCCGAAACGTGTCCCTGTAGGAACTGATAGTATGAGGGCTTGCCTGCCGCTGTTGCATCAGGCGTTGAATGAAAAAGCGCTCTAAAAGCGGCGCCAGACTGGCATGCTTGATCATGTCCGGTCCTCCCAGCGGCGCTCAAGACGACGCATCGCTTCTGTCATCAGCTCAGGCGAGGCGCTAAGGTACCATTGCGTGTCGGCCACGTGGGCATGGCCGAGATAGGTGGACAAAATCGGCAGAAGCCGCTCTGGATCTTGCTCGGCTTGATACCAGCGCAACAGCGTATTTGTGGCGAAGACGTGCCGCATGTCGTGCAGACGCGGGCCGTGGCTGTCATCAATCCCACGCAGGCCAATCCGCCGGGACAGAGCATAGAATGTTCGATGAATGTCACCTACGTCGAGGCGATTACCCCGATAGGAGGTGAACAAATAAGGCGACACCGCCAGGGCTGCGTTATGTCGATGTCGACGTTTAATCAGATCTTGCAGCACCGCGCATGTTGTTGCGTGCATCGGCACGAGACGGGACTTTCCAAACTTCGTGCCGCGGATCGTCAAAACCATGGCTTCGAAATCGATGTCCGCGAGCTTGAGGTTCCGGGCCTCGCCGAGGCGCAGGCCGGCGACGCTCAGCAATCCGAACAGGCAGTAGTATGTCAACGACCTGAGTTTGCAGCAGGTATAATGGCACGGCATCTCAAGTGCGGCGGACAGGAGCCGCCGGATGTCGTCCTGTGAATAAAGATATGGCCGCGCCCGCTTCGGGCGAAATGGCAGCAGGCCGTCTGGCGGAATTTGTGTCCGCGGATCGGTGGCAACCCGATGACGGGCAAATCCGCGAATGTAGCTCAGTCGCTTGGCCCAGTGAGAGGGCTGCGTATGGGATGGACGCTGGGCCCACTTGAGGGCCAGTTCAGTGGTGATATAGGGGGCATCGCTGGCTTCCAGGAAGCTGACAAAATCGATCAATCCTCTTCCGGCTTGTTCGAACTTGAACCCCAGCGCGCGCCGCATATCGATATAGTCGTAGGCAGCCTGTTGGAGAGCACTCATTGGACATCTCCCGGCCATGCCACAGCCAATGTTCGCAGGGCATTGAGATCAACCTTGGCGTAACACGCCGTTGTCGCCACATGACGGTGCCCCAGAACTTCGCCGATCTCGCCGAGCGAGGCGCCTCCACGCAGCATCTCTGAAGCGAGGCCGTGGCGGAACTGGTGCGCTCCCGTTGTGGGAGCATTGATACCAGCTCGTTGAAGGCGGCGGCGGATGACGCATCCAAATCCGCTCGGACCATCGAATCCCCGGATCGGGGCCTTGTCGCGCAAAAAGACACGCCGGCAGGCGCTGCGTGGTCGCCCGTTCCGTAAGTAATCGGCGATGGCCTCGCCAATATCCACTGGCAACGGCAAGTCATTGCGTCGACCGCTCTTGCCCCGGACACGGATCTGTCCGGCGGCCCAATCGACATCGTCAAGGTCGAGCGTGATCACCTCGCTCGAACGAAGGCCGAGCCGCGCCAGCATGAGGATCATGGCATAGTCGCGGCGTCCCATGGGGGTCTGGCGATCGATGCTGGCAAGCAAACGGGTTACGTCGTCACGGCTGATCGCACGAGGAATAGACGAAAGCCTCCAGTTGGCCACGATCGGCACTGCCGCAGCCAAATCTGAGGTGATATCCCCGTTATAGCGCGCATAGGAAAGAAACGATCGCAGCGCGGTGGTCATAATCTTCGCGCTCCTTATGTTCAAACGCGAAGTTCTCTTTTGCACGAAGTCGGTCACGTCGGCAGCGCGCAAGGCCGCAAGTGAAACAGCACCATCGCCGAAGCGGAAATTGAGGAAGTCCCGGACGACTGGCCGGTAATTTATAATCGTTTGGCGGTTCAGTGCCCGAGCGTCGCGTAGATACGATTCGTACGCCTGCAGGTGTAGCTCGATCGGTGCAGGCTGGCGCTCGTCTTCGACCTCTTCGCGGATCGCACCGACACTTCGCAGAAAGTCCAGCAAGTGTCGCAGAGCAGCGTTATCTCCACGCTTTGGCCGGCGAAATTGGGTTCGCTCCTGCAAATAATGTCCGGCGTGCTCTCCACGAATATCAGCCAGATCGATCCTGTTTTGACGAAGCCAACTGCTGAAACCGGCTGCCATCTGCACCTGGTTCCTCGTCGAGACGAGACTATAGCCCCGACCAACCAGCGACTCCGAAAACGATATGATGTAACTCGCCACGGGCCCCTCCGGGGGCCGCGACAAAGCGAAATTGTCATTGATGCGATACTTCATTGTTTGCTCCCTTCCCAAGCTGAATTGCTGGAAGGGCCACAAACTATCTCTACAGGTGACCTCACAAACCCTTGGATTATCGAGCGATCATCCGATCACTCGACATAGTCCGGCAGGGTAGATAGTGCCTGAGCACGTGAGGCGAGACTCGCTTCGTGGCGAGGCTTTGCTGCTGGCGAGCCGCAACTGCGGCGTGCTGCTTGAGCAAATAGGCGAAGCCCCATCGACTCAAAGCTTCACCACGCCCGCTG
>JBAQNC010000128.1:0-22492 GCA_049303435.1 Parvibaculum sp. | reverse complement strand
GCGGCGATAAATTTTTCATCTGTGGGATAACAGCAAACGGTCTTCGCTCTCGTATGAAGTCCGACCGCCTTTGCGGCTCGGTCCCAATCGAGAAGCGATGACGCCGTCGTCGTCGTCGAATACTGGGGATAAAGCGGCAGCAGAATAATTTCGTCCGGCGCCCAGGTCTTCACGGCCTTCGCCGCATCGCTCGCAAAGGGCTTCCAGTAACGCATTGCAGGAAAGGCTCGAACTTCTGCAGGAAAACCTCGACTTTCGAGTTCAAGCTCGAGCGCGCGCGCCTGTTCTATCGTCAGCGGCAAGAGTGGCGATCCACCCCCGATATGGGCATAGATTTCCTTTGCAATGGGCGCACGACGCCTGGAAATGATTTTTGCTATCAGCCAACGAATAGGCTGCGGCACCCGAATAATGGCGGGATCGCTGAAAAGATTGAACAAAAACGGTTCAACCGCGTCAGGCCCATCGGGCCCGCCGAGATTGAACAGCACCACCGCCAGTTTCCGCTTGCGCATTATCGTTTGAAATCCCGCACGAATTCGACCAGTTCAGCCACATGTTCCGGCGGTGTCTGCGGCACGATCCCATGCCCCAGATTGAAGATAAATGGCCGATCTCCTAGCGTTTCCAGGATAAACCGCGCCCCGTTCCGCATTTCCTCACCGCCCGCCACCAGCAGCAAGGGATCGAGATTCCCTTGCACGCATGTCAGCGGCTGCACTTCTTTACGCGCCCAACTCAGGGATAGACCAGTGTCCAGACTGATCGCCTGAATTCCCGTTTCGCACACATAATCCACCGTCATCGGCCCCGCTCCGCGCGGAAATCCGATAATCGGAACAGTGGGATAGCGCTTTTTCAGCGCCGTCACGATCCGCTTCATCGGCTCAATGGCAAACCGCCGAAAAGCAGGTTCCGGCAAGCTTCCCGCCCAGGTATCGAATATCTGCAAGACCTCGACCCCGGCCTCCACCTGCGCCGATAGATGCAGCACAGTCGCCTCGACGAGCAGATCGATCAGCTTCTGAAACTCCTCAGGCGCCCGATAAGCCCAGGCCTTCGCCGCTCCCTGATCCGGCGATCCGCGTCCACCAACCATATAGGTCGCCACAGTCCACGGCGCACCCGCAAAGCCGATAAAAGTAGTTTCCTTTGGAAGGCTTTTCGCCAAACGCCTGACCGTCTCATAAACAGGCCCCAGATGCTCCAGCACGCACGCCAGATTCAGCTTGGCCAAACCCTGTAGATCAGTGATTGGTTCAAGCACGGGCCCCTCACCCTCCTTGAAACCCACTGTCTGCCCCAGACCATCCGGTATGACGAGAATATCCGAAAACAGGATCGCCGCATCAAAGCCATATCGACGGATCGGCTGCAAGGTCACTTCTTCGGCAAGTTCCGGCGTGTAGCAGAGATTGAGAAAACTGCCCGCCTGTTTCCTGACTTCGCGATACTCAGGAAGATAACGGCCAGCCTGTCGCATGAGCCATATCGGCATCTGGTCACTCGATTGTCCGCTCAATACCTGAAGGAGTCTTTTCTGCGGTGCTCCGTTCTCTTTGCTCACAGGTTCCGTCTCTTCCTTAAATCTTAGAATCTAGATGGTGGTAGTTGAGGATGGCTGTTTGTCATGGGGATTAAAACCAGCACCTGGTTTCATCCACATCCATTTCTCTTTGCGTTATTCGATCGACGCGATGTCTTTCTATTGCATGACTTGTGTAAAGATTCACTTCAACCCGATCGAAAATCGCTAACTATCTGTCATCACGCCCATTTTGCTGTGGATCATCTGCCTGTGAAAAACGCGAACTATGGGGATAGCTGGTAGTGCCAATTCGGGATTGCGAACAATCCCCAATTTTAGCCGCTCGCCGCCAGTTTTCTTAACCGCCTGACAAGCCGGTTGAGGAAAAAGGCAACACGGGTATGGCTTGGTAGGGCCCCTTGAAAACTCTCGACTTTCGCCCGTTAATCACAGCTTTCCACAGCCAAGTCCATATGTTCTTGCGTCGCAGGCCGGAAGTCGTCAGACCTTTTCCCGGCCTTTAAAAAGTCTGGCAAACCGCCCATGTCGCCGATAGCTTAGCCGCCCGACAACGAACGACCCTCCTTATCAAGCCATATTGTTCAGGGATGAAAATGGCCTCCAAACGCGTCTTCCATCTTCATCTCGTTTCCGACGCCACAGGCGAAACATTGAACGCCGTCGCGCGCGCTGCTTGTGCACAATTTGAAGATGCGCAACCCGTGGAGCATGTCTATGCGCTGGTGCGCGGGCCAAAGCAGCTTGAACGCGTGCTGGGAGAAATCGAAAGCTCGCCTGGCATTGTCATGTTCACGATGGTCAATGAGGAACTACGCGAACGGCTGGAGGCGCGCTGCCTCGATATTCAGACGCCCTGCATTTCGGTTCTCGACCCGGTCATGGGTGCGCTCGGCAGTTATCTCGGCAAGAAAAGCTCCCACAAGCCGGGCTCGCAGCACACCATGAATGCTGAATATTTCGGACGCATTGAGGCGCTCAACTATACAATGTCGCATGATGATGGTCAGTCGGCTGGCGACCTCAATGATGCCGATATCATTCTTGTCGGCGTTAGCCGAACGTCCAAAACGCCGACCTGCATCTACCTCGCCAATCGCGGCATCAAGGCTGCCAATATCCCGATCGTTCCGGGCGTTGTCCTGCCCTCAGATCTCGAAACGGCCAAGCATCCCCTGATTGTCGGCCTCACCACGAGCCCGGATCGCCTCATCCAGATACGCAAGAACCGGCTTTTGTCGCTGCATGAAAATACGCAGACAGCCTATGTTGATCAGGATGCGGTGGAGGAAGAAGTGACGGTCGCGCGCAAACTATGCGCCCGCAACAATTGGCCGGTCATTGATGTGACCCGCCGCTCGATTGAAGAAACGGCCGCCGCCGTGCTCAATCTCTATAATGAACGTCAAAAAGTAAGCTGAGGCCTGTCGTCAAATGTCAGCGAATAATGTGTCCGTTCCCTCGCTGGTTCTCGCATCCGGCAGCGCCGTCCGCGCCGCCCTGTTACGACAGGCTGGCATCCATTTTGACGTTCAGAATTCGCATTTAGACGAAGAAGTCATCAAAGAAAGATTCGCCCAGAGCGACATTGACGAGCTTGCAATCAAATTGGCAGAGGCAAAAGCCGTTGCTGTCAGCGCGGAAAGGTCTGGCACCATTGTCATTGGCGCCGATCAGATACTGTCTTGTGAAGGGGCCCGTTTCGACAAACCCCGTGATATGGCTGAAGCGCGCGCCAATCTGAAAATATTTCACGGACGCACTCATCGACTGCATAGCGGTATTGTTCTGGCGCAATCAGGCGATATCATCTGGCGTCATTCAGCCCACGCCGATCTCACTATGCGCGACTTCTCCGATGAATTTCTGGACGATTATCTTTCCAATGTCGGCAGTAAGGTTCTGACAAGCGTCGGTTGCTATCAACTGGAAGGTTTCGGTATTCAGCTATTTGAAAATATCAACGGTGACTATTTCACGATCCTGGGCCTGCCGCTTCTTCCCCTGCTGGCCGAGCTGCGTAGGCGCAAGGTGATACCGGAATGATGGATAACGTTCCCGTCATTGCAAAAGTATGTGTCATGGGCTGGCCCATAGCTCATTCACGCTCGCCCTTGATCCACAATTTCTGGATCAGGCAATTGGGCATCAAGAACGCCATCTATGAGCGCCTCGCTGTCCCGCCGGACGAATTACAGGAGACAGTGAAGAATCTCGTCGATTGGGGTTTTATTGGCGCCAATGTCACAGTCCCGCACAAGGAAGCGGTGTTTGCCTGCCTGATGCGCCACGACGCCGTCGCCAAGCGACTGAAAGCGGTCAATACAATCGTCTTGACGCCAGCCGGTCTCGAAGGTCGCAATACCGATGGTTATGGCTTTATGGCCAATCTCTTTCAGGCTGCGCCAAGTTGGAAAGCAAGCCAGGGTCCCGTCGTCATGCTCGGGGCAGGCGGCGCGGCGCGCGCCATCGCCGCCGCTCTTGATGATGCCGGCGCAACGGAAATTCGCATCGTCAACCGAACCCGCTCGCGCGCTGAAACGCTGGCCAGCGATCTGGGCCTGAAAAACGCCACCATCTTTGCCTGGGAACAGATCGACGAGGCGCTGGTCAACGCGAATCTCCTTGTGAATACAACAACACTTGGCATGAAAGGCGAGCGCGATCTCACCATTGATTTGACGCCTCTGCCCGCGACGGCGCTGGTCACCGACATTGTGTATACGCCGCTTGAGACGGGCCTATTGCGAGCGGCGCGTTTGCGCGGTCTAACCACGGTGGACGGGCTTGGCATGCTACTTCATCAGGCGGTACCAGGATTTGAAGCATGGTTTGGCAAGCGGCCTCAAGTATCGGCCGAGTTGCGCGCGCTCGTGCTTGCGGACATGGGAATTACGGAGGGAAGATCCTGATGTTGTTGATCGGTCTGACTGGCTCCATAGGAATGGGGAAATCGGAAACAGCTAAAATGTTCGCGCGATTGGGTATTCCTGTTTATGACGCAGACGCCGCTGTTCACGCGATCTATGCCAAAGGTGGCGCGGCCGTCGAACCTCTGAGCAAGGTTTTTCCTGAAGCCATCGTCGATGACGCAGTCGATCGCACCGCCTTGTCGCGCGCCGTACTGGGTCTCCCAGAGAAAATGAAGTTGCTGGAAAGTATCGTTCACCCGCTTGTCGGCAAGGCCCAGCTTGCCTTTCTCAAACAGGCGCAAGACGAAGGGCATCATGCCGTTCTTCTCGATATTCCCCTTCTTTATGAAACCGGTGGCGAGAAGCGCGTCGATGTCGTCGTCGTCGTAAGCGCACCCTATCATTTGCAGGAGCAACGCGTGTTGGCGCGTCCAGGAATGGACATGGCGAAATTTGCCGCTATTCATGCCAAACAAGTGCCCGACGCGGAAAAGCGCGCGCGTGCCGACTTTGTCATTGAAACGGACAAGGGACTGGACCACGCCTTCGAAGCGGTGAAAGCTGTCGTCGAAGCCTTGAAAGATCGTGAAGGCACGGTGCTTGAGGGCCGTCTTTCCTGATTATCAGATCGAAGAAATATAAATATAATGCGCCAGATCGTTCTCGATACCGAAACAACAGGCTTGTCCCCGCAAGGTGGTGACAGGCTGGTCGAAATTGGTTGTCTGGAAATCGTCAATCAGGTGACGACCGGCGAGCATTTCCATGTCTATATCAATCCCGAACGCGACATGCCCGAAGGGGCATTCAAGGTGCATGGCCTGTCTGCCGAATTCCTGGGCGACAAACCCAGATTTGCCGAAATCGTCGATGACTTCATGACCTTTATCGGTGATGCCCCGCTTGTCATTCACAATGCGTCGTTTGATATGGGCTTCATCAATCATGAATTGAAAATGGTTGGTCGCCCGGCGATCGAACAGGCGCGCGCCATCGACACATTGCTCATTGCGCGTAAACGGTTTCCCGGCGCACAAAACAGTCTCGATGCGCTTTGTCGTCGTTTCGGTATCGACAATTCCAACCGCATCAAGCACGGCGCGTTGCTTGACTCCGAATTACTCGCAGAAGTCTATCTGGAGCTGATGGGCGGTCGACAGCCGGGCCTTGTCCTCGACGCCAATCTCGAGCGTCGGCATGGCGATAGCAGACCGGCTGAACGCCGCGCCGCGCGACCGGTTCCTCTGCCGTCGAGGTTGACGGAGAGCGAGCGGGCGGCTCACGCAAGTTTTGTCGAGGGCCTCGCAGATGGAGGCCTTTGGCCGAAATAGAATTGATAAATCAGTTCCCGCGAAATCAGTTGGGAACTGTGCCTTCCGGAGCGGCTCCAGCCTGTTGCTGCTGATAGAGCCCGACAAAGTCTATCGGGTCGAGCATCAGTGGCGGGAAGCCGCCGTCGCGGGTGACATCGGCGATGATGCGGCGTGCGAAGGGGAAGATCTGGCGCGGGCATTCGATCAGCAACATGGCCTGAAGGCTTTCCTCAGGGATGTTTTCCAGACGGAAGAGCCCGCAATATTCCAGCTCGACCAGGAACATGACGCCCTGCGGCGCTTTTGCATCGACGCCGATGGAAAGCTTCACCTCAAAATCTGTGCTGCTGAGACCACGTACGTTGACGTCCACCCGGACATCGATCTGCGGACCTTCCGCGACAGGCCCGAGAGACTGGGGCGCATTGGGATTTTCAAATGAAAGGTCGCTCACGTATTGGGTGAGAACCCGGAATTGGGGTGTTGTTGAATCGCTGGCGCCGTTTTCATCGGTGTCCAGGGGGAATTCGTCGGCCATTTTTCCTCACACGCGCAACAGGCGATTTTGAGCATGCTGGCTAACATGGAAAGGCAGGGGCGACAAGCTATTCACGAAATTGTGCCATCCGGGAATGACGCAGAAGCGGGAGGGTCTAACCATCTGATCAACGATTTCGATCGGGACCTTCGAGCCCATCCCGGGGATCGATTTCATGGGCTTCACCGTCGATGATGTGGCCCTTGCCAGGTGACTGGTGCCGTTCACCCGTCCGGAATTCGGTTGAAGATTGATAGAACTCGGTCTTGACCGCATGTTTCATGGCCCAGCGGCGGGCCAATGCGCCGAACGCGGTTCTGATGCCTGGAACCAGAAGCAGAAAGCCTACGGCATCCGTCAGCAGACCTGGCGTGACCATCAGCAGGGCCGCCAGCACAAGAAAGAACCCGTCCATCATCTCGCCGACAGGCATTTCGCCTTGGCTTAACGCAGATTGGGCCTTGTTGAAGGTCTGCAGCCCTTGCTGGCGCAGCAGCCAGATCCCGAATATGGCGATGCCGATGATCAGCGCCAAAGTCGGTAAAACGCCGATCAGCCCGCCAACCTTAATGAAAACGGCAATCTCGACGATGGGCACGAGAACAAAGGCGAGGAAAATGACCGGAAACAATGAAACTCCTTTGGCGTCAGTGATCGTACAAGTTTACGCGGCCAATCCGCGCGCCCTTCTGGTAATGGACCATTGATTGACCTAAATTAGCAGATAAGTCTTTGGCTTCTGTGTCACAACGTCAATGTGCCGAACAGAACATAAGTGAACCTGAGACCCAAGTTTCGTTGAAAGGTGGCCCTGATGGGCGAAGCGTCCTCACTCATAAATCTGATCCTGCTGGCCCTTGCGGTCGGGGTTTTTCTCAAGCTGCGCAGCGTCCTCGGTCGCCGCACCGGCGAAGAACGCCCGCCTTTTGATCCCTTCGCTCGCAAGGAAAAGTCGACAGCGCCCAATAGTGACGACAAGATTGTGCGGCTGCCGGGTCGCAACCGCCCCCGTCCGGCCGACGCAAATGATGACAGCAGCTTTGATCCCTACCCCCAGACCGAACCCTATGTCGTGAAACCGCGCTGGGGTGGTCTGGTGCCGGAAGGTTCGCCTATTGCCCAGACCCTGACCGAGATTTCACTGGCTGATCGTCATTTCGATGCCGAGGGCTTCATGTCGGGTGCCCGTGCCGCGTATGAGATGATCGTCACGGCCTTTGCCAAGGGTGATCGGGTAACGCTGAAACCGTTGCTGGCCGATCATGTCTTCCAGAGCTTCGATGGAGTGATCAAGGGCCGTGAAGAGCGCAGTGAAACTATCGATCAAACCTTCATCGGCATCACCAAGGCCGAATTGCATGACGCAAGCCTGGTTGATCGCCGGGCTCGCCTGACAGTTCATTTCGTTAGCGAATTGACCGCCTGCACCAAGAACAAGGACGGTGTCGTTATCGAAGGCGATCCGGTCACAATCCGCAAGGTGACGGATGTCTGGACCTTCGAGAGGGACGTGAAAGCCAATGATCCCAACTGGCGTCTGGTGGCGACCAGTTCTGAAGACTGAACTTGCCCGGTTCTCAAGGCGGGTGTGTGGGTAACGAACAAGGCGGGCCGGGCGTGAACGCTGGATGTGAAAGAGGCCGACGGGCTGCTACTCGCCGACCTGTCATCGGAGCGTTCCTGTTGGGCCTTGTTCTGACTTTAACGGGATGCAGCGATGCCGGTCACACCAGGCTTCAGGCAGATGTGGCTGGTCATACCCCCATGGTAGGGCCAGAAATGTTTCTAGATTTCAGTGGCTTGGAAGGTTGGACCCAGGGCAGGCAGAGCCTGAGCCTTGCCGCCTTTCGTGGCTCTTGCGCGCGTATCCTGAAGCTCGCTCCCTCAGATCCGCTGGATAGCAAGTCTGGCGAAACCATTTATGGCCACGCTGGAGACTGGTTCGAGGCTTGTCGGGCAGCCTCCCATGTCGCTTCCGGCGATGATGCCGCTCGTATTTATTTTGAAGCTTATTTCGTACCCGTAATGATCAAGGATAATGGTGGCGACGGACTCTTCACAGGTTATTACGAACCCGAAATGAAAGGGTCGCTAACCCGTCACGGGTCTTATCAGACCCCTATCCTGTCATTTCCATCTTCGTTCGCCGCAGACCGCGCTGCTGGACGGTCGATCCCGACGCGATCGGAGATTGAAGACATGATTGCCAATGGTTCGCTTGATGCGGATCGCCTGGCCTTGGTCTGGCTTGCCGATTCTGTGGATGCCTTCTTCCTCCATGTGCAGGGCTCCGGTCGTGTGACCCTGGATGACGGACGGACCATGCGGTTGGCCTTTGCCGCCAAGAACCAGCGTCCCTATACCTCTATCGGCAAGATTCTGATCGATCGGGGCGCAATCCCGCGCGATGAGGTCTCTATGCAGACCATACGCGCTTGGCTCAAGGCACATCCCCATCAGGTAAGCCCGCTTCTTCTTCAGAATGATTCCTATATATTTTTCAAGGAGTTGAACACGGAAGTCGGCGCCGGACCGCCGGGCGCTGAAGGGGTGAGCCTCACCCCGCAACGTTCGCTGGCGGTCGACCGTGCCGTGCATCCACTGGGTAGCCTTCTGTGGCTTGAGACAACCGTCCCCGTTCCCCATCACGATGAAAATATTCCCTTCCGCCACCTCATGGTGGCGCAGGATACGGGTACCGCCATTCGCGGCATCCAGCGCGGCGATGTCTTTTGGGGCCCCGGTTCCGATGCCGCCGAAATTGCCGGCCGCATGAAACAGGCCGGGCGACTGACGGCCTTGATCCCTCGCTCGCTTGCCGCGCGTTCGGGCCGTTAGTCTCATGGACGACAAGTTCAAATCAGCCTTCGAGCCGATCCAGAAGAGACGCGGCAAGCGACGTCTCTTGAGCGATGAAGAGCATCGTCTATGGCGAGCGGTCGTGAAGGACGCTCGTCCCTTGTCTGCAGGGCAGATCATTCCGGATACGGAACCAGATGTCTCGTCACTCAAAACAATGAAGCCGGAACATCCGGCGCGACCGGCGCCTCAGCCCAGACCTATGCCCTCCGTGCCCCGTAAACGGCCAAATTCAGCGCTTCTTGAGAACAATCCGGTTTCGCCACCGCCCTTGACGGGCCTCGATCGACGCACCAGTCAGCGCCTCGCGCGCGGCCAGATCGAGACCGAGGCGCGTCTCGACCTGCACGGGTTAAGGCAAAGCGAGGCTCGTGGTGTGCTTCACCGTTTTCTCGCTCGTTCTCGTCAGGACGGATTACGTTGCGTGCTGGTGATTACCGGCAAGGGCGAAAGCCCGTTCTCGCGCCATATACTTCACAGCAGTCAGTTTCATGAAGCGACCGATCACTCGGGCATCCTTCGCTCGGCCTTACCGCAGTGGTTGAACGAAGCCCAGTTTCGCGCCGAAGTGGCGGGATTCCAGCCTGCTCATCCCAAACATGGCGGCGGCGGAGCGTTTTATATCTGGCTTCGGAAACGGTCATGACTCCCTTTGGCGCCAAAATTCGGGCTCTGCGCGCTGAACGTGGCGTGACTTTGAAGGATATGGCTGCCGCTTTAAGGGTTTCACCGGCTTATTTGTCTGCGCTTGAACATGGCCGACGCGGCCGACCGACCTTCGCTCAGGTCCAGGCGATCATCGGCTTTTTCAATGTGATCTGGGACGAGGCGGAAGAGATCGAACGTTTGGCCCGCCTCTCTCATCCTCGCGTGACAATCGACACCTCGGGGCTGGAACCACGCGCCACGGAATTTGCCAACCGCCTGGCCGATGAAATTGCCTATTTGACCAACCCCGAACTCGACAATTTGCTGAAATCCCTGCCGACACGCTCTCGCCACGGAGTGCAGAGTGGGAAGTCGCGTAAAAAGGGCTGAAATCCGCCAATCCGTGACTCGCGAAATGCTAATTATTGGGCGGTAAGCGGATTCACTTCAAGCAAACAGAAATTTGACGCAATTTAGGCGATTTTCCAGACTCGCTATTTGCGAACTCAAGCGTCTGCCAAGATTCACATACGCCGAATACCCGCCTCTAGAGAATGAACTTCGACAGATCGGTATTTTTGGCAAGATCGCCGATCCGCGAGGTTACATAGTCGGCATCGACGGTGACTGTCTGGCCCGATTGATCCGTGGCCGAAAAGGAAATCTCGTCGAGAACCCGTTCTATTACCGTATGAAGCCGTCGTGCGCCGATATTCTCCACGCTTGCATTGACCTCCGCGGCGATGGTCGCAATGGCCTCGATTCCTTCGGTCGTGAAATCGAGGGTGACGCCTTCGGTCCCCATCAGCGCCACATATTGCTTGATGAGGCTTGCCTCGGGCTCGGTAAGGATGCGCACGAAGTCGTCCCGTGTCAGCGCCTTGAGTTCGACGCGGATCGGCAAGCGGCCCTGAAGTTCCGGCAGAAGGTCCGAAGGCCTGGCAATGTGGAAGGCGCCTGAGGCGACAAAGAGAATATGGTCGGTCTTCACCGAGCCATGTTTGGTCGCGACCGTCGTCCCCTCGATCAATGGCAGCAGATCGCGTTGCACGCCTTCGCGGCTGACATCCCCGCCCTGCCGGTCGGAGCGTGCGCAAATCTTATCGATCTCGTCGAGAAAGACGATGCCTGATTGCTCGACGAGCTTGATGGCCTCTTGTGTCAGTTGTTCCTGATCGAGCAACTTGTCGGATTCCTCGGCGATGAGCAGCGTGTAACTGTCACTGACGGTCATCTTGCGCGCCTTCATGCGTCCGCCGCTGAAGGCCTTGCCGAACATATCGCTCAGATTGATCATGCTGATCTGGCCGCCGGGCATTCCAGGCACTTCGATATTGCCCATACCGCCTTGATCGGCAACCTCGATTTCGACTTCCTTGTCGTCCATTTCGCCATTGCGGAGCTTGGTCCGGAAGCTCTCGCGTGTGGCCTCCGATGAGTTCTTGCCCACCAAGGCGTCCAGAACGCGGTTTTCAGCTGCCATATGGGCCTTGGCTTCCACATCCTTGCGCCTCTTTTCGCGCAGAAGACTGATCCCGATTTCCACGAGATCGCGAATGATCTGCTCGACATCTCGACCGACATAGCCGACTTCCGTGAACTTTGTCGCCTCGATCTTGATGAAAGGCGCTTCGGCGAGCCGCGCCAGACGGCGCGAGATTTCTGTCTTGCCGACGCCGGTGGGCCCAATCATGAGAATGTTCTTGGGCAGCACTTCGTCGCGCAACGCTTCAGGCAATTGCTGACGGCGCCATCGATTGCGAAGCGCTATGGCGACAGCGCGTTTGGCGTCATGCTGACCAATGATATAGCGATCAAGTTCGGAAACGATTTCGCGCGGCGAGAAACTTGTCATGAGATTTGGCAGAACTCCGGAAAACTGATTTAGATCGCGTCGAGTGTTTCAATGGTGAGATTGTTATTCGTATAGACGCAGATCTCAGAGGCGATCCTGAGCGCCTTGCGGGCAATTTCTTCCGCCGATAGCTCGGTGTCGGCCAGCGCGCGAGCTGCAGCCAATGCGTAGTTGCCGCCTGATCCTATACCGACAATACCGCCTTCGGGCTCCAGCACATCGCCATTGCCCGTGAGCACGAGGCTGACATTAGCGTCCGCGACGATCATCAGGGCCTCAAGTCGACGCAGATAGCGATCTGTGCGCCAGTCTTTGGCAAGCTCGACACAGGCGCGCGTGAGTTGGCCGGGATATTGTTCGAGTTTGGCTTCAAGGCGTTCGAACAGCGTCATCGCATCAGCGGTGGCGCCGGCAAAACCAGCAATGACATTGCCCGTTCCCAGCGGGCGCACCTTGCGCGCATTGCCCTTCATGATGGTATCGCCCATCGAGACCTGACCATCACCAGCGACCACGACCTTGCCATCCTTGCGGACAGTCAGGATGGTCGTGCCATGCCAGTTGATGTAGGGCTCTCTATCGGACATGGTGGCGGACTTTCGCGATAAGACTTGAGGTGGAGATGGGAAAAAGCAATCTTCTCTGAGCCCCATGTGGCCATTTTTGGCCGTTGGGTCAAGTCGTTGAAATGCCGCGAGCGTCGAAGTTCCTATGGAATTGCGCGATCAGATCAATAGCCCATCAGATTTCAGGGCAATGCACGATCTGACAGGTCTCAGGGCTTATCTTGATCATTCACGGGAGCGCCGGATTGAGAGTGAGATTTCGTCTTTTGGCGATCTGATGAGGACGACCTCTCTTCCACAGCCCTGCGCATCACATGCTGCGTTTCATAGAAGGAATAGCGCTTGCGCCGATACCTGAGGAGTCGACCCCAGAAGGATTGCGTCATGGCTCATACCTCAAACCTCCCCAATTTCAGATTAGCAGAAATACCGAGAATTTACGATTGGCAGGCTGAGACGAGCCTAGACTTTCTACTTGTCAGTTTGCCGACAGCCGAACCTACTTCATATTGATCTTGGTAATCTCCTACCCGATATAGTATGTGCCACAGTTGGATACATAGACCGCTCGCATTCAGGTGCGTCTTCACATGAAGTTAAAGCAATGTTTTGATTTATGACTTTCATATCTTGAAGTAAAATCTAAACATCTATTAATGGGGTTGGTTAACGCCTTGTAAGATATTGAAAGGGCATAAATTTTAAGGCTGGACGGTCCAATATGCCGTGCCTCGATTGAAGAGGCTGGCTGTAGGAGCGTAGCGCTGCTAAAACCCGCCTCGTCAGGCAGGGTCAATTCTCTGTACGGATTTCGAGAGTGAATTCAATGAACGACGATAGTGAAGGCCGGGTCGCTACCATCGACCGCAAGACCAAGGAGACGGAAATTTTTGTCTCTCTCGATCTTGATGGCACTGGCGAATATGACGTTGATACGGGCATTGGTTTTCTCGACCACATGCTCGAGCAGCTGTCACGCCATTCCCTGATCGATCTCAAGGTGCGCGCAACCGGCGATTTGCACATCGACTTTCACCACACGACAGAAGACAGCGCTATCGTCATTGGCGAGGCCGTAAAGGCGGCGCTTGGCGATTTCAAGGGTATTCGGCGCTATGCCACGGCTATTATCCCGATGGATGAGACCTGTACGCGTGTCTCCATCGACGTGTCGCAGCGCCCCTATCTCATCTGGAAGGTGAATTTCAGCCAGCCCAAGATCGGCGACATGGATACAGAACTCTTCAAGGAATGGTTCCAGGCCTTTGCCCAGAACGCTGGTATCACGCTGCACATCGAAAACATGTATGGCGAGAACAATCACCATATCGTGGAATCCTGCTTCAAGGGCCTGGCCCGCGCGCTTCGCGATGCCATCGAGATCGACCCGCGCACGGCCGACCGTATCCCTTCGACCAAGGGCAAGCTCGGCAGCTGATCGCCAGCAACCCCTGTCGGCGGCCACATGTCTGGAAGGTCACGTGCGCCGAGTGTCCGGGGCTGGCGTTTTTACATCCATTGCCTTAGATAATGGCGCGAAGACGAAGGCCGGACGTGACGCCCTCCGGCTAATCAAGGAAACTGCCGATGCGCACATATACAGTGCATGAACTGGCCGGTGCTCCTGCCGATGGCAAGGGCATCGTTCTGGTGCGTGAGGGCTTTTCCTGGTCGGCGGTCTTTTTCAATCTCTTCTGGCTTTTGTACAAACGCCTCTGGATCGCGGCGGTCCTTTATTTCGCCCTCGCCCTGCTCGTGGTGACGATCGCGCGCTCGATCGGCGTCAGCGAAGAAGCGATCTCGGTTTTCTCGCTTGTCTTGCAGGGTTTCCTTGGTGTGGCCGCTCACGACATTGAGCGCTGGACGCTCACGCGCAACGGCTATCGTGAAATCGGCGTCGCGACGGGAGTTGATCTTCAGGATGCCGAACGTGATTTCTTTCGCTATTGGAAAGGTCGTGTATTGGCCAGTCAGCCGGCGCCTGTAAAATCTTTCGGTGCCCCGGTCTGGCCGCACCGCGAGGAGCCCGATGCGCATGGCGCCATCGGCCTTTTTCCGCGCGCAGGGGGCTGATTGATGGCACTCGTTGTGATTATCGACTATGGATCGGGCAATCTTCGCTCCGCCGCAAAAGCTTTCGAGCGCGCGGCACGCGAAACGGGCGTTGACGCACGGATACTTGTTACAGGGTCTCCGCGCGAGGTGCGCGGCGCGGACTACATTGTCCTGCCCGGCGTTGGCGCATTTGGCGATTGCCGCGCGGGTCTCGACGCAATCGATGGCATGATCGAAACCTTGACCGATTGTGTTCGCCGTCAAGCGCGCCCCTTCCTTGGTATCTGTGTCGGTATGCAATTGATGGCGACACGAGGCATCGAATATGGCGTGCATAATGGCCTGGGCTGGATCGAAGGCGAGGTCTCGGCCATCAAGCCGCTCGATCCGGAATTGAAGATCCCCCATATGGGCTGGAATACACTCGACCCGCTACGCCCTCATCCCCTGCTGGACGATATTCCGCTCGGCGACCAAGGCCTGCATGCCTATTTTGTGCATTCCTATGCCATGCGCACGACGAGTGAAGCGGATGTCGTCGCGCGCACCGATTATGGCGGGCCGATTACGGCGATGGTCGCGCGCGATAATATGGCTGGAACACAGTTTCATCCGGAAAAAAGCCAGACGCTTGGCCTGAAACTCATTGGTAATTTTCTGAAGTGGCGACCTTGATATGATCCTTTTTCCTGCGATTGATCTCAAGGATGGCCATTGCGTTCGTCTCGTCCGTGGACTGATGGAAGAGGCAACCGTCTTCAACGATGATCCAGCCGCGCAGGCGCGTAAATTTGTCGATCAGGGATTTGAGTATCTCCATCTCGTCGATCTGAACGGTGCGTTTGAGGGTCGGCCCGTCAATGCCGCCGCCGTCGATGCGATCCTGCAGGCGATCGATATTCCGGTCCAGCTGGGCGGGGGCATTCGCGATCTCATGACAATCGAGACATGGCTTGCCAAGGATGTGACCCGCGTCATCATCGGCACGGCAGCGGTCAAGAACCCCGGCCTCGTCATTGAAGCCTGCAAGAAGTTTCCCGGTCAGATCGCCGTCGGCCTTGATGCAAAAGATGGAATGGTCGCGGTCGAGGGCTGGGCGGAAGTCTCCGATCTTACCGTGCTCGACATGGCAAAGCGTTTTGAAGACGCTGGCGTCGCCGCAATCATCTACACTGACATTGCACGCGATGGTGTGCTTGAGGGCCTGAACATTGAAGCGACTGTGGCGCTCGCAAACGCGATTTCCATTCCTATTATCGCTTCGGGCGGCCTATCATCCATCGAGGATATTCATCGTCTGATCGCCGCTGATTGCAAAGGTCTTGAAGGCGCCATCTCCGGTCGCGCGCTTTATGACGGACGCATCGACGTAGCCGCCGCGCTTCGCCTTTTGAAGGAAGCCGCCTGATGCTTAAAGCGCGCGTCATTCCCTGCCTCGATGTGAAGGACGGTCGTGTCGTCAAGGGTGTGAATTTCGTCGATCTCCGCGACGCAGGCGATCCGGTCGAAGCCGCTCGCGCTTATGACGCGGCGGGCGCAGACGAACTTTGCTTCCTCGACATCACGGCAAGCCATGAAGAACGCGCTATCATTTTTGATGTTGTCGCCAAGACGGCAGAGCAATGTTTCATGCCGCTGACGGTGGGCGGAGGCGTGCGCACAGTTGATGACGTGCGCAAATTGCTTCTGGCTGGCGCGGACAAGGTGTCAATCAACACGGCGGCGGTCGAGCGGCCTGAATTTGTGCGTGAAGCGGCTGAGAAATTCGGCGATCAATGCATCGTCGTCGCAATTGACGCCAAGGAAGTCGCTCCTGGAAAATGGGAAATATTTACTCACGGCGGTCGCAACCGGACGGGCATCGGCGCGGTTGACTTTGCGCGTCAGGTGACCAGCCTGGGGGCGGGTGAAATCCTGCTGACCTCGATGGACCGTGATGGGTCGAAGGCAGGCTATAATATTCCTCTTACGCGCGCTGTTGCCGACGCGGTGACCATTCCGGTCATAGCGTCCGGCGGCGTTGGCACACTCGAAGACCTTGTGGCTGGCGTCAAGGAAGGTCATGCGAGCGCCGTATTGGCCGCCTCAATTTTTCATTTTGGGACATTTTCCATTGGCGAGGCCAAGGCCCATATGGCTGCCGCCGGCATTCCCATGCGCCTTTGAGCGTCACATCTCGGTAAAGGATGAAACCCCGGTTTGGCCCTGATCGGACCAAATGCCGCTCCTGTCATGTCCTTATCCTGATTGCCTCTGGCGGTCATTTCCGGGCAGAATGTCTCCACCGGAGAATGACTGTCGCTGACAGATTGGTTTCGACGACTACCCCCCTCAATTGCAGAGCAATTTGATGAAGGATCGTGAGATTGAGCTGAAGCTGGAGGGTGATCCGGAGGCATTGGAAAGCCTTTATGATGATCATGCTTTCCTGGCGATGATGAAGGGCAAGGCGACAGATCGCCACCTTCGTTCAATCTATTTTGACACCCCTGATTTTGCGTTGATGAACAACGGCTTCGCGCTTCGCGTGCGCGAAGATGGTCAGAACCGTGTCCAGACGCTGAAATCATCGAGCAAGTCCGGTGGGCCTGCGAGTGATCGCGGTGAATGGGAACATGCGCTCAAGGCGAATATGAAAAACCCGGACCTCAATTACCTGCCGTCCGAATTGAGAAGTCGCATTGCCGACTTGGCCGGTCAGGGTCTGATGCAGCCCCGTTTTGTTTCCACGATCAACCGGCGGGCTTCGCGCCTGCAGTTTGATCATGGCGGTGAAGTCGAACTGGTAATTGACCGCGGCGCCATCGAAGCCAATGGCCGCAAGTCTGCGGTCAGCGAGCTGGAACTGGAGTTGAAGCGCGGTACGGCGGCTGATCTCTATCAAATTGCGCTCAAGCTGATTGATCTGGTGCCGTTGCGCATCGGCATACGATCAAAAGCAGAGCGCGGGCGGGCACTTGCCAATGGGCAAGTTGCCGCCGCCCGTCGCGCAACGCCTTTACAGATCAAGCGCAAAGCGACTGTCGAAGAAGCCTATGCAGCGGTTCTCGAACATTGCCTGGATCAGATGATGGTCAATCAGGCTGCTGCCCTCGAAACGCATTCGTCGGAAGGATTGCATCAGATGCGGGTCGCTCTTCGTCGCTTGCGCTCCGCATTGCTTGTCTTTGGCCCGATGATGAATGGCGAGCGTGAAGATGGTTTCAAGCGGGACGCCAGCTGGCTCACGAAAGCCATCGGTCGTGCCCGCGATTATGATGTTATTCTCGCCGATATCATCGATCCTGCTCTTGCCGCCTCGGAGGAAAAGTCGCCGCCTGTTAAGGCGCTTGCCAAGATGGCAAAGGAATATCGCGAGGAAGCCTGGCGCGCGGCGCTGGCGGCCATGCGCTCCAAACGCACGACACGATTCATTCTTAATCTCGCGCTTTATCTGGAAACGCGCGGATGGTGCGAGGGCCGAACGCGTCGCGAGGTTAGCGCCATGCGTGGGTCGCTCGCGCCTTTTGCCGCCTCCGCCCTCGACAAGAGGCTCAAAAGCGTCCATCGATTGGCGCGCGATATTTCCGAACTGTCAGTTGATGCCCGCCATGAATTGCGCAAACGCCTCAAGAAGCTGCGCTATGCGTTGAGCTTCTTTGCCGGTCTCTATCCGCATGCCGCCGCAAATGCCTATCTGTCGCGGCTTTCAAATCTTCAGAAAGTCTTCGGGTCGCTGAACGATCTGCAAACCGCGGAAGACATTCTCATTGAGTTGAGCAAGAAAAATTCCCGTTTCAAAAAGCCGGGTGCACGACTCCTGACCCATCACAAGGAACGGGCGGCTGATGACTGGAGTTCGGCCCTCGCATTGTGGCGGGATTTTCGGGACCAACCGGTTCTTTGGCACTGATCGGTCCGCCCTGCCTGTTCGATAATGGTAAAATACCCATATTTATGCCGCACCTTAACAAGTTGTGAAGAACTCGTTTCTAGGATTGGACCAACAGGAATTTCTGTTTGAGGGGTTCACTCCTCGAAAGGTGTGTCTATGGCCGTAAATGCAGGGTCGGAAAAGCCGGTCAGGAATATGATGAACCGGGCGACCCCCCGCGAACCCCAACCCATTATCGGACGGCGTATCGGCCAGGAGGCGCTCAACAAGCTTGCCGAATTGAACCAGCGCTATCTCAAGGGTGTTCCCAATGGTTGGTGCGTTGTCATGAAGGATTGCAATCTGGCAGGTCTGAATTTCACCGGATTGAACTTCAGCCATGCGCATTTCATTGCCTGTTCTTTTGAGGGCGCCAATCTGGAGGATGCACGCTTTGTGGGCACCAACCTGTTCAGCGCCAATTTTGACGGCGCAAACATGGTTCGCACGGACTTTACTCAGGCCGACCTGCGTGGCGCCTGCTTTGAAAACGCCCAGCTGGAAGACGCATGTATGGACGGCGCCGATTTACGGCGCGGCGTCGTTATTCGCTCAGACGGCATTCAAAGCCATCGCGAAAATTCCACCTTTCGCAATGCACAGATGCGGGGCACAAAGCTGGCTGAGTGCAAGCTCCACGGGGCCGATTTTGAAGGAGCGGACCTGAGCGGGGTCAATCTCGGAGGCGCCGATTTGCGCGACACTAATTTTGCCGGGGCTGAACTGAAGAATGTCGATCTTGCCGGCGCCAATCTGTCGGACGCTGATTTCCGCCGCGCCATTCTCGATGCGGCGACCTCCGCCAAGGGCGATATGATGCGCGCCACAAAGGCTCGCACGGCACCTGGCCCGGAACGTATGAGCAAAATCCTCATGCAGCATCTTCTCTGGATTCAGTCGAGCCAAGGTGCTGGCGAGCGGGCTGACTTCACGTCGATGGATTTGAGCCGTTTTGATTTCAGCGGTGCGATCTTGGCAAGCGCTATCTTTAAGGACACAATTCTCGCGGATGCCAATTTCGAAAAGGCCCTTCTCGCGGCAGCCGATTTTCGCAACGCCATCCTCCTGCGGGCCAATCTGGCAGGGGCGGATCTTCGAGGCGCTGATCTGCGTGGCGCAAGCTTGCGAAACGCGAACCAGACAGGCACGAAGATCGGCGAGATGAAAGGATTGACGCTTTCCACGCGAAAATGACGGCTTTTCACGAAATCAGCGAGCAAGACCGTCGAAATCTCCCTCACCACGCTTTTCTGGCGTCCCATACCCAAATCTGCTAGTCAGAGCCGCCGTATAGGCCCTTTGTCCGGGCCCAATGGACGGCTTATTGTTGACGGGGATACCCGCATGGCTGTTGATGCAACTGAACTCGACCGGCTTTTTGAGGTTATTATCTCACGAAAAGGCGCCGACGCTTCCACCTCCTATTCTGCCAGATTGATGGCGGGTGGCGCGGTCCTTTGTGCGCGTAAGCTTGGCGAAGAGGCGATCGAGACCGTCATCGCCTCGCTCGGCAGCGATCGCAAGGCGATCATCGCGGAAAGCGCAGATCTGCTGTATCATTGGCTTGTAACACTTGCTGCGTTGGATATTGATCCGGCGGAAGTCTATGCCGAACTGGCGCGTCGTGAGGGACGTTCCGGACTTGATGAAAAGGCGTCGCGGACGGACGGAACGAAGCAATGACAGTCGCGAGTGATTTCAAGACCGGCGCGGCTCAGAACGATGCCGCCCCCTCACCCTATCGCCAGTTCACCGCAGCTGAATGGGGCAAGCTTCGCAAGGATACGCCGCTTCCCCTGAGCGAAGCGGAACTGGAAGAGCTCAAGGGCTTCGGAGAACGTATTTCGCTCGATGAAGTGAGCGAAATCTATTTGCCGCTATCGCGTCTCATCAATCTCTATGTCCTGGAAACGCAGGAACTCTACCGCGTGACGTCGGACTTCCTCGGTCACGCTCAGGCGAAAGTGCCTTACATCATCGGCATTGCCGGTTCGGTTGCCGTCGGCAAGAGCACGTCGGCGCGTATCATGCGGACATTGCTTGCTCGCTGGCCGAACCATCCCAAGGTCGATCTGATCACGACGGACGGTTTTCTCTACCCTAATCAGGTTCTCGAAGAGCGCGATCTGATGGGTCGCAAGGGCTTTCCCGAAAGCTTTGATGCGCGGCGTTTGATCCGGTTTCTGTCGGACGTCAAGGCCGGGGAACGAAACGTCAAGGCCCCGGTCTATTCGCATTTTTCCTATGACATTCTGCCGGACGAATTCATCGATGTGGATCAGCCCGATATTCTGATCGTCGAGGGTTTGAATGTGTTGCAACCCTGGAAGCCGGCGGATGGCGAAGATCCTCAGCCCTTCGTTTCGGATTTTTTCGACTTCTCGATTTATCTCGACGCGGATGAAGCCTCGATCCGGCGCTGGTATATCGAGCGTTTCCTGAGCCTGCGCTCGACCTCGTTCAGCGACCCGGATGCTTATTTCCACCGCTTCGCCAGATTGTCGGACGAAGAAGCGGTCGCCACGGCGGATGGCATCTGGACGTCGATCAATCTTGCCAATCTGCGCAAGAATATTCTCCCTACGCGTCAACGCGCGCAGGCGATCCTGCGCAAGGGTGAGGATCACCGCATTCGCGAAGTGCAGTTGAGAAAGCTCTAGAGCCCTCTCTCGACCGCCAGTTCCTTCAGCGACACCATTGGCCGCGGGCCGTAGTGGCTGATGATTTCGGTCGCCGCCATCACACCGAGCCTGCCGCAATGGTCGGGCTTGTATCCGCGCGCAAGGCCATAGAGAAATCCGGCGGCAAAGAGATCGCCTGCGCCTGTCGTATCGACAACCTTTAAAATTTTTTCTGCGGCGACCTTGTGCACGTCGCCATCGGCGACGATGACCGCACCGAGTTCAGAGCGCGTCAATGCTGCGAACTTGCAGTCCTTCCGTACACGTTCCAGTGCTTCATCGAAGGAGCTGACTTCATAGAGCGACAGGATTTCGGCTTCATTGGCAAAGAGAAGATCGACCTCATCCTTGACGAGCTTCTGGAACTCGGGCCGGAAACGATCAACACAGAAGCTGTCAGATAGTGTCAGCGAGACGATACGGCCAGCGTCGCGGGCGATCTTCGCGGCTTTCAGAAACGCTTCCTTTGCACTCGGCTGGTCCCAAAGATAGCCTTCCATATAGGTGATGGCGGACGCCTTGATGACTTCTTCATCGATGTCATCGGGGGTCAGGTTCTGCGCGGCCCCCAGATAGGTGCTCATGCTGCGCTGCGCGTCGGGCGTTACCAGAACGAGGCAGCGGCCTGTCGGCGCGCCGTCGTTTGCGACGCTTGCCGGAAAGGTCACGCCCAGTGTTGTGATGTCATGAACGAAGACCTGCCCGAGCTGGTCTTCCTTGACCTTGCCGAAGAAAGCGCCCTTACCGCCGAGCGACGCGAGACCCGCTATCGTATTGGCGCAGGAGCCGCCCGAGCTTTCGATGGCCTCGCCCATACGACTATAAAGCGTGTCGGCGCGATCAGCGTCGATCAGCGTCATGCCGCCTTTCTGTATATTTTCCGAATTCAGGAAGGCGTCGTCGGCATTGGCGATCACATCGACGAGAGCATTGCCGATGCCGGCAACGTCATATTTCACTTGGCTCATATTTTAGGGCTCTGGCGTTTTATGAAGAAATCAGGCGGGTCGGACCGGAGTATAGGCAAGCGGGCCTGAAGTCCAAAGCCTCAAAGCCAGCGCCGTGTTGTTTTGCGATAGGCAGCATAGGCCTCGCCGAATGTCTCGCTCATGATGCGTTCTTCAAAACGGATATACCAGCGGTCCACAATGATCACAAAGGCCCCTGAAATGACCAGACCATAGACGCTGTCCAGGGCGACTGCGACACCGGCCAGCACGCAGGAAAACCCCAGATACATCGGGTTTCGCGAGATGCTGAAAAGCCCGTCGGTGACAAGATGGTCCGGTTTCAGAAACGTGTTGATATTGGTCTTGCGGCGGCTGAATTGTCCTGCGCCGCCCATGGTAAAGACGATGCCCAGAAGCGCCAGTGCAATCCCTGCGAAGAGCGCAGGACCTTGCGCCGTGATTGGCCGGGGCCCAAAGAGAACATCAAGCGTCACCATGAGTACCAGCGCAATTTGAAACAGGCGCGGTGGCAGCAGTTTTTGTTCCATGACATCTTCCTCCCTGACTTACCGTCATTCTGATCGTTTGACCTAGGGGCGTCACGCAGCCATGTTGAGATTTGTGCAGGCTCACCCTAGGTTGCAAGGGTAGAGAGA
>JBAQNC010000127.1:0-1874 GCA_049303435.1 Parvibaculum sp. | reverse complement strand
GCATCGATATGACAGGCGCAATCGAATTCCTCGCCGTTTGGCTTCAGGTCGGCGATTTCATCGAATTGATGGTTCTTGAATTTTCTTGGCCCACGATAGGGTTCGCGCGGCACATACATGAGTTCATCAAAGACATGTGCGATTTCAGGGCTGGTCTCAAATTTCGGCGCGTCAGCGCCTTTGAGATCAAGGCATGACTGAAAACGGGATACTTCGCGTTCATCGCGCAAATGATCGATCAATTCACTGATGACCTGCCGCAGACGGAATTTGAAGCGGACGAGTTCATCCAGCGTATAACCCTTCGCTGCGATCAGGAGTTCCAGCGCGTCCCAGATGAATTTCCTGGCGCTGGCGGGCGTCACGTCCGGATGCTTGATCATACGGTCGATCCAGTTGACGAGGCGCGGCATGTCGAAATTGGGTTCGCGCACCGTCAGGGCAAGCTGGTCATGCAACTGGTGGACGAACCAGATGAGCTTGCCTTCCTGTGTGATGTCGATTTCACCTTCGGTGCCCGAGGCCGCGCTGATTGAAAAGCGGTTGAGAATGTCGTCAGGGTTTTGCTGGTGCAGATGCCAGGGCAGGGCGACGAAGTGATCCTTGGTGAAGGGCTCAAGCCTGCCCTGCACCCAGACGCCGAGACGGGGGACAGCGAAAACGGGCTTTTCCTCCGCCAATGTGGCGGTTTCGGTTTCGGAAGCCGTGATGAAGTTGCTGCGGCGATAAAGCCGGTCCACCGCCCGTTGCGCTTCCTCAACCGGCGGCACCACGAGCAGCAGGTTCGCCCTGTCCTGTGATGAGAGTTGCCCGACAACCTTCAGTCTGCGTGATGCCTCGTCATAGGTGACGCGTTCACGCAATTGCGGCGGCAATTTTTCAAGCTGCGGTGCGGGAACATGCTCCGGCATGGCTTCGCTTTCATGCACGAAATCTTTGCCATCTTCACGGAAGCTGAAATCGGGAGCCAGACTCACCAAGGCCTCCGCTTCGATTTTTTCAAATCCGTTTTCGACAAGGCCGTCTTTCAGCGCCTGTGCGGCGGCATTGAAGTTGGGCGAGGCGACAAAGGCATAGGCGAGGTTCAACTCGTCCTGCGTCTTGCGCCGGGCCTTAGGCATACGCAAGACGCGGCCCAGAAGCTGCTCGACGGCGCGGGCGCTGGCAAGTTCGGCGACCGAGCAAAGCACATAGGCAAAGGGACAGTCCCAGCCCTCGCGCAGCTTTTGCACCGTGATGATGTGGCGGATGGAGGAATCCTTCGACAGGATGTTGATGCCGTCGAGGTCGTCCTGCGTGCCGGTCGAAATGGCGATTTCGTGTTCGGGAATGCCGTGTGCATCCATCAGGTGTTTTTTCACGAAGTCGGGCGTGCGCCGTTCCTGCCCCTTACGGTTCGCTTCCGCCTGATAGAGGATGATGGGGCGGATAAACTCACGGGTGCGTGTCTCTTCGAGCTTGGCGCGATCTTCCAGCATCAACCGGCAATCGAGCGCATCGCCGATAACTCTTGTCCAGTCCTCGCGTGCGCGCAGCTTGATCGGCAGTTTGATCATCTCCTCCGCCTTCAATTCGGCGGCGGAAATATTGGTCAGCACATTGGAAGCAAATTGACCTTTGTCTGGCCTGTTCTCGGTTGTCGGCGTTGCGGTCAGTTCGAGAAGCAGCGAAGGCGAAAGCCGCGCCAGCGTTTCAAAGGAGAGGTCGGTGCGCGCATTGTGCGCCTCGTCAATGATGACCATGGGCCGGTGCAGGCGCAGCACATTGGCGAGCGAAGGAACAGGTTTTCCATTGTCATAGGTGTCGAGGTCGGCAAGCTGGATGTCGGAGAGACCGGACATAAAAGGCTCAAGCACGCCAGCCTGCTCATAGAC
>JBAQNC010000126.1:0-5538 GCA_049303435.1 Parvibaculum sp. | reverse complement strand
AATGGACGTGCTGTTCGTGCGGGTCAGTACACGACCGCGACACGAACGCAGCGCGGAACATTCTTGCGGCGGGACTTCGCCGTCTAGCAGTAGGAATCTCCGGGGTTTAGACCGGAGAGGAAGTCAAGTTGTACCAATGAGCAGGGTGTGCGTCTTCCCGTCCAGCGGAACGCGAGCCGGCCCGTCAGTGGGAGAGACATCAACGCCGTCGAGAATAACGCGCGGGGCGGCGGAGCTTTCCGATCGGGCGCCAACGCGGATGTCATAGCGCGTCGAACCAATTTGCACGGTTACTTCGAATCCCGGCCATGCGGCGGGTATACAAGGCGCGACGACGAGAAAGGCACCCTCGCGGCGAATGCCGAGAATCCCTTCGATGCCCGCACGATACATCCAGCCGGCTGAGCCTGTGTACCAGGTCCATCCGCCGCGTCCCACATGAGGCGCAACGGAATAGACGTCGGCCGTGATGACGTAAGGCTCGACCTTGTAGCGATCGACGTCTTCGACCGTCCGTGCATGGTTGATCGGATTGAGCAGCGCGAACAGGTCGACAGCCTTCTCGCCCGAGCCGAGTTTCGCAAAGGCAAGAATTGCCCACATGGCGGCGTGGCTATACTGCCCGCCATTTTCGCGCAGACCCGGCGGATAGGCGATGATGTAGCCCGGATCGCGGGTCGTCTTGTCGAAGGGTGGCCAGAACAGCCGGGCAAGACCTTCGTCACGACGGATAAGATGTTTGTCGAGGGAAGCCATTGCCACGGCGGCGCGCCGGGGATCGGCGGCGCCTGACAGGACGGACCATGTCTGGGCAATGGAATCGATCTGGCACTCGTCGCTCTCCTTCGAGCCTAGCCATGTACCATCGTCATAAGTTGCACGGCGATACCATTCGCCGTCCCAGGCGGTTTTCTCGATGGCGTCCCGCAGCAAGCCCGCGTGAACACGCCAGCGTCGAGCCCGCTCGGCATCGCGGCTTTCGGCCAGCGGTGCGAAGAGGTCGATGGTTCGCAGCAGGAACCATCCGAGCCACACGCTTTCTCCCTTGCCGCCCGCACCGACACGGTTCATGCCATCGTTCCAGTCGCTGGTACCGATGAGTGGCAGGCCGTGCATGCCGGTGAGTTCGAGGCATTGGTCGATGCCCCGGGCGCAATGTTCGAAGAGCGAGGAGGTTTCGTCCGCGATCATCGGCTGGAAGAAGGCGTCATGCTCGTCGGCGCGCAGGAGCGGGCCTTCGAGGTAGGGCACTGTTTCGTCCAGAATCGCGGCATCGCCCGAGCTTTTGATGTAGGTTGCAGCCGCAAATGCGAGCCAGACTCGATCGTCCGAAATCCGCGTTCGCACGCCCTGGCCGGAATGCGGCAGCCACCAATGCTGAAAATCCCCTTCCACGAACTGCCGCGCCGCAGCGCGCAGGAGGTGACGGCGGGTCTCGTCGGGATCGGCGAATGTGAGGGCCATGCCGTCCTGAAGCTGATCGCGGAAGCCATAAGCGCCGCTCGCCTGATAGAAGGCAGAGCGCGCCTGGATGCGGCAAGCGATCGTCTGATAGAGAAGCCAGCCGTTCAGCATGATGTCCATCGCGCGGTCGGGCGTCTTGACCTGAACGGCCTGGAGCAACGCATTCCAGTGCTCTTTAACCTGGTCGAGAACGGTGTCGAGATCGACTTTCCGATAACGGGCGATCAAAGCTTGCGCCGCTTCCGCTGACCCGCATTGTCCAAGGACCGAGACGATTTCGATCGTCTCGCCAGGCCCGATTTCCACGGTGCATTGCAAGGCGGCGCAAGGGTCGAGACCGGCACCGGTGGTCCCTGACAAGGGGCGCCTTCCAACGAGCGCGGCAGGCGCCGCTGGTCCACCATTATGGCCCAGAAACTCTGTGCGATCAGCCGTCCAGGCTGTTTGGCGTCCGCCGAGATCGGCGAAGGCGACGCGACCAGAAAATGCAGTGCTCCAGGGGTTTCGCGCCAGCATGGCGCCGGTGACCTTGTCCATCTCCGTGGTGATAAAGGGTCCCGAAACACCGCGCGACGTGCCGATGACCCACTCCGCATAAGTCGTGATCGTCAGCCGACGCGATTTTCCGGAGCGGTTTTGGAGGGTCAGGCGCGAAATCTTGATCGGGTCGGCAAGCGGCACATATTGCAGCAGTTCAAGTGCGATGCCGTTGGCCTCATGGGCGAAGCTGCTGTAGCCGAAACCGTGGCGCGCGACATAGGTGCCGCCGTCCCGGATCGGTTGCGCGGTCGCGGTCCAAAGATCGCCGGTGACCTCGTCGCGGACATAAATCACCTCACCAGCGGGGTCTCCCACGGGGTCGTTCGACCACGGTGTCAACTGGTTCTCGCGGCTGTTCTCAGCCCAGGTATAGCCACTTCCTTCCGCCGAGGTCTGGAAGCCGAAGTCAGTATTGGCGATCACGTTTATCCATGGTGCGGGCGTTGCCTCATCGCCATTGAGAATGGTGACATACTCCCGCCCATTCTTGTCGAAGCCGCCAAGGCCGTTGAAGAACTCGAGGCCTTCCGCCGCCGGTTGTGGCAACGAAAGGCGCGACGGCGGCTCTGGCGGCTTTCGATGGCGGACCGTCGACGATCGGGTCGGCGATTGGGGAAGGCGTGCGAGCTGTTCGACGATAGGTCCACGGCGGGCGAGCAGTACGACGCGGGCGACGGATTGCAGCAAGGCGCGGGCGCCGACGCTCATCAAATCGGCGCGGAGGGTATGAACCGTCCCCTTTTCCGGCCCTTCGCCGAAACGCGACCGTGATTGACTGCTCCGCACCGCAGTTTCGATCTCGATCTGAAGCCCTTGCAGATAGGACGACGCGCGCTCATTGACGATGACCAGATCGACGCTGAGGTGTTTCATGCGCCAATATTCGTGCGCGCGGAGAAGCTGACGGACCTGGGCGATGTCCTCAATGTCGTCGATGTGCAGGAGGACGATCGGCAGGTCGCCGGAAATCGCGAGCGGCCATAAACCTGACTGGGCGCCAGCCCCCCGAAGGATTGCCTCCGAGGACGCCCGGAAGCGTGCGTCGGAATAGAGGATCGGCGCGGCCAGTCGCTGAAAGTCCGCGGCCTCTTCGGCGTCGATATCAAGATGACGAAGCTGAACCTGGGCCTGGGTCCAGGCAAGTGTTTTTGCTCGATCAAAAGCGCTGCGATCATGGTGTTTATCGATGAGATCGAGAAGCTCCGCCCGTGACGATGCGACGACGGTCCAGAAGGCGACCCGCGCAACACGCCCCGGAGGTATGCTCACACGCTGTCTGATCGAAAAGACAGGATCGAGAACCGTTCCCACGGTGTTTGAAAGGGACCGGCCAGCAATCAGGGCGGCGGCATTGTCGACGGTGTGGCCGGGACCGAGGAAACGCGCCCGGTCGGACTCATATTGAGGATCGGCGACGGTTTCGCCTTCCACGATGGCGAAGTGGGCGGCCCAAACCTGTGGCTCGTCGTGAGCGCGCGGTCGTCGCGTCGCAATGAGTGCACCGAATTCCGCAAGATATTCGGTTACGACGGACATCTTGGCGAAAGCCGGATGTGCGTTTTCGGCGGTCGGTGTCGTCAGAACCAGCTCTGCATAGGAGGTGAGCTCAATCTCGCGCCCGTGGCGTCCGCTGTTGGTCAACGAGACGCGGCGAACCTCGCCATCGTCCTCGCCGGAAACCAGAACATCCGTCGAGGTCGTCAACGTGCCATCATGCCGGATGAATTCGGCGCGATCTTCGTCGAAGATAACCTCATCCTGCTCCATATCGTTGTCGATCGGCTGTGCGCCCGCCGACCAGATATCCCCACTCTGCGTATCGCGCAGGAATATAAAGGAACCGGAATTGTCGCGGGTCGTATCCTCTCGCCAGCGCGTCACCGCGATATCGCGCCACCGGCTATAGCCCGCGCCGGTGGTGGTCAACATGACCGCGTAGCAACCGTTCGACAGCAGATGCGTGATCGGTGCGCCGGTGATCGATGCCGGAAACCGGCGCTCGGTCGGGTTCTTGACGTCGACCTCGGTCGCCGAAATCTTGACCGCCTCGGCCTGGGGTGGAGCAATGGCGACGGCCCGGGTCATTCGCTCCTGGAGCAGAAGTTCCGAGGCTTGTATCATCGGCTCGCGATGGAAGCGGGCACGCATTTGACCCTTGTGCAGGCAGTTCGCGATGGCGGCGATGGTCATGCCCTGATGGTGAGCCATGAAGTTGCGCACGATCGCAACATTCTTGCCGTCGGGAAGTCTCGAGCGGGTAAAGTCGAGAGCTTCATAGAATCCATAGCGGCCGCGGGCCCCCATTGCCGTCAAGCGGGCGTAGTTCCGTTGCGCAGCTTGCGGATCGACCATGGTCGCGAGACCTGTCGCATAGGGAGCAACCACTACATTCTCAGAGAGGCCGCGCTTCAGGCCGAGGCCGGGCACCCCAAAGTTGGAATATTGATAGGTGAATTCCATGTCACGCGCGTTGTAAGCGGACTCCGAGATGCCCCACGGAATGCCGAGCGATTGTCCATAGGATTGCTGGCGTTCGACCACCAGACGATTTGTCTGTTCGAGCAGGCTACCGACGGGCGCGCGCATAATCAGCGAGGGCATAAGATATTCGAACATGGAGCCGGACCACGAGATCAACGCCGACCCGTTTCCGATGGGTGTCGCGGCCCGGCCAAGCCGAAACCAGTGTCGTGTGGCGACGTCGCCCTTGGCGATTGCAAACAGACTGGCGAGCCGGGCTTCCGACGCAAGGAGATCGTAACAGCTGGTGTCGAGATTCTGGTCGGAGACGGAATAGCCGATCGACAGCAATTGCCGCGCGGGATCGAGGAGAAAGGCGAAGTCCATCTCCATCGCCATTGCGCGCGCCGCGTCTGCGAGGGCGCTCAGACGATTGTTCAGAATGTGCTGCGTATCGCCTTTCTCCTGCCGATCACGATCATGTTCAGAGAGTGCTTTTCTGAATGCCTTGAGCCAGAATAAAATATCCGATGGATCGTTATCGCCGGAGTGGGGTGAAATTTCGAGGGCGGCTTCGACGGCCTTGTCTGCTAGCCGGTTCAATGTTGGAAATAGCGTCTCGAGTGCTTGCGCCGCCTCAAGCTGATCTTCGATTTCGTCAAGCATGGCAGAGAGTTTCCGGCCTTGCTCGCCGCTTGTGGCGGGCAGGGCATGAACGGCCTCGCGCGCCAATTGAAGGGTGTCCGTCAGGCCGAGCCGCGCTTCGGGCGCGTGAAATGCGCCCCGCCACTCCTCGCAGGCCTTGGCGAGAACGATCAGGTCACCGGCGAGATTTCCGCTGTCTACGGACGAGACATATGCTGGTTCGAGTGATTGAAGGCTCTCCGTTCCGTACCAGTTGAAAAAGTGGCCCTTGAACCGCGCAAGCTTTTGCATGGAAGCGATTGTTGCTTCCAGTCGCTCGACGGTTTCAATCGTACCGGCCCAGCCGAAGTCGCGGGCCGCGATCGCGGAGAGAAGATAGAGGCCCATGTTTGTTGGCGATGTGCGGCGCGCGACGACCGGCCTCGGGTC
>JBAQNC010000125.1:0-4807 GCA_049303435.1 Parvibaculum sp. | reverse complement strand
GTCCTGTTCCGGCCATAGGCGGATGCCGATATCGCCCCGTGAACCGCTCTTCGCCTTCCCGCCGCGGGCATAGCACCGGGCGGGAGGGTTTCCGCCTCTCGTAGGTCCTGCCATCCGCCGACCGCGGCACCTGCGCCAGCGCCTCGAGGATCGGGATCCCCTGGGCTGCAGCGATGGTTCTGGCCGCCTTGCGCCTCTCCGGCGCCACCATGGCCAGGATCTTGTCGGCGCGCTGCGCCTTCCACTCCGAGGTGTCGCCGACGATGTCGCGGTAGGGAATCGGCGGCAGCTCTGGCCGATGCCAAGCATGCGGTCGATCGCGTATCGGAAGAGGCGACGCCGGTTCCAGCGGAAGACGAACTCGTTGAGGTAGGCGTCGGCGTGCTTGTCGCGCAGGCCGTGATAGGTGCCCAGCCCCCAGCGCTTCAGGTTCGAGAAGACCCGGTGGATCCGCTCGAAGGTGATGTGGGCGGGCAACTCGTTGCGGGCGCTCAGGTTCCGCGGGATGTGCGTCCGGCTCGGAATGCCGAGATAGGAGCTGTTCGCGTCGGTGTAGATTGCGCAGCCCGGCGCCGTGTTCGTCTCGACGAACGGCCGGATATGGCGGCCGGTGTCCTCGGGAATGCGCTGCAGCCGGATCCGGCCCGCGCTGCGGCCGCCTCGCTTCTCGACGGCGCCGATGATGAATATCTTGCCGACGGTGCTCTTGCCCTGGCCGCCCGTCGGCGACTCCTCCGCCCTCCGGAACGGGATGCTCGTCTCGTCGATCTCGACGTCGCCCTCGAGCGGCGCCCGGTCGGGCGCGACCATGGCCCGGCGCAGCTTGTGCAGGAGCAGCCAGGCCGTCTTGTAGGAGCCAACGCCGATCTTCGGCTGGAGCTGAAGGGCCGAGATCCCGTTCGAGTGCGTCGCGACGAGATAGGCGGCGATGAACCAAGTCCGCAGCGGCAGGTGCGTGCCGTGCATGACCGTGCCGGAAATGACGGAGGTCTGCTTGCGGCAACGGGGGGCGTCGCCCTTCCCGGCGCACTCCCAGACCCACGGCTTCGCCTCGAGGCGCCACCCCTTCTTCGAGCCGCAGTGCGGGCAGACGAAGCCATCCGGCCAGCGGCGCTCGGCCAGATGCTCGGCGCAGGCGTAGTCGTCGGGGAAGTCCGCCATGAACCGCTCAAGCGACGGCGGCTTGTCGTGCTTCCAGCGCGTGGGGAACAGGGCTTCGGCCATGATGTCGCATAGGCCAGGCGACGCTCGCTGTCACGCAGAATCGCTACATATGGTTAGCACCTGAGCGAACGGGATAAGCAATCTAAACACTTACACTTCTTTTCACATCACTTCGTTTTACTTCACTTTGCTTCACTCTGTTTCACATCAAAGCGACTTGCAATCGGCGCAAATTACCTCGCAAAGTTCATTGCAGAATTGTTCGATGGCAGGCTGGCTTAACTTTGTGAATTTTGAGGTCGGTCAGTCTTTAAATTCATGCAGATATGTTTCTGCCAAGCCGACGCCAATCACCTGAATTCCGTTATCCAAGCTTCCTGCATAATTACAATGGTGGTGACCGTGCACGATCAGTTTCACGCCCAATGATCTGGCCAGTTCGTCGATTACCGAGAAGCCATATTTGTGGCTTGATGGAGCCTCGTGACACACAAGAACATCCGCCACGCGCCGCGATAACCTTTCCATGTCTTCAGGGAAGATCGTCACCCGATGCTTCATTGGAAGCCCTGGTTCAAGTTCACCGGGCGCTCGCCATTTCCCCTGATGCCCCTTGTTCGGTGTGGCAAACAGCATGTGGGAGCGTTTGTGAAATTTTGGTTCTCCCTGCCCCGGAAACCAGACCTTTTCACGAAAGACGCCGCCCAGACCGGCGACGCGAATGCCGTTGATATTGATGACGCGGCCATGCAGGTTCCACAATCCGGAGGGACCGCAGAACAGGTTGCAATACCAGAGCTCCATATCGCCGTCGTGATTGCCCGGAATCCAATGGACGCGAATGCCGGCATCGAGAACGTCACTGAGTTCATCGACAAGCGGTCGCTCGAGATCATGATCGCCCAGGGTGAGAACTGCGGTTGGTCTCACCTTCATGGTCTCCCTGATCAGAGGCTTGAAGTTGCCGTGCGGATCGCCGGCGAACAGGAATTTTGGCATGGTAACATTCCTTGTTTGGAATTTTGATGAGTTGCCGGTGAGTGGATACAGAAGAATAGAAAGCTGCCGCTTAGACCTCTACGATGAAATCAGAGTTGAATTCCTTGTTCTGCTCGAACCGTTCATACCCGTATGGATTGCTCACAATGCGAGTGTTTCCGACCAAATAATCGACGCTGTCATGAACGTGACCATGTGCCCATGCGTCAATCTTATGGTCCAAGATGAATTGTTCGAGGTCAGATGCGAATGCCGCAGAGATCACCTGATGCGAACCGTGGGATGTGATGCTTCGGCGTGAAGGTGCTGTATGCGTCAACACGATCGTGGGACCGTCAAAAGCGGTCTCAAGTTCGCAGGCAAGCCATTCCCGACAAGCGACGTGAGCCGCAAGGATGTAATCAGTATCAACCCGGCAAAGATTATCGCCCCGAAGAACCCGTAGGATTTTCCTGTAGTCGTTGAGCATCCAGCCGATGTCGGACAGCGCCTGTTCGCGAAGCTCTGGATTGAGATTGAAATCGGTCCAGAGGGTTGTTCCCAGAATGCGGGTGCCTGCGATTTCGGCAGTGTCGCATTCGAGAAAACGCGCTTGTTCGGTCGACGAAGCACGCAGCTCGTCGAGCAAATGTTCCACTACGTGACCATAAAATTCATGATTACCCGTGATCAGGATGGCCGGCGCTTCGACGGCGTCTGAGATTTGGCGTGCGTGACGCATGGCATGAAGGCCACCCGAAATATCGCCGGCTAGAAGAACACCGTCTACTGTACCTTTGAGGTGGGCAGGTGGCATGAAGCGAGAGCCAAATTCGTAATGCAGGTCGCTGTAAACAAGAAAACGGGTCATGGTTTTTCTCCGATCCTATTGTTCAGACTTCGATTGTAAAGTCGGGCTTGAAGTTTGGATTAGTGGCGTCGGTTCGGTAGCCGTAGGGGTTTGCGACGATGCGCGTGTTCCCAATCAGGTAGTCGCGGCTTTCATGGATATGGCCGTGGATCCAGACATCGATCTTTCGTGTTTCGATGAAATGATCGAGGTTTGAGGCGTATGCTGCGGCGACGATACGGCTTGTATCGTGACCCTCCAGACTGCGCCGTGACGGGGCATGATGGGTCACTACAATGGTTGGGCCGACGAAAGGCTTGGCCAGTTCAGATGACAACCAATTGCGGTGTGCGACGTGGCGAGCCAGAATCAATCGCGTATCGATTTTGCGGCGGCCTCGGGTCGATGAGACGCGCTTGATCCAACGGTAGTCGTTCATAAGCTTGCGCATGTCGTGGATCGCACGCACGTGCATATGCTCGTTCAACGCAAAGTCAGTCCACAATGTGGTGCCGAGAACGCGTACACCGGCAATCTCGAGCGTGTCGCCTTCGAGAAAATGCACTTCGTCGTCAGATTGATTGTGCAATTCGTCGAGAAACGGCTCCATGACCTGGTCGTAATGTTCATGGTTACCCGCAATCAGAATGGCTGGGGCGTCGAGCAGTCGCGAAATGTGTCGAGCATAGGTCATCGTAGCCGGCCCGGAGCAGATGTCCCCGGCCAGGATGACACCATCAACCTTGCCGCGCAGGGTTGATGGTGGCTCGAATTGCGAGCCGAACTCGTAGTGTAAGTCGCTATAGACGGCGAAGCGGGGCATGGCTGTGCTCCAGGTAAAAAACCAAAAGGAGGGCCAGCCTTTAGACACAAAAAAGCCGGCCCATTGGACCGGCGTTGGATGAATTATGCTTGCGTCAAATCCTTATGACATAGGCACACAAATCCACGCCGGTCCCCAAAGGGCCCGTTCAACAAGTGAGGATATGAGTTTGTTCATGGTCATAATGACGTCCGTATACGCCTCTAAATAATTAGTCGCAAGCTAATTTCTTTCAATTATCTAAGAGAATTTTCCAACTCTCACGTAGCGGTGGATATTCGAATTGTGAAGCGTTGAGGGCGCGCCGCGAATGACACCACATCAGGGCAAGGTTCAATGCGTCGTCAGCTGCACGATGCTCAACTTTGAATTTCCTGCGTTTTCGAACTTCTTGCTCGAATTTTCGTTCGTCCGTGCCTCCGTCTTCATAGAGGCTAGAAACATCAGCGAGCTTGAACGGAACTGCGGAACGATCTTTGAAAGCCGCGTGAAACAGCTCGACAGTCCAGGCGAAGTCGTAGCTAGGTGCATCGCTGTAGAGGGTCTTGCCGGAAAACAGCTCTGTCATCCGGGTCGCAACCTCCGTTGGCAGCTTCCCATGGTCGAGTAGATTGCCACGCGTAATCCTGTGCACCGCTTGGGAGTCTGTCGACCAGCGGAAATCGTCAAAATACCACTCAGGCGTTGGCCGGATCAGGTGGCTCTCGGTCGTGACCTTGAAGTCGCGCACAATGGCCCAGCCCACTTCGATTGGGTAACCTTCTGTCAGTGAGGAGGCTTCCAGGTCTACGAAAATAACCTCACGGGGATGCATCATTAGTCAGCCTTTCCAAGGTCGTCAGCTGGGAAGCCCAAGCGATAAAATCGAGACCAGGTTCTGGCCCAGCCGAGGGTGGGGGCAATGGCCCAGAGTTCCGTCGTCTGGATGCTGGTGGTTCCAAGTCTGGGGTGATTGTAAGCCTGACCGATGAGTGCAGGGCGCGAAATAATAT